>JAGAHD010000039.1 GCA_017627255.1 Bacteroidales bacterium | reverse complement strand
TGACGACCATGATCCGGCCGCCGTATTCCTGGATGATGTCGGTCAGATTCAGCCTCCGGGCCAGTTCAAGGGCCTGTTTGTTGTCCAGCCGGCCGTCCGGGAAGATATAAAAGGCAGGCCCATATCCGGCGCGGGAATGGACGTTGCGCTCCGGCACCATGTTGTAATTGAGGACGGATGTCCCCTCCAGGGCCGAAAACTCATTGACGGGACCTTGAGGGCGCATCATCCAGGGCTGGGCGGCAGCAAGAAAACCGATGAGGGCGAATACGGCCGCCGTCAACAATTGCTTCTTCATATATCTTGATTGCTTCTTCATATATCTTGAAAATCAGATCTGGCTGTTTGCCTTGATCAGGTCGGCGATGCTGACGTTCGGGTTGCGGTAGCGGGCATTCCGGTTCGGTTCCTCCGGCTCCGGAGGGGTCGGAATGATGGAGATGGCCTTCTGCGGGCAGTTGTGGACGCAGGCGAGGCAGTTTTCGCAATCGCCTTCAGCGACGGAATGACCGTCGACCACCTTCCAGGAACCGTGCGGGCAGACCGACGTGCAAACACCGCAGCCGATGCAGGCATCGGTGGCGAAGACGATCTTTTCGGAACGAGTGACCGTAGGCCGCTTACGGTCACGCCCGGAGGAACGGTAATATCCCTCGCAGATCATCCTATCCATCTCGGTGACCGGCAGGATATAGTTTTCGCGCTTGTCGATGGCCGCGAGAACGGCTGCAATCTTTTCGGGAATCAGCTGATTCTTCGGGTCCGCCTTTTCCCTATCCACATCAAAATACGGCAGGTAGGTGTCGACCATCTGGATCGTATTGATGTAATTCATCTGGAAACCGTTCTCCTTGGCCAGGTTGTCCACGAATTCCGGGAAGATTGTGCTGTGGGCACCATAAGTGCCGACGGTGAAGAAATAATCGGCCTTGAACGTGGAACGGGCGATGAAGTCCTGTACGATTGCCGGCGGGATGAAGCAGTAGACCGGGCAGACGAAGCCGATTTCTTCCGCATCATAAACAGGATTCTCATTGTGGATTTCCTGCGAGATGCTCAGCAGGGTGCCCTCTTCTCCTGCAATCTGGCGTGAAACATAAAGGCTGTTGCCGGTGGCGGAGAAGTAGAAGATCAAGCGTTTGATCTTCTTTTCTTTCCGGGTGTTTCCGCCGGCGGGAAGGGCCGGGACACAGGTGGAAAGCATGCCGAGGCCCAACACCTTGAGGGCATTTCTCCGATTGATGGGGCGATTGATATCCATACTGGTTTGATTTTTACAAAAGTAGCGTGTTTCATCTGAAACGGCATAACACATTTTTGCCCATTATTAACCAATTTCGCAGATAATCATTATATTTGTCAAACCTCCAGAGACTCACACGCATGAAAAAGGTTTTACGCATAACCAATCCGAACGTCTATGCGGCTTATGTCAACGCTCCCCCGCTTCATCCGCTTGTATGCATCCTCCGTTATGAAGAACTGGGGCTCTTCCGCCGAAGCCTGAACCTGTACAGCGTGTATGGACTGTTCATCCAGGACGAGTTTGTCAAGGGTATTTCCTATGGAATGAAAACCTACGAAACCCACGGTCCTTCCATCATTGCGGTGGCGCCGGGGCAGATCGGAGGCGTGGAAGACAACGGGGAACTGATAACCCGAAAGGGATGGGTTCTCCTTTGGTCTCCGGAATTGACTCAAGGGACCGCCTGGGAGAAAAAGATGGAGGGATACGGTTTCTTCTCCTACTATTCCAGCAACTCGCTGGAGATGACGCCAACGGAATGGGACCGGATTTCCCTGCTCATCGGCCAGATGCGTAAAGAAGTCCAGGACCATGAAGACAGCCCTGCCCTACGGGGAGTGCTCCAAGGTTATCTCCATGTAATCCTCGAGTATTGCAACCGCATTTATCTGAGGCAAGCGGCTTTCGGGGACAAGGATTCGTCCGACATGCTCAAGCGCTTCCACCAGCTGCTCCTCGACTATTATGCGGAGAACAAGCAGTTGAGCCTGGGGGTCCCCTCCGTCCAATATTGCGCGTCAGAACTGGC
>JAGAHD010000038.1 GCA_017627255.1 Bacteroidales bacterium | reverse complement strand
CGATGCCGGCAAGACCACTACGTCCGAACGCATCCTTTACTACACCGGCAAGACGCACAGGATCGGTGAAGTGCACGAGGGTGCGGCCACGATGGACTGGATGGTGCAGGAGCAGGAGCGGGGCATTACCATCACTTCTGCCGCTACCACGGCGTTCTGGCACTATGAGGGAGATACCTATCAGATTAACCTGATCGATACTCCCGGCCATGTCGACTTTACGGTCGAAGTTGAACGCTCCCTCCGTGTCCTGGACGGTACGGTGGCTACTTTCTGCGCGGTAGGCCGGGTCCAGCCTCAGTCCGAGACGGTCTGGCGCCAGGCAGACAAGTATGGCGTGCCTAAGATCGCGTATGTGAACAAGATGGACCGGGTCGGCGCTGATTTCCTCGCCTGTGTCGAGGAGATCAAGACCAAGCTCGGAGCTACGGCCGTTCCCATCTGTCTCCCGATCGGTGCCGAAGACAAGTTCGAAGGCATCATCGACCTCATCGACATGAAGGCTATCTTCTACGACAGTTCCGAGGAGCTCGTCAACTACCATGAAGGCGAGATTCCCGCGGACCTTAAGGGAGAAGCCGCCCGCTGGAGGGACATCCTGCTGGAAACGGCGGCCGAATGCGATGAGACCCTGATGGAGAAGTATTTTGAAGATCCGGATTCCCTGACCCGCGAAGAAATCATCACCGCTCTCCGCAAGGGCACCATCTCCATGCAGATCGTGCCGGCATGCTGCGGTTCTTCGTTCAAGAACAAGGGTGTCCAGTTCCTTCTCGACGCAGTCATGCGTTACCTCCCTTCTCCGCTCGACAAGGGTTCCGTCAAGGGAACAGACCCGCGGACCGGCCAGGAAGTTGTCCGCAAGCCGTCCGACCAGGAACCGTTCGCGGCCCTCGTCTTCAAGATTGCCACGGATCCCTTTGTGGGACGCTTGGCTTTCCTGCGGGCGTATTCCGGCCGTCTGGACGCTGGTTCCTACGTCTATAACACCCGTACCGGCAAGAAAGAGAGGGTGGCCCGCCTGTACCAGATGCACTCCAACCACCAGAACCCCATCGAGTTCGTGGAGGCTGGCGACATCTGTGCGGCTGTCGGGTTCAAGGACCTCCGCACCGGCGACACTGTCTGTGTGGAAGACCATCCCATCACCCTCGAATCCATGGAATTCCCGGATCCGGTGATCGGCATCGCCGTCGAGCCCAAGACCCAGAAGGATCTGGACAAACTCGGCATCGCCCTCAGCAAGCTCGCTGAGGAAGATCCTACCTTCA
The DNA here is from genome assembly GCA_017627255.1 of Bacteroidales bacterium. Lineage (GTDB taxonomy): Bacteria > Bacteroidota > Bacteroidia > Bacteroidales > UBA932 > Cryptobacteroides. Next base: position 5,969 of record JAGAHD010000038.1, on the reverse strand, counting down.
CCGTCAAGTCCGACCATGAGACCGGCCAGACCGTCATCAGCGGCACGGGTGAGCTACATCTGGATATCATCGTCGACCGGCTCCGTCGTGAGTTCGGCGTCGATATCAACCAGGGTGCACCTCAGGTCAACTACAAGGAGAGCATCACCTCCAGCTACCAGCTGCGTGAGGTCTTCAAGAAGCAGACCGGCGGTCGCGGTAAGTTCGCAGACATTATCGTTGAGATCTCTCCCGCTGACGACGGCGTCATGGGACTCCAGTTCGTCAACGAGGTCAAAGGCGGCAACATCCCGAAGGAATTCATCCCGTCCATTGAAAAGGGCTTCCAGGCCGCCATGGCCAACGGTGTCCTGGCCGGGTATGAGGTTCCTTCCCTGAAGGTAACCGTTCTTGACGGAAGCTATCATCCGGTCGATTCCGACCAGCTCTCGTTCGAGCTGGCTGCCCGGATGGCGTTCCGCCATGCCTGTCCGAAATGTCATCCGGTCCTGCTCGAGCCGATCATGTCGCTCGAGGTGGTAACCCCGGAGGACTATATGGGCGACATTGTCGGTGACCTGAACCGCCGCCGCGGCCAGATTGTCGCCATGGATTCCACCGCCAATGGAGCACGCATCGTCAAAGCATTCGTTCCGCTCGCTGAACAGTTCGGCTATGTCACCGTGCTACGTACGCTGTCTTCCGGACGCGCTACCAGCACCATGACCTTCGACCACTATGCAGAGGTTCCCGCCTCTCTGGCCAAGGACATTGTCGAGAAGAGCGGATACCGGATGCCTTCCGATGACGAGTAAAGTTTAAGAAAAGTAAAAAAAGTTATTGATATGAGCCAGAAAATCAGAATCAAACTTAAGTCATACGACCATATGCTCGTGGACAAGTCCGCCAGCAAGATCGTTGACACAGTGAAGGCTACCGGTGCAAAGGTCAATGGTCCCATTCCCCTTCCTACCAACAAGAAAATCTTCACTGTGAACCGCTCGACCTTCGTCAACAAGAAGTCCCGCGAGCAGTTCGAACTCGACTCCTATGTTCGTCTTCTGGACATCGACGATTCCAATGCGAAGACTGTCGACGCCCTCATGAAACTCGAACTCCCTTCCGGTGTCGAGGTTGAGATCAAGGTCTGAGGATAAAGCAGATCTTTGACGTGTACGCAGAAGGGGCTGGCTCGCAAATAGAGCCGGCCTCTTTTTATATGTTCCGGAGTCAGAAGAGGCTCTTGATCAGGAACCACAGTACGGGGACGAGCAGGGCGGGGATGTAATTGAGCGTCTTGCAGTCCTTGATGTTGAGGATGGACAGGCCGGAGGAAATGATGAGCACGCCGCCGACGATGGCCAGTTCGTTGACCAGCGTCCCCTGGAGAAGGGGACTTGACGAGGCGAGTTTCGCGATAAGATAGAACAGGCCCTGCCAGCAGAAGAGGATGGGGGCGGCGAGGATCATCCCGATGCCGTACGTGGTGGCGAAAACCATTGATGTGACGAAATCCAGGGTGGAATTCGTATACAGGAATGTGTTGTCTCCCTGAAGGGCGCTCAGCACCGGTCCGACGATGGAAAACGTGCCGATGCAGTACAGCAGGCAGGCGGAGATGAGGCCGTTGGCGAAACTCTCTCCACCGCGCTTGGCGATCAGCCGTTTCACCCGGCCGTCCAGGTCGAGGGCCGTCCCGGCGACCCCGCCGATGGCAAGGCTGAGGATGAAGAGGACGGGGAACTCGCTCTTGGGCATGTTCTGGACGAAGGAACTGGCGCCGAGGGCCAGGGAAGCCAGGCCCATGGCATTGAACAAAGTCTTCGTATATTTTTCTCCGAGTCCCTTCTTGAAAAAGGTCCCGATGAGGGTGCCCGTGATGATGCAGGCGGTATTGACGATCGTTCCCAGCATAATGGTTGCAAAGATACAAATATTTCCGTAACTTAGTGGTCCCCAGGCATATAGAACATAACAAATATGTCGGTCAAATTTTATCAACCTGAAAACCAGGTTCTCCTTGAAATGCACAAGGTGCGCGTGGTGTAGAAACTGTCCCTTCTTCCCGCCGAACAGTGTCTTCCTGCCCGGCAGTCCCGCCGGGATTTGCTCCTTTGCTGAAAGTTTGCTAATTTTGCATGCTTTTCACGAAGCGGCCCCTTAGCTCAGTTGGTTAGAGCAGCGGACTCATAATCCGTGGGTCGTGGGTTCAAGTCCCCCAGGGGCCACAAAAAAACAGCCATTCCGGCTGTTTTTTTGTAGGCAAGGGTTCCGCTACCGCGGAACGGTTATTTCGCCGAGGATTTTTCGGAGAGTCTATGGAACTGATAGACTGTCGTTTGCGTCGAACTGAGACTGCCGAGGGCGATGGTCTCTTCTTTCTTGAGGGTCATATTCTTGTCCGTGAGTTCCGTGATGTCATAGGTGCCGTACAGCTGCATGATCTTGACGGACAGGAATCCCTTGGACAGGACGATCGGCTTGTGAAAGGTAATCTGCTGTTTGTCGGCGTTGTAGGAGTATGTAACCCCGTCCACATCGTCGATGTCGAAGGTGAGCAGGGTCCCTTCCTGACCGAATGCGACTTGGAAATCAGTCAGGTAGAGGAGGAAGTTGTCGCCCCGGAAATCGGTTTCATCATGGTTTGTGCCATTGTTTCCTCCGGCATTGGACAGGATGTCCACCGTCTTGGTGTCCAGGGACCAGTAACCATAGAGCGTCCCGCTCTGGTCTCCGGTATGTTCGACAGATTCTTTCTCGCAGGAAACGGCCAGCAGGGCAAGGCCGGCGAACAGGAGGGTAAAAATGTTGCGTTTCATGGCTCAGTTGAATATTTAAGGGACGGGATGATTCCTTCATAATCTGTGCCGTACCGTTTCAGCATGGGAAGGGGCGTCAGGACAGGAAGTTGGTCAGGGTGATGAAATCTTCGACGGAAAGGGTCTCCGGCCGGCGTTCGAAAACCGGATCCGTGAGGAAATCCCCCAGCGAGCCGGCAGGGGTCGAGCAAAGGGTGCGGGTAGGATTTCCCTCCGCTCCGCCACCGTGGTTTTTCCCTTTCTTGCGGCCGATGCGGCCGTCGTCCTCCTGCAGGATGAGTTCCAGCTCCGGCGCCTCGGCGACCTGGCGGCTGTCTCCGGACAGGAAGCCGGACGGATCCCAACCTTCCCGGGCGGCTTTTCTCAAGATCAGGGGTTTGAGGGAATTGCGGAGGGTCTTGCGGCGCTGTCCGAACGCGGTTTTCACCACTTCCTTGAACAGGACTTCGTCGCAGCCGAGGGATGTGCGGCTGTTCCGGGTAAGCCGGATAACGGCGGATTCGACCTTCGGCGGGGGAGCGAAGCATCCGGAACCGACGCTGAAAAGGTAGGTGATGTCATACCAGGCCTGCAGCAGGACGGACAGGATACCGTAGGTTTTGGATCCCGGTCCCTCCGCGATCCGTTCGGCCACCTCTTTCTGGATCATGCATACGACCTCAGGAATACGCTCCCGGTAATCCAGGATCTTGAAGAAGATCTGGGAGGAGATGTTGTAGGGGAAATTGCCGATGACGGCAAACCGGTCCGGAAAGATCTTTTCCAGCTTGAGGGACAGGAAATCCGCCTGAAGGAGCCGTCCCTGCATGCCGGAGAAATGGGTCAGCAGGTATTCCACGGATTCCCCGTCGATTTCCACGAGCCGCAGGTCTACGTCCGGCCGCTCCAGCAGGTATTGGGTGAGCACGCCCATACCGGGTCCGATTTCCAGGACGGGGACTCTCGTCGCAGCTTCGCGGGAAACTTCCGACGGCCGGAGTGCGTCCACGATGGCCCGGGCCACCTTCTGGTCTGTCAAAAAATGCTGCCCGAGGGCTTTCTTTGCTCTTACTTCCATGCCGAAATCGCTTTGTCCTGCAAAGATACTCATATTTTTTTGCTATTTTTGTAAATTGTAATTATGAAGCGCAACAGATAAAAAAACAGCATATATGTATCGTACACACACTTGCGGGGAACTCCGCATTGCCAACAAGGGAGAGCAGGTTACGCTCGCCGGATGGGTCCAGAAAGCCCGCAAACTGGGCGGAATGACCTTCATCGACCTCAGGGACCGTTACGGCATCACCCAGCTGGTCGTGGAAGCCGACGCTCCTGCCGCCCTGGTGGAAACCGCCACTTCACTCGGCCGTGAATTCGTGATCCAGGCCCGGGGCGAGGTCGTCGAACGCCAGGCCAAGAATGCGAAGATGCCGACCGGAGACATTGAAATCAAACTGTCCGCCATCACGGTGCTCAACAAGTCCGTCACGCCTCCTTTCACCATCGAGGATGAATCCGACGGCGGAGAGGACCTGCGGATGAAATACCGTTACCTGGACCTGCGCCGCGGTCCGCTCCGCCGGGCCCTGTCCCTGCGTCACCGGGTCGCCCATGAGGTCCGCAACTATCTTGACGCCAAGGGCTTCATGGAGATTGAGACTCCGTACCTGATCAAGTCCACGCCGGAGGGTGCCCGCGATTTCGTCGTCCCTTCCCGCATGAATCCGGGAGAGTTCTATGCCCTTCCGCAGAGTCCCAGACCTTCAAGCAGCTGCTGATGGTGGCCGGTTACGACCGTTATTTCCAGATTGTCCGCTGTTTCCGCGATGAGGATCTCCGGGCGGACCGCCAGCCGGAATTCACCCAGATCGACTGCGAAATGTCTTTCGTGGAACAGGAGGATGTGCTGAATACCTTCGAAGGGATGATGCGCACCTTGTTCAAGAACGTCCTCGGGGTCGACATTCCTGACCCGCTTCCCCGGATGACCTGGTACGATGCCATGGACCGGTACGGCTCCGACAAACCGGATGTCCGTTTCGGCATGACTATCCATGAGCTGACCGATGTCGCCAAAGGCAAGGGCTTCGGTGTGCTGGACGGTGCGGCCTATATCGGCTCCATTGCCGTTCCCGGCGCCGCCGACTATACCCGTAAGCAGGTGGACGAACTGACCGAATGGGTCAAGCGTCCGCAGGTCGGAGCCAAGGGGCTGATCTATATCCGCGTCAATGCCGATGGCTCCTTCAAGTCCTCGATCGACAAATTCTACACCCCTGAAGACCTCTCGAAGATAGCCGCTGCGGCCGAAGCGAAGCCGGGGGACCTGATTCTGGTGATGTCCGGAGACAACAAGCGCAAGATACAGACCATGCTGGGCGTGCTGCGTCTGGAGATGGGCGGCCGGCTGGGCCTTCGCGACCCGAAGGTGTTCGCTCCGCTGTGGATCGTGGACTTCCCGCTCCTGGAGTGGGACGACGAAACGCAGCGCTTCTATGCCATGCATCATCCTTTCACGGCACCGAAGCCAGAGCATGAAAAGTGGTTCTACAGCGACAAGAAAGAGGACCTGGAGAGGGTCTGCGCCAATGCATACGACTTCGTGCTGAACGGTAACGAACTGGGCGGCGGATCCATCCGTATCCACAATGCCGACATGCAGAAGCGCATGTTCGAGGTGCTGGGGATCGGCCCCGAAGAGGCGGAATACAAGTTCGGTTTCATCATCAATGCCTTCAAGTTCGGCGCTCCGCCCCATGGCGGCCTTGCATTCGGTTTCGACCGTGTCTGTGCGCTCATGGGCGGCTCGGATTCAATCCGTGATTACATCGCGTTCCCGAAGAATAACCAGGGCCGCGACGTGATGATCGATTCCCCGTCCGAAATCGACCAGGAGCAGCTGGACGAGCTCCAGATCCGCACCGACGTCAAGAAAGAAGCATAACGCCCGTGATCACCCGGCACGACGCATACGACCTTTCCCAGCGGAACACTTTCGGAATGAAGGTGTCGTGTGCGGCCTATGTGGAGGTGACAGAACCGGAGGATTTGCTCCATCTTGATTTCGAGGCGCTTCCGCAGCCTGTCTTCGTGATGGGCGGCGGTTCCAACCTTTTGTTCGTCAGGGATTTCCCGGGAACGGTCCTGCATATGGGGGATGTAACGTACCGCAGCGAAAGGTGCGGGGGG
>JAGAHD010000037.1 GCA_017627255.1 Bacteroidales bacterium | reverse complement strand
TCTGGGTCCCTTTCGGCCAGTTGTATGCATTGCAATGGATGCTGGAAGAGGATTTGTCCTTTCCCTGCGTGGAAATGGCATACTCCATGATGTCGATTTCGCCGTCGCCCGGCCAGGTCCTGAACTCCTGCGGCATCATCCAGAAGGCGGGCCAGCTGCCCGGCGTGTCGGACACTTTGATGCGGCCTTCGAACCAGCCGTATTGCCAGGACCGCTTGGTGTTCATCCGGATCGAGTACACGGTTCCACCGATCTTGCGGGCCTGGATCTTCAAGGAGCCTCCTTCCATGAAGGCGAGGTCCACGCCGTCCTTGGCGCTGGCCACATAGACCTGCTGCTCATTGTTTCCCCAGCCACCGCCGCCGGTCTCGTACCACCAGTCGGCAAGGGAGGGTTTCCCGTCCTCGTTGAATTCTTCGTTCCAATCCAGTACATAGCCGTCCGGGACGACGAACTCCGGCTCCGGAGCCGGAGGGGGGAGTTCCTTGCCGTCCTGGGTCACGGGAACTTCGACAGACCGGTTCCCGTAACGGATAGTGATGGTGTTGGACCGCTTCTCATACGTATTGTTCTCCGCAATCCGGACCGTCACGGGCGTCGTTCCGCTGATCCCTCCGGAAGGAGACACGGAGCACCACTCCTTGTCCGTAACCGATACGCCCCAGTCGCAGTTAGAAGTGACGGTGACCGTTTCCTCGGCGGCACTGTCCGAAACGGAAAGCGAGGCAGGGGAAACGGATACGACAGCCGTTTCCTGCACCGGGTTCTCCGATGGCCGGCATCCGCAGGCTGAGGAGAAAAGGGTTGCCGCCCAGAGCGACAGCAACCCCTTTGTAAACAGACACTTCATCAGTTGACGCGTTTCAGGATGAACTGCCAGGCAATGCCTCCGTTGAAGCTCATCAGGACCAGCTGGTCCTTCGTGTAAGAGCGGACATACAGATAAGGTTCATCCACGAAATCGTTGTTCGGGACATAGGAGAAAATGGCACCGTCGGAAAGCTTGATCACTTCAAAATCACCGTCTTCATCCAACTCATACCCCAACGTGGTCTTTTCGGAACGGATGCGGAAATCGTCTCCGTAGGGGGAATCCACCTTCCGGTCATCGAAAACGGTCACGTCCTTGTTGATGTAGGTCATTCCGTCCACCGGATCCAGGGTATACTGGCCGTCCGCCGTGAAGGTCATGACATCATCATACATCGACGCATCGTCCTTGCAGTGGGCGTCTCCGCTCCACCAACTCAGGGGATCTCCCAGGTTCGGGCCGCAGCCGAAATGACCCTTCACGTCGGCATCCCAGGTCCAGGATCCCACCAGGGCTTCCTCCAGTGACGCAGGCTCACCGCCACCGCTGATATCCTGTCCCTCCTTGGGACGGAAAATCATCTGCCAGCTGATACCGTCGAACTTGGCTACGAGAACCAGCCTATCCTGAGTGTTTTCCTTGATATACAGGCGAGTAGGCGTATCCAGAACAGCCTTGTTCGGCACATAGCCGAAGAAAATGCCGGCAGGAAGCTCGATATAGTCGCCATCCGCATCGCTGTCCAGGGTATAAGTCGCTTCCTGGAATTCCGCCGGGGCATCGTAGTCTTCGTTGGTTCCGCCGCCCCAGAGTTCCGGATGGTAATTGGACTCCCAGTTGCAGTAAACCACACCGTCCTCACCAGGATTGAAGGTGTATTTCCCGTCGGCGAAGAACGTCAGTTCGTCATCCTTCACGCCGAAGGCATCCTTGATATGGGGTTCACCGCTCCACCAGCTGGTCGGATCGGCCACGCTGGGACCGCAGCCCAGATACCCTTGGGCTTCGTTGTCATAGACCCAGATCTTGCTGGTGATGCCGAACAGGGGATCCGCCTGCGCTCCACCTCCGTCCTTGGGACGGAAGATCAGCTGCCAGCTGATGCCGTTGAACTTGGCCACGAGGACCAGCTTGTCCTTCGTGTTCTCCTTGATGTACAGACGGGTAGGTGTATCCAGGACGGCCTTGTTCGGCAAATAGGTGAAGAAGATGCCGGCAGGGAGTTCGATATAGTCGCCGTCCGCATCAGATCCGAGTGTATACGTGGACTCCTGAGCTTCTGCCGGAGCGTCATAGTCGTCATTCGAGACGCCGCTCCACAGCTCGCTGTGGTAACCGGATTCCCAGTTGCAGTAGATCTTTCCGTCCGCACCCGGGTTGAAGGTATACTTGCCGTCCTTGAAGAAGGTAATCTCATCATCGGCTACACCGAAACCGTCTTTGTCATGGGGATTGGCCGACCACCAGTTGGTCGGGTTGGCCACGGACTCGCCGCAACCCATATAACCGGAAGTCTCGTTATCCAGCACCCAGGTCCGGCTGTCCTTGCCGAAGAGCGGATCGCCTTCATCGGCAGCAGAACCCTTGGGGATGAACTCATAGTAATAGGAGATACCGGCCTTGTTGTCAGGGGTATAAGCAATCGCCATGAGCTTGAGAGTCTTGCGCATTTCGCTGGACTTGGTCTCCAGCACCTGGAAGCGCGGATTCTCCACATTGTCCTTATGGGGGACATAGGAGAGGATGCTGCCGCGTTCAAGGACCAGGAAGATCTCTTCGATGCCGGCTGCGTTCCAGTTGTTCTCGAAGGTGTACTTCGTGGTGCTCTTCTCTGCAGGGAAAAGGTAATCGTCAGCCTCGGTGGCGTGACCGGCAGGATACTCGGCATCATGCTTGGCATAGGCCTGGCCGTCACCGGGATCGAAGGTATACTGGCCGTCCGAGGTGAACGTCATCGTATCGTTATACAGGAAGTCGGCTTTGCCGTTGGCGCCGCAGCTCCACCAGCCCAGCGGATTCGGGGCATACTCCCCTGCGTCCGTATAGACCCAGCCACAACCGAAATGTCCGTCCTTGGAGCTGTTCCAGATCCAGTCCACGGAGGAACCGCCTGAAATGTTGCGGACATACGGAGAAGGGTCGAACGGATCGCGGTAGGTGTTGTCCATCTTGAAGGTCTTTACGATGGAACCCTGGGAAATGCCGTTCTTGTTGTAGGCTTTTACCTCCACGGTATGCTCGCCGGCATCCCGGAAACGGAGGGAAAGGCCGTTGGCCGTGTAGGAATAGCGCTTGGAAGCCTTCCCGTCAATAAGCTGGTCCCCGAAAATCCAGACCGGAACCACGCCTTCCGTATTCATCACGAAAGTGGCATAGTTGGTCTCCTGGTCCACCGTGATGGTGACATCCAGGTTGGAAGCCTGCGGGACATCGCCGGGGATAATCTCCGGATACGTGGGCTGGCAAGCGGCCATGAAGGCGGCGGCCGCCGCCAAGGTCATAAATTTCCAAATTGTTTTCATGGTGTCGCTCTGTTAATAGTTGTTCTGCTGGAGGGCAGGATCTTTGTCAATTTCAGACTGCGGAATCGGCCAGTATTTCTTGGACTCGGACCAGTCGTTGGTCCGGTATTCGTGGTTCGCACCCTTGAGCACGGTAGAAGCCAGGCCGCTGCGGATGAGGTCCCAGTAGCGTTTGCCTTCGCCCACAAACTCCTTGTGGCGTTCTTCGATGATGTCGTCATAGGAGGTGCCGGTGTCCTGGCAGTGGGCACGGTCGCGGACCTCCTTCAGGAAAGAGGAGCCGTCCTGGCCCAGCAGGCTGCTCAGTTCAGCCGCATTGAGCAGGGTCTCGGCATAGCGGTAATACCGGAAATTGTTGCCGTAATTCAAGTTGTCATCGGCCAGATATCCATGGTTGCCACCCTTGTAAGGAAGGTATTTCAGGTTGAAGTAGCCGGTATCCTGCCAGCGCGGAGTATATGTAGCGTCCTTATGGGTCGCGGCATACGCCTCGAAATTCAGGATACCCCCGTCGCGGCGGATATCGGTGTCGTCATACATGTCGTACGCGCTCTTGGCGATGGGACCGAAGCCCCAGCCTTCCTGGAACTCAGTGCCTTTCTCGGCAGGGATGCCGCAGAGGACGGAAAACACCTGCCCGCCCAATGCGATGGAGTTGCTCCAGCTACGGACACCGCCTTCGGAGATGTAGTTGATTTCCCAGATAGATTCGGAGCCCCACTCACCGGATTCCAGCCAGATGGAGGCGAAATCGCTTACCAGGGAGTACTGGCCGCTGGAAATGATCTCCTTCATGTAATTGAGCGCCTTCGCATACCGTTCGGTATCTTTCTGGTACATGACCACTTCTGCATAGAGCATGTACAGCATGGCCTTGGTGACGCGGCCTTCGCTGCCCACGGCGGCCTTCATCGGGAGCACGTTCAGGGCGATTACCTCCTCGAGGCTGCTGACAATCCTGGCATACACCTCGTCGTGGCCCAGCTGCTCGCCGATATAAGGGGCTTTCAGGTTCTCCTCGTAGTAAGGGACATTGCCCCAGTACTTCCAGAGGAGGGTGTAGTAGAAATTCCGGAGTGTCATGGCCTCCGCCCTGTAGAGGGTCTTTGTCTGGTCGGACATCTCCCCGACGCCGTCCACGTACTGCAGCACGGTATTGGCCCGGTTGATTCCTGAATAGCAGACCGTCCAGATCTGGTTGGGCTGCTCGGTAGGAGTCAGCGTATAATAATGCGTCTTGACCAGGATGGGCTGGTCACCGTCGTTGGAACCGCCGCAGTACATGTCGTCCGCCATGATGTCGTTCACCAGGTGCAGGGCGTCGTACTGGCCGAAGGCATAGTCGAACCATTCCAGCGGGTCATAGGCAGCCACCAGGCTCTGGAACATGCGGGCCTCGGTGTTGAAATACTCATCCAGCGGCTCGGAACTGTTGTGTTTCGGGGATACGAAATCCGTGGAACAGGCAGAGACAAGCAGCAGGGCTGCGGCGCTGAGGGCAAGATATATCTTTTTCATCTCTGTATTCATTTTAGAAATTAAGGTTGAGGCCACAGGTCAGGGTACGTGCCTGAGGGTAGACACCGCGGTCGATACCGGCATCCGAACCGAAGCCGTTACCGCCGGTCACTTCAGGGTCGCATCCCGTATAACGGGTCAGCGTAAAGGCGTTTTCGGCCTGCACATAGAGTCTCAGGCGGGCGATCTTGACACGCTGGGTCAGGTTGGACGGCAGCGTGTAGCCCAGCTGGATGTTGCGGGCTCTCAGGAAAGAAGCATCCTCTACCCAGAGGTCGGAAACCCGGTAGTTCTCGTTGGCCGAGTCAAAGACGAAACGCGGATACTTGTTGGAGGTACCCTCGCCGGTCCAGCGGTTCAGGATGTTCTTGGGAAGGTTGATGTAATAAAGGTCGGTACGGCGGTCCACATGGAAGGCCTGCACGCCGAACATGCCCTGGAGGAGCATGGAGAAATCAAATCCCTTGTACTCGGCGGACAGCGTGATACCGAAGGTCCAGTCCGGGACACCCTTTCCGATGTATGTACGGTCGGCGTCGTCCAGGATGCCGTTTTCGTCCACGTCCACGAAGCGGACGTCGCCGGGGGCGGCATTGGGCTGCAGGAGATTGCCGTCTTTATCCACATAGCTGTTGACCTCGTCCACATTCTGGAAGATGCCGTCGGTCTTGTAACCGTAGAAATACGGGAAAGGCAATCCCACGATACCGCGGGTAAGCTGGCCGATCTTGTGGTTCGATCCGTACAGGGACGTCGCGTCATCGCCGAGGAACGTCAGCTCGTTCCGGTTATAGGTGGCATTGGCGGAAACCTTGTAATGGAAATCCCCGATGTGGTTGCGGTAACCCAGGTCGAATTCCACGCCCCGGTTCACCATGTTGCCCACATTGCCCTGCGGGGCGGAGTCTCCGGAATAGCTCGGGACGGCCATTGCCATCAGCATGCCGGAAGTGAGTTTGTTGTAGTAATCCACCGTCGCGGTGATGCGGTTCCCCAGGAAGCCCATCTCGATACCGAGGTCGGTCTGGATGGACTGCTCCCACTTCACGTTCGGGTTCGCCAGGCCGGAAGGCTTGGTGCCGATCGTGATTGTCTCGCTGCCGGTCGCACCGGAACCGAAAGCATAGTTGTTTCCGGAACTTGCATAGACGGCATAGGTGAAGTTGCCGATATTGTCGCTACCGTTGATACCCCAGGAAGCACGCAGTTTCAGGGTGGACAGCCAGTCCACGGACTGCATGAAGGCTTCATTCTTCACATTCCAACCCAGGGAGAAAGAAGGGAAGGTACCCCATTTGTTGTCCGGGCCGAACCGGCTGGAGGCGTCACGGCGGAGAGTGACCTCGCCCATGTAACGCTCGTCATAGTTGTAGGAGACACGGCCGAACCAGGACATCAGGCTGTAGGGAATGGAATTCCAGCTTCCCCAACCGTTGCGGTCGCCATCGGTACGCTGTCCAAGCGTGTTGTTCACCGAGATCTTCCACTCGTCATACGGATAGCGGAGACCGTTGGCTTCCGCTCCCACGTTGGCACTGGTCGAACGGAAGAGGGTCTGGCCCAGCACGGTGCTGAAGCTGTGCTTTCCGATGGTCTTGTCGTAAGCCAGCACATTCTCGACCTGCCAGCTGAAATACTTGCTGTTGCTCTGGGAGGCGCTGGAACCATAGTTGATCTTCTCCACGATCGTCTCATTCCCGTTCTTGTCATACTGGGACACCGGAGTGACCGTGTCATACTTGTAATTCTTGGATGTCAGGAAATACTCGGGAGAGTAGCTGTGGGAATCCACATACGCCAGGTCCAGGGAAACGGAGGAACGGAGTTTCAGGTTGTCCCAGATCTGGAGTTCGGACTGGGCGCCGGCGATGAACTTGTTGGTTCCAGTCGATCCCGTAGGACGGTCCAGGTCGGCGATCGGGTTGGCCTGCTCGTTGTAGGTTCCGGCATCGGCAATCGTATACGCGCGACCTTCCTTGTCCCGGATGATGAAAGGATATCCATTCGGATAGAGGGCACGGTAACGCGCCTCGTCCGCCTCGGAAGCATAAATGGTTTCAAGCGGGGACATGCCGATGGCGGATCCCAGCGGAGAACCATATTCGGAGTTGGTGGAGATGCCGGCGCTGCTGATGTGCGCGTAAGAAAGGTTCGTACGCACCGTCATGGCATTGAGGAAACTACGTTCCTCGGAAGAATCAAACACGTTGAATCCCAGATTCTGATGGTAGGTGATACGGTCGTAGAAAGAACGCCCGAAGCGGCCGCCGATCGTTCCCTGACGGCTCAGGTAGCCGAGGGAGACGGCATAATCCATGACATCCGTTCCGCCGGTGACGGAGATGTCATGCTTGACCACGGGCGCATTCTTGTCGAAGACGGCGTCGATCCAGTCGGTGCCTTCTCCCAGCGAATACGGATCGTCGAACATCGGGGCGTTGCCGGCATTCAACTGTCCCTCATTCATCATGACGGCATACTCGGTCGCGTTCAGCACGGCGGGTTTCCGCCAGGGGTTCTGGATACCGTAAGAGAAATTGTAGGACACCTGGGATTTTCCCTTGGAGCCTTTCTTGGTCGTGATCAGCACGACGCCGTTGGCGGCACGTGCCCCGTAGACGGCACCGGAAGCGGCGTCCTTCAGGACCTCGATCCGCTCGATGTCATTCGGGTTCAGGTAGTCGATGCTGCCGGCAGGAAGGCCGTCCACGATGTACAGCGGTTCGGAGTTGTTGATGGTACCGATACCGCGGATACGCACCTGCGTCCCGGCATCAGGAGCACCGGAACTCTGGATGACCGTCACGCCGGAGGTCATACCCTGGAGGACATTGTCCACGCGCGTCTGCGCGGTGGCTTTCAGGTCATCCGAAGTAATACTGGAAATGGCTGCGGTGACCACGGATTTCTTCTGGACACCGTAACCGATAACGACGGTTTCCTCCAGCATCTGCGCATCATCCTCGAGAAGGATGTCCAGCATCTGGTCTTCCGTCACCGTAAAAAGCCTGCTTTCATACCCCATGCAGGAGACTTCCACAACGGCGCCCTGGGGAACGCGGAGGGAGAAGTTGCCGTCCGCATCCGACATGGTACCGTTCGTGGTGCCCTGCTGAACGATGAAAGCGCCTGCGACACTCTGGTGTGCTTTGTCCAGGACGACACCCCGGAAAGTGACGTTCTGGGCCATGGCCACCAGGCTCAATCCTAATGAAAGGATCAGGATAGCAATTTTTTTCATACGTTTGCGATGAGTTTTGCGTTGGTTATTGTTGTTGGTAAAAGTGTTCTGGAACAAGGTCCCATGCAAAATTATCAACGAAACATACACCTCGCGCGCAAAAGAATAATAAAGTAGTGGTATCGAAAATACAACTCCTTTATCATCAATAATTTAGTATCTAAGCAAAAGCTTGATTAAGTAGTGATCCAAGAACTAAAAATCCACTATTTCCCGATCATTTTTACCCGTTCCTCGAAAGTTTCGCGATCTCCGAGGGCGGCATTTTTGACCGAAACCTTATAATTGTAGATGGTGCTGACGGAGTAATCCAGCATGGAGGCGATCTTTTTGCTGTCGTCCACGCCGAGCCGGATCAGCGCGAAAATGCGCAGTTCCGTATTGAGCCTGCCCTTGGGCGGGTACATCCTTGCCTCCTCTTTCAGCAGGGCGTTGAACTGTTCCACAAAATCCGAATACATGGCCAGGAACGTGGCGTCGAACGACTCGTAAAACTCATCGCGCGCCTTCTCGGAGCGTCCGCTGATGGAGAGTTCCTTCAGGAGCTGGTCCGCTTTTCCCTGCTTGAGGAGGTTCCGGAAACGGTTGTCCTCCGAACGCAGGTGGTGGATCTGGCCGGACAGGCCTTCCAGGAAACTCAGGATATGTTCTTCCTTCACCTGGTCGGACTTGGAAATCTCCCTGTTCAGCTCATTGAGCCGGCTGTTGGCAAGAGCCAGTTCGGCATTGGTGCTTTCCAGTTCCTTCCGCATGCGCGTCAACCGGCGGGAGCGCTTGACAAAGAACCATGACACGACGGAAAGGATGACGGCCAGGACGGCAAGCAGGAAAAGAATCCCGTTGATCAGCTTGCGCGAGCGGACCTGACGGTCGGCATAGGCATCCTCCACGTCCATCAGGAAACGGGAAATCTGCCAGGGGCGGAGTTTGGCATTGTAAGCGAGGGCATCTTCCTGAGCAATCCGAAGGTACTGGAACGACCGGTCCACGTCGGTCGGCAGGATATGCTGGGCGACCATGGTCAGGGAGGCATAATCCTTCACGGCATTCACGATATCGCTTTCCGCAGACCGGACCAGCCACAGCAGACGTTCGTCCGGCCGTCCCATCCGCTCGGCGATCTCGGACATATAAAACGCATAGATGGCAAACTGGTGCTCATCCTGGTTCGTGCCGCTGATCAGAAGCCGCGACAAACTGTCGGCCGCGACCAGCCGGTCCTCGTCCATCAGCTGGTCCCTCATCAACACGCGCCACGTGTCTGAATGTGCGGGAAGGATTTCCAGCAACTGTTTCCGGAATCCTTCGGCAGGAGGGATGGAAAGCCGCTCCACCATGCCGGAATTGCCCGCGAGGTCCCGGCTGAAATCGTACAGGGCCATCAGGTATTCCGCTTTCAGGTCTCCGGACAGGGAGGCGCTGTCCAACTGGCCATACAGGAGGTTATGGGCCTCCATGTAATTGCCGGCCTTCGCATACAAGTGACCGAGCCGGATGGAAGCAAGGTCAAAACGTTCCTTATCACTTCCCGCCAACTCCTGGCACCGCTTCAGGCAAGCCTGGGTGGAATCGAAACTGAACGGGAAAAAACCGTCTGCAAGCTCCATCTCCAGCTCATAGCGGCGAAGCGGATCGCGGGCACTCAGGGCCAGGTCCCGGATGGCCGCCATCCGGTCCTTTTTCCGGACGACATACAAGTCTCTGGCCGAGACATAGCCGTCCAGTTCGACCAACAATTCTTCAGCAGGCCGGGAACGGCTGCACGACCAAACAGTTGCCAGCAGCAGAAATACTACGAAGACTTTCCTTCCCATATCTTGGCCAAAGATAGAAACTCTTTGTCAAACAAGCAATAAGACAGCACGTTCCACTTGTTTGCGCTTTTCTTCGGGTGTTACCGGGGAAAGGAAGGACAGCATCTGGAGCACCTTGGCTTCCGCCTCCGGGATGCCCCGCGAACGCATGTAGAACTGGGCATCCTCGTCCAGGCGGCCGATCGTGGCACCGTGGGAGCATTTCACGTCATCGGCATAGATCTCCAGCTGGGGACGCGTATCCACATGGGCCTCGTCCGACAGCACGATATTATGGTTTTCCTGATAGGCCTCGGTCTTCTGGGCGTCAGGTGCAACAATGATGCGCCCGTCGAAACTCACCCGCGATCGGCCGCCGGCGAGTCCGTTGAAAAGTTGCCGGGAGCAGCAGTGCGAAGCCCGGTGATGCATGAGGATCCGGAATGTCACCTGCTCGTCCCCGCTGCACAGATACAATCCCCTGAGGACCGCCTCTGCGCCTTCTCCCACGAGATCGACACTCACCTCGATGTCCCTCGACTCTCCGGGGAGCACGACAAAACTCAGTTCGAGCTTTTCCCCTGCCTGCACGACATAGGATGCTTTACCGAGCGGACTTCCCCCGAAGGGATCCTTGTAATTACCGTATCCCATGGCGTCAGAACTGGTCAAATCCGTCCTTCTCAATCGCATCGATCAGTTCCCGTCCGCCCGTACGGACGATACGGCCGTCCTTCAGGACATGGACCACATCCGGTGCCACGTACTCCAGCAGTTTCTGGTAATGCGTGATGATGATGGCCGATTTTTCAGGGGTGTGGAGGGCCTTGACTCCGTCCGCGACAATTTTAAGGGCATCTACGTCAAGACCCGAGTCCGTCTCGTCGAGGATGGACAGCACGGGATCGAGCATAGCCATCTGGAAGATCTCATTGCGCTTTTTCTCACCGCCGGAAAAACCGACGTTGACCTCCCGCTTCGAAAATTCCGGCTTCATCTGTACAAAAGCCATCTTCTGCTTGAGCAACTTGAGGAAGTCGGCGGTCTTCATCTCTTCCAGTCCCTGCGCCTTGCGCCGCGCCTGGATCGCAGCCTTCATGAAAGCCGTGATCGTCACCCCGGGAATCTCCACCGGGTACTGGAAACTCAGGAACAGGCCCGCACAGCTGCGTTCTTCCGGAGACATGGCCAGCAAGTCTTTCCCGTCATAGAGCACCGTTCCTTCCGTGACCTCATAATCAGGCCGGCCGGTCAGCACGGCATTCAGCGTGGACTTGCCCGCACCGTTCGGCCCCATGACCGCGTGAATCTCGCCGCGTCCGACTGTCAGGTCGATTCCTTTCAATATCTCCTTCTCCCCGATCCGGGCGTGAAGGTTTCGTATTTCCAACAAAGTATCCATATTCGATTGCAAAGATAGGAATTTTATTGATTCATTATCCGTCCTCAACAAGGGTGGGACTATCAGGAAAAAGCCCTGCAAAAGTCAACCAAAGCCCAGAAATGACGTTTTGTCCCGTCCTGAAAAAAGTCTACTACGGGACATATCCCTGTTCCGATGAGCGGTATATCGTCACCTTGTACGGGAAAATGGAGTTCCAAATCTTTGACTGGAAAGGGAATCTGCTGAAACGGAAACGGAGTTCCCTCCCTATTGACACCTTTACGGTTGATTTCTCAAGAGGCATCCTTTACGCCTACTCGTCCTCCAGGGAAAAAGAGCTGATTCAGGTTCGGGATTTTCTTCCTTAAATCCTAACCGTTCTTCTTATACAGTTTCCACCACGATGCGAGCGACCACAGGCCGTTCACCAAGTACAGGGCGCTCACGATGGGCATGAACACATTGCCGACACGGATATGCAGGATCAGCTGCGTAATGTTCACCAGCAGCCAGGCAACCCAGCAATCCCATTTCTTGAGGGCGGAAAGGAGCTGGGCCGTCAGGATCAGCACTGTCACGCAACAGTCGAGATAGGGAGCTGGATTGGTTGGGAAAAGCGCTTTCATCACCCAGCCCCAGACCAGGGCAACCAATAGGATAGCCGCCATCGTAAAGCCCCTCTGGCGCCATGAGAGCATGCTCACTTTCAATTTGTTCCCGTCTTCCGACGAGCGTTCCGACTCCTTCGGATGCGTCCATCTCCAATGTCCCATGACATTGATCGAAAGGGAAATCGGCTGCAGCAGCAGGCTGGCGTACAGGCTGCGGTTCCAGAACAGGAAAAACAGCGAGGCGGTGTACAGGTACCCCACCCAGAAATTGTACTTCGAGTTACGTCCCGCCAGGAAAACACACGTGAGGCCCAGCAGGGAACTCACCAGGTCCACCAGCAGCACCGGACGGCCGCCAAGCGAAAAAAGTATGATGTCCGTCCATTCCATTATCCGACAGAACCTTCAAGGGAAACTTGCAGCAGTTTCTGGGCCTCCACGGCAAACTCCATGGGCAGGCGGGACAGCACTTCCCGGGCATATCCGTTCACGATGAGCCCCACGGCTTCCTCCGGGCCGATCCCCCGCTGGTTACAATAGAAAAGCTGGTCCTCGCTGATCTTGGACGTCGTGGCCTCATGCTCCACCACCGCCGTCGGATTGTCCGACCGGATGACCGGGAAGGTATGAGCCCCGCATTTCGAACCGATCAGGAGGCTGTCGCACTGGGAGTAATTGCGGGCGTTCCGTGCCCCGGCATTCATCCGGACCAGGCCACGGTAGCTGTTCTGGCTGCGACCGGCCGAAATGCCCTTCGACACGATCCGGCTCCGGGTATCCCGTCCGATATGGATCATTTTGGTGCCGGTGTCGGCCTGCTGGAAATTGTTCGTCACGGCCACCGAATAGAATTCCGAAGCGGAATGGTCCCCTTTCAGGATCGTGGAAGGATATTTCCACGTGATGGCGGAACCGGTCTCCACCTGGGTCCAGCTCAAGTGAGAGCCGCTTCCCTTGCAGATGCCGCGCTTGGTCACGAGGTTCAGGATACCGCCTTTCCCCTCCGCGTCGCCCGGATACCAGTTCTGGACGGTCGAATATTTCACATCGGCATCTTTTTCCACGATAATTTCCACCACGGCGGCATGGAGCTGCTGCTCATCCCGCATCGGTGCGGTACAGCCCTCCATGTAACTCACATAGGAGCCTTCATCCGCCACGATGAGGGTACGCTCGAACTGGCCGGTCCCACGGGCATTGATCCGGAAATAGCTGCTGAGATCCATTGGACAGCGAACGCCCTTCGGGATGTAGCAGAACGATCCGTCAGAGAACACGGCGCTGTTCAGGGCAGCGAAATAATT
Organism: Bacteroidales bacterium; assembly: GCA_017627255.1. Taxonomy (GTDB): domain Bacteria; phylum Bacteroidota; class Bacteroidia; order Bacteroidales; family UBA932; genus Cryptobacteroides. Next base: position 21,405 of record JAGAHD010000037.1, on the reverse strand, counting down.
GTCCCCGGAAGGGACGACCGTCGCCAGGTATTTCCGTACCAGGTCCGGATGCTCCTTCACCGCTTCGGAGAACGAACAGAAAATGATTCCCATTTCTGAAAGCGTCTTCCGGAAGGTCGTCGTCACGGACACGGAATCGAACACGGCATCCACGGCCACCACTCCCGCCAGCACGTCCCTCTCCTTGAGCGGAATGCCCAGTTTTTCGAAGGTCTCCGCCAGTTTGGGGTCAATCTCCTTGGGACGGTCCTTGTCCTTTTTCGGCGCCGCGTAATAGATAATATCTTGGAAATCAATGGACGGCATATCCAGATGGGCCCACTCCGGCATCTTCATCCCCTGCCATTTCCGGAAGGCGTCCAGCCGGAAGTCGAGCAGCCACTGCGGTTCCTCCTTCAGGGAAGAAATCGTCCGGATAATTTCCTCGTTGAGCCCTTTCGGGACAAAATCCTGCTCCACATCCGTCACAAACCCCTCCTTGTACTCGCCGGAAGTGAATTCTTCGATTATTTTGTTTTCTTCGTTACGGTCCATAGGATTGCAAAGTTAAGCTAACTTTTTGTGAAAATCAAAAGCAGACATTGCTACACTGGAACCGGGAGGTATTCCTACCGTCAAATACCGACGGTCTCCAGCTCTCCCATCTCGAAAACCAGCGTACCGCCACGGGAAAGAGCCTTATGCGAGAGGAAGGGACGACCGCGGCGGGTCTTCGCATCCCACAGGAGACGGCCGTTCAGGCGGACCGAATGGACGAAACAATTCTTTTCGGAGAGATTCTCCGCCACGATACGGAACGTTTTCCCGTTTTCCAGGTGGAGAACCGCCTCCGAAAAAGCGGGAGCGCCGAGAGCATATTCCCCGCTTCCGGGACAGACCGGATAGAACCCCAGGCAACCGAAAACATACCACGCGCTCATGGCCCCGGCATCATCATTCCCGCTGAGGCCTCCCGGATCATTGCGGTACTCGCTCCGCAGGATCTGCCGGACAGCCGCCTGTGTCTTTTCCGGCTGCCCGATATAATCATAGAGCCAGGCGACCTGGTGGCACGGTTCGTTCCCGTGCCAGTAGCGGTGGCAGGAAAACATCGAATCCAGCCTCTCGGTGAAGGTTTCCCTTCCGATCAGGCGGACCAGGCCTTCTACGTCGTGGGGAACATACCAGCTGTAATGACAGGGCGTCCCTTCCGTAATGAAAGAAGTCTTTTCCAGATAGTTGTCTTCCTGAAGGAATGAACCGTCGGCATAGCGGCCCTGGGGGTATTTCGTGACAGGATCGAAGACGTTCCGCCAGCTACGGCTGCGGCGGCGCAGCGCCAGATAATCCCACAGATGGAGCCGGCGCAGCGCGACACGGGACAGACACCAGTCATCATAAGCATACTCCAGGGTCCGGGAAACCTGCTCACGCGAATGAAAAGCGAACGGAACCTCCTCTTCCAACGGCAGATAACCATACCGGAGATAAGACTGGAGAGCACGGCGGCCCCGCCCGTCCCGGTACTCCTCCGACGCTTCGCCGGGAGAATCAAAGGCGTTGTGCCGCATGGCCCGGTAAGCTTTCCGGACATCGAAATTCCGGATCCCTTTCAGGTAAGCGTCGCAAATCATCGAAATGGCGTGATCTCCAATCATCGCACTGGTATAACTTCCCCAACACGGAAAGACCGGCAGCCATCCGCCCCGGTCGTACTTTCGAAGAAGGGCCTGGATCATCCCGCCGACCTGCCGGGGTTCCAGGATGGTCAGGAGCGGATGCAGGGCACGGTAGGTGTCCCAGAGGGAGAAATCGTCATAATCCGGGCTCTCCTCTGCATCACTCACCGTCCGGGGAAGCAGGGAAGCGCGCCAGAGCGAGCCATAAAAATGAGTCACCGTCTCCGGATCAGGCCCGACGGCCTCCACCCGGGAAAGCTGTTTCTCCCAAATGCCTGTCAGGGTGTCGCGGATCCTGCAGAAATCCCAATCCGGAATCTCCGCCTCCAGATTGGCACGCGCTCCCTCCACGCTCCGGAACGAGGAGGCCGCCTTAACCAGGTGAACCCCTTTTCCCGGGAAACGGATCAGTACGCTCTCTCCCGGAACCGTCTCGACTACTTCGAAACCGGAATCTGCCACCACGACGAAATGTCCTGCGAAACCAGCCGGCTGTCCCAGCCCCTGATAAATCCGATGAACGGGATTACTGCCGGAAATCTCCCGGCCGGAGACAGATATCCTTCCTTCTCCTTCATCACTCAACACGGTGATTTTCAGATATTCACAGTCCTCCAACCGAAAAATGGCACTATGGGAACGGCCCGTCATTTCAAACCTGCGGCCGCCCAGGGTAATCCCGTAATACGACGGAGTCGCCACCTCCCCGGCATGGTCCATCGGAAGCGGATGGTCCGAAGGAAGGAGGGCGAAGGAGCCATAGTCCTGCGTTGCCCCGCCGACCAGCCAGTGGGATGCGCGGAACCCGAGGAACTCGGTGTCCCCATAATAATAGGGGCTGATCCCTTTCTGTTCCGTCTGGCGGGTCTGGGGAGTCCAGAATGTATGTCCGCGGGGCTCCGTCACACAGGGGAGGGTGTTGCCGTACACCTCTCCGTCCGAGCCGAAGATGCTGGAAGTCGGGGACGTGCTGGCAGCGGTCCCCACGCGCGTATCCACGCGGGAGACGACCGAAAAGGCCAGGATAAACAGGACCAGGAGTCTCATCCCCGGTCGATCAGGTCCGCCAGGACGATGGCGGCCATGGCCTCCACGATGACAGGGGTGCGGAGCGCGAAGCAGACGTCATGACGCCCGCCGACGCTGAGTTCCGTCATTTCCCCGGCCGAGAAATCCCAGGTCCGCTGGGGTTTCCGGATACTGGAGGTCGGTTTGAAAGCAACGCGCATCACCAGCGGATTGCCGTTGGTGATACCGCCGTTCACCCCGCCGGCGTGATTCGTGACCGGCGTGACAAGTCCCTCGTGCCCCTCGATTCCATCGGCTGTAAAGCAGTCGTTATGCTCCGAACCCTTCATCCTGGCTGCGGCGAATCCGTCACCGAATTCAACGCCCCTCACACCCGGAATAGCGAAAAGGGCATGGGACAGACAGGACTCCACACTGTCCCAGAAAGGTTCTCCGAGGCCGGCCGGAAGACCGTCCACGACACATTCCACCACCCCGCCGAGAGAGTCACCCTCCGCCTGGGCTTCGGCAAGAAGGGCCTCCCACTGCGTCGGATCACAGACACCTCCGATTTCCACCAGGCGGGCTTCCGCCTTGAAACGGACATGGCCATGGGTCTCCTCCGCCACCGTTTCCGCGAGGACTTTCTTGGCTACGACACCGGCCGCTACGACCGGAAGGGTCAGCCGGCCGGAAAAATGCCCCCCGCCACGCGGATCCTGGAAGCCTCCGTACTTGACATTTGCTGTAAAATCCGCATGACCCGGCCGGGGCACATCCCGCAGGCGCGCATAATCCGCAGAACGCGTATTGCCATTCCGGAAGACAAGGGTCAGCGGGGCACCGGTCGTGTGTCCCTCGAAGACGCCGCTCAGGATATGCGGCTCGTCGGATTCCATGCGCGGGGTCGTTCCCCGTGCTCCGCTCCTCCGCCGGTCGATGTCCGGAATGAAATCCTTTTCGGACAGTTCGATACCGGGTTCCACGCCATCGATGACCACACCGATTTCCTCTCCGTGCGATTCGCCGAAGATGCTGACTCTGAAAATAGTTCCGAATGTATTCATAACGTTTCAAACATTGCGGGGAAACCCGGGAAAGACTTGGCGACGCAGGCGGTGTCATCAATCTCCACCGGAGAGCCGGCGCCGAGGGAGGCCACTTTCAGGGCCATGACCATGCGGTGGTCCCCATGGGACGTGAACGTTCCTCCCCTGAGCAGGCGCCCGGTCAGCAGCCGTTGCGGCAGGGACATGCCCTCGACGGTCATCTCATCCTCTTCGACACGGGCAGGGACTCCCATCTTTTCCAGCATGTCCACGATGGCAGCCGCCCGGTCCGTCTCCTTGTGGAGAAGGCGCTGCACGCCGCGGATATGGGACTCTCCCGGGCAGAAAGCCGCCAGGACCGCCACAATCGGGAAGAGGTCCGGGCAGTTGTTCAGGTCGGTATCGAAGGCACAGAGCGGAGCGCGGGACACGTGGAGCGGTCCCGTCGACGGGGTCGGCCCCTCAAGCTGGGACATGCTTGCGCCGGCATCCATGAGAATGTCCATGATGGAAATATCCGCCTGGAGAGACTGGGTATCCAGCCCTTCCACCTCGACCTCTCCGAAGATGGCGGCCGCCACGAGGAAGTTCGCTGCACTGCTCCAGTCCCCTTCAATCCGGAAATCGGCCGGGAAATAGCGCTGGCCGCCCCGCATCCGGAAAGTGACGCCCGTACAGAGCGACCAGTCCTGGGTCTGCAGGAAATCGTCCCCGCCTTCCATTTCAGAACCGATTTCAATACCGAATTTCCGAAGCACATCCACTGTGATGAACATGTACGGAATGCTGCGGGGATCGTGGACAAAAACCGTGGAGCGGCCTTCTGCCAGGGGCAAGGCGGCCAGGAGGCCCGAAATGAGCTGCGATCCGCCCTTGCCGGAGATATCGGCGCGGCCCGGAATCAGCGGCCCCTTGACCGTCAGCGGGAGATAGCAGTCCCCCTTCCGGGGAGCGGGCCTTTCCGGGGAAAGCCTCACCCCGAAAGAAGCCATGATGTCATGCGCCCCGGCGAGGGGCCGGTTCAGCAGTGTTTTTTCCCCTGTCACGCGGACCGGACCGCGGTTCAGCACAGACAGGAGGGGAATGACCATCCGGGTCAGGAATCCGGATTCTCCGGTATGGATCTCATTGATATCCAGCTTCCCGGGAAGGGCGCCGATGCCGCTGACCGACAATTCGGACCCATTCTCTTCCACCCGGGCCCCCAGGGCTCGCGCCACGGCAATGGCGGATTCATTGTCCCCGCAGGGAGAATAGCCGGAAAGATGGGAGGTTCCGGGCGCCAGGGCTGCTGCCACGATAGCCCGCTGGGCAAAACTCTTGGAAGAAGGCATCGGGAGCGTCTTCGGGCCGATGAACCGGAATCTGCCGTAAACGGCCCGGCGCATTTCTGCGGTCGTCCACTGGCCGGGAGCCGTCGCCTCCCGGGGCGTCAGGCAGGCATAGGTGAACGGGGCGCCTCTGCGGAGTGCCTCCAGCCGGGAATCCCGTCCTTCCTCCCCCATGCAGAAGGCAACCAGCGTCCCCGGCTCCGCCTCCCGGTAGAGGTCCAGGACCGTTTCGACGTCTTCCCGGGAGGCAGCCGTCGTCACGATCTTCACCACCTCACCCCCGAAACGGCGCGCTTTCTCCAGGACAGACAGCAGGGTCGCCGCAGGCGGCGTCCCGTCAAAATCGTGGAACGAACGGATCAGGACGGTACCGTATTCTTCGCAGGCATGACGGATCTTGCGGCCCGTCATCGGAGGGGCCTCAACCTCCAGGTCCACATATTTCGCCCCGGCCTCGATGGCCTTCAGTAACTGGTTCTCAACGAGTTCCTCGGCAGGATTCCGTCCTTTCCGCGGCTCTGACAGGGAAAGACCCTGTGCCGTGAGAGCCTCTCCGGCGTCCTGCAGGAGGTCTTCCCCCGCCTGGGCGCGGCGGCCCATCTCTGAAAGGCGGCACGTTGCCACCAGCGGAATGTCCGAAGTGGAAAAAAGTTCTTCGACCTCGTCTTCCGACAGGTCACAGCGGTCCAGCCGGATTTCTGCCATCTCGACCTCCCCGCTTTCCAGGATCCGGAGGATTTCCTCCAGCGTCTTGCCTTGTATGGATGTACAAATCATATTTCTGCCTATGGGTCAATTGTCAGTCAATGCCTTGAGTGCCATGGCGACGGAAAGGTCCCGGACGACGACCCGGCCGATATCTTCCAGGAGGACGAAATGCACGAAGCCGCCTTCGGCCTTCTTGTCCTTTTCCATGGCACCAGCGAGCACTTCCGGAGGATAAGGACTTTCCACCGGCAGGCCGGCCTGCAGGAAATCTTGCCTCAGCCGTCCTTCCATCCCTTTCGACAGGCCCAGCCGGTCGGACAGGCGGGCTGAAAGGAGAATGCCCATCGACACGGCTTCTCCATGGGTGATGTCGTCACCGCGGAGGCGGGCCTCATGCTCGATGGCATGGGCAAAGGTATGGCCGAGATTGAGTTTCCGGCGCTCGCCGTGCTCGTACGGGTCGCGGGAGACGATGCCCGCTTTCACGGAGGCAGCTTCGAAAACAGTCTCCTGCCAGATATCGGACCCGAAATCAGGGGATCCGGATGAAAGCAGGGAAACCGTTCTTCCATACCGGCCGTCCCGGTCCTCGATCAGGAACGTTTTCAGCAGTTCCGACGCGCCGGACAGGAACTCCCGCCGCGGAAGGGTTGCCAGGAGCGAAGAACAGACAAACGTGAAAACCGGCTGCACGATGACACCCAGCATGTTTTTGTAATCTTCGAAATTGACCCCCGTCTTTCCGCCGATACCGGCATCCACCTGGGCGAGGAGGGTTGTCGGAATATTGGCATACCGGATGCCGCGTTTGTACACCGATGCGGCAAAGCCCGCCACATCAGTCGTTATACCGCCGCCTATGGCCAGCAGGAGGGCTTTCCGGGAAGCCCCCGCCTCCAGCAGCGAACGGGCGATCAGCAGGACCGAGTCCATGTTTTTTTCTTCTTCGGACGTTTCCAGGGCCAGCGCAGAACGAATCGCCGGGAAAGCCTCCAGCAAGGCGGAAGCCGCAGGGGCGAGGTGAGCGTCATACACCAGGAAAACCTCCTGCTCTCCTTCAAGCAGGGGCACAACATCCGTAGGAGTGGCGCCGCCGACAACCCGGCCCGCCACCTTCCCTTCAATCCTGATTTCCGTCATTCTTTCCATCAAGAACAAAGATAGTCGAAAAATTTTGCAATTCCCCGAAATTGCGGTAAATTTGCAAGTCGCCTCCCTTTGGATCCGGCCATGCCCGAATGGCGGAATTGGTAGACGCGCTGGACTCAAAATCCAGTGTCCCTTAAAGACGTGCCGGTTCGAGCCCGGCTTTGGGCACCCGGGGATATGAATTACCCCTACATTCTTCAAAATGCCTCTCAGATTCTTCTGAGGGGTTTTTTGTTTCCGGGTTGGGGGTGACTGACGGCCATGTGTTTTGGCGCTCCGGGCGGGAAATACAGGCCATGAAGAGCGGCTGAAAGATGTTTGGGACGACGTCTATTCGTTATTTTCGGATTTTTTTATTATCTTGCACGTTGAAGCAAAACTGATAACTGATATGAAGAAGATTCTTAGTCGCCTGAGCGACGTCACCAAAATTACCCACCGTGCCTCATTCTCCGACATGGATCAGAAAATCATGAAGCATCAGTACGGCTCAGATGCTTTCATGAACATTCTGCAAAGCCGCTACTCCTGCCATTCCTTCAACCACTACCCTGTCTCCGCCTCCAAACTGGAAATGATCCTGGAAGCCGGCCGGTTGGCCCCTTCCGCCAAAAACCTCCAGCCGACCCGCATCTGGGTTGTCAAGAGCGAAGAAGCGCTCGCCCGCCTGCATCAAGTCCATGACTGCTACGGAGCCCCTGTCGTGCTCATCGTCGGCTGCCGGAACGAGGAAGCCTGGGTGCGGGAGTGTGACGGCGTAAACGCCGCGAAGACGGATGCCGCCATCGTGCTCACCCACCTGATGCTGACGGCGACGGACGCCGGCCTCGCCAACATGTGGATCTGGGACTTCGATCCCGGAAAAATCCGGGAAGTGCTCCCCGAGACGCGGAACCATGGCATTTACGGACTCCTCGCCATCGGCCATCCGTCCTCGTCCGAAGGCAAGCCGACGGAACTCCATGCCCAGCGCAAGCCGCTGAAAGATATCGTGACGGAATTGTAGCGCCCGGATTACGCCGGGGTGCCGGTCATCCTGCCACACGCTTACCGGGATAGCAGCAGGGATTGGAACGCCCTATATTCAGCCGGCATCGGAACCGTCTCTTTCTTTCCGGAAAGAAAAGCCTGCAGGCGCTCTGGAAGCAAGACGGGAACACCCGTCGCTTTCTCCACGGTTTCCCGGAACTTGGCCGGATGGGCCGTCTCACAAAAAAGGCCGGTCTCCCCTTTTTTCAGGGAATCCCGCAGGGCCCGGTAGGCACAGGCGCCGTGGGGGTCGAGCAAATATCCGTTTTCTGCATGGCAGGAACGGATTGTCTCCAGAATGGCCCCGTCATCCACAACCACCCCGGAAATGTCGGCCCGGATCCGGTTCCAGTCTCCTCCGTACAGGTCCAGCAGACGGGCGAAATTGCTCGGATCGCCGACATCCATCGCATTGGCAAGCGTCGGAATACTGGGCTTCGGCCGGTAGATTCCTGTCTGTAAATATGTAAAGAACACATCGTTGCTATTATTGGCGACGATAAACCGGTTGATGGGAAGTCCCATCCTACGCGCAATCAAGGCAGCCGTCACGTTGCCGAAGTTTCCGCTGGGAACACAGACCGCCAGTTTATCGGCTTTCCCGAGACGCGCCATCTGGGCATACCCGTAGAAATAGTAAAAAGCCTGAGGAAGGAAACGAGCGATGTTGATGCTGTTGGCCGATGTCAGGCACAGGGAGGAGCGCAGGAAATCATCCATGAACGCGGCTTTGACAAGGCTCTGGCAATCATCGAAGTTCCCGTCGACCTCCACGGCGGTGATATTGCGGCCCAGCGTCGTGAACTGGCTTTCCTGGACAGGACTGACCCTTCCCTTGGGATACAGGACAAAGACCCGGGTGCCGGGAACGCCGAGAAAACCGTTTGCAACGGCACTTCCCGTATCCCCGGATGTCGCCACCAAAACGCAGATATCTCCCCGGTCACAGTCCTCCCGCGTAAAATAACCGAGCAGACGGGCCATGAACCGGGCACCGACATCCTTGAAAGCCAGCGTCGGTCCGTGAAACAGTTCCAACGCATACACATCCTCCTCCACCCGTACGGCAGGGCAATCGAAGGACAGGGTTCCACTGACAATCCGGTCCAGGACATCCGAGGGGACATCATCCCCGAAGAAAGCCCCCGCCACGCTTTTCGCCATCGCAGGAAAGGTCATCCCGGGTAAATCCCGGAAAAAAGAGGCCGGCAATGTGGGGATATGCTCCGGCATATACAAGCCCCTGTCTTCCGCCAGTCCGCGGAGGACCGCCTTGCGGAGGGAGGCGTTCGGGGCTTTCTTGCCTGTACTGTAATACTCCATATTATTAGAATTAAATGGCTGTCAGGCGGGCGCCACGGTTGGACACTTTGACGACATAGCATTCATAGGGGATGCCGAGTTCCGAAAAATGCCGTTCCATGATGGCGCTGGCCCGCTGGGCTTTCTCGCTTCGGTTCGCCAGTGCGAAAACCGACGGCCCGGACCCGGCGATATTCATGGCCAGGGATCCGCTTTCCAGCACCTTTTCCCGCAACGCATCAAACCCGGGAATGAAGTGCTTGCGGAAGGGCTCCGCCACGGAATCCCGCATGGACCGCCCCACAAGGCCGATATTTCCCGAATACAAGCCGGCGACAAGCCCTCCGACATTGCCCCATTGGGCGATGGCGGCATGCATATCCACCTGCTTGGGGAGGATACTCCGCGCTTCCTTCGTGGAGACGACCAGTTTCGGATGGATGACCGCACAGTAAAAGTCGCCCGGAACCGGAAGTTTGATCAGGTCGAGGGGGTCATATCCGCGGATCAGTACGATGCCGCCCATGACCGCCGGAGCCGCATTGTCGGCATGGTAACCGCCGCTGGCGAGGTTCTCCCCCTCCATGGCGCAGATGACGACCTCCTCTTCCGAAAGGGGACATCCGAACAGTTCATTCATGCCGAAAGCCGCCGCCGCGCTCGATGCGGAACTGGAACCGATACCGGAGCCCGGATAGATCTTTTCCCTGATGACAACGTCGACCCGGGCACGGATTCCGGTCATTTCCAGAAACTTGCGAACGACGGGGGTGATGACGTTCTGCTCGATATCTTCCGGCAGGGGAACACCGGAAGCATTCTCAATGGTTAAGCCGTCTCCTTCCGAGACGCTCATTTCCAGGACATCTCCGACCTCGTCCAAAGCAAGGCCCATGATGTCAAAGCCACAGCCGAGATTCGCGATAGAGGCCGGGGCAAAAACACGTACGCTTTTCATGACCAATATGTTAAGTTCGCAGAAGGCGGTGCCTTCCTGGGGGATGGGAACAAAGATAATTATTTTTCCGTGCAGATAATCCCCCTCTTTCCCATCTTGGCGTTTTTTTACTACATTTGTTTCCACAAGTACCCGATGCCATGCCTGTCCTGTTACATCTGCCACCCGCCCGGATCCCATGCTGCCCTTCCCAGCTCTCTCCGTCCGGAGGAATTCCGCAACATTTCGTACGACTGAATCCCCTGATACCATGAAAAGAACATTACTCCTCACCGTTTCACTCCTTTTTTCCCTGCTGCTCACCGCAGCGGAAGTTCCCCAGATCGGCAATATTCCCGGCCGAAGGACCGTATCCCTGAACGGGGCATGGAACTACATCGTGGACGTCCAGGAAGAAGGCTATTACGACTACAGGATGAAACCGACGCCCTGGGGCTTTTTCCGAAACGCCAAGCCGCAGGACCCCAAAGACCTCATCGAGTACGATTTCGACAAATCGGCGGAAATGCCCATCCCCTCCGACTGGAACACCCGCGATCCCCGGCTGTTCTTCTACGAAGGAACCGTCTGGTTCAAAAAGAGTTTCCGTTTCTCTCCGGAGAAGGGACGCCGCACCCTCCTGTATTTCGGCGCCGTGAATTACGACGCCCGCGTCTGGGTGAACGGGGAGGAAGCCGGCCACCACATCGGCGGATTCACACCATTCAATTTCGACGTCACGGACCTCCTCCGGGAAGGCGACAACTTTGTCATCGTCAAAGTGGACAACAAACGCCATCCCGAAGACGTTCCGACCCAGATTTTCGACTGGTGGAACTACGGGGGCATCACCCGGGACGTCCTGCTTGTGGATGTGGCGGAGACATATATCGAGAATTATTCCCTGCAGCTCGACCCGAAAGATCCCGGCAAACTGCATTTCTCGGTCCGGCTGGACAAGGCGCTCCCCGGGCAGCGGATCCGCCTGCGCATCCCGGAACTCGGCATCGACCGGGAAGCGGTGACGGGAGCGGACGGGACAGCTGTCCTGGATATTCCGGCGAAGCCCGTGAGATGGAGTCCGTCCCATCCCAAGCTGTACGCGGTGGAACTGTCTCTCGGCGGCGAAACCCTCCGCGACGACATCGGATTCCGGACCATTGAAACCCGCGGACGCCAGATCCTCCTCAACGGGGAGCCGATTTTCCTGAAAGGCATCAGCATGCATGAAGAGAAGGCGTTCGGAGGCGGACGCGCCAATTCCACCGCCGATGCCGCCACCCTGCTGGACTGGGCCAAGGAACTCGGTTGCAATTTCGTCCGTCTCGCCCACTACCCCCACAACGAGTACACGGTCCGTGAAGCGGAACGGCGGGGCATCCTGGTCTGGTCGGAGATTCCTGTCTACTGGACCATCGCCTGGGAAAATCCGGACACCTACCGCAATGCTGCCGGACAGTTGAAGGACATGATCGCCCGCGACCACAACCGCGCCAATGTCATCATCTGGAGCATTGCCAACGAAACGCCCCATTCCCCGCAGCGCGACCGCTTCCTGGGCGACCTGGCCCAGTATGCAAAAGCCCTGGACGATACCCGCCTCATCAGCATGGCCATGGAGGTCACCTCTGCCTCCAACTACCATAACAAGCTGCAGGACAACATGAACGAGTATGTGGATGTTGTCAGCTTCAACCAGTATATCGGCTGGTACCGGGACGTGGATGACGCCCCGAAAATGACCTGGGAGATTCCTTATGAGAAACCGGTCATCGTCAGCGAATTCGGCGGCGGCGCCAAGGCGGGGCTGCACGGGTCGAAGGACGAGCGCTGGACCGAAGAGTTTCAGGAAAACCTCTACCTCCAGAATACGGCCATGCTCGACAAAATCGAAGGCCTCTCCGGTACGACCCCTTGGATTCTCAAGGACTTCCGTTCTCCGCGCCGGGTGCTCGACGGCATCCAGGACTACTACAACCGCAAGGGACTGGTCAGTGACGACGGGCAGAAGAAAAAGGCCTTCCGCGTGCTGCAGCAGTGGTACAAGACCAAATAGCCGGAGTTATAGGTACCGTTGAATGGAAACCGGTGACCTTTGGCGATTTACAAAAAGTCGTCCGGTCTTGTTGAACCGGACGACTTTTATTAAACTGTTGTCTTGAAGGCGTTTCCTTTCGACGCCCCAGGGCAAGGACTAGAAGAGGTAACGGATACCGAGACCGAAACCGCTCCAACCGAAACTGGTAGCCGGGATCAGATTGAACATCGGGCGCCAGTCAAGGGAAATCTGGAGCGGAATCTCGGAGAAGAGATACTCGAGACCAAGCTGTCCGCCAACACCAAGACCGATACCGCCTTCATTGACCAGCCACAGGTCAGCAGCCGGGCCGGCGTAGAAATTGAACGGTCCGACAGGGGCTACCTGGAAATCATACGCAGCCGCCACATTGATGAAGCCGGAGGACCAACCCAGATCAAATTCGGCAAAGTTCTCGCCGCCCATATAATGCTGGTAGGAGAGTTCTCCACCATAACCGGCACGTACACCGAGGGCCCTGGGCTGGGCGGACGCTACGACGGCAAAGCCAAGGAGCGCCGCAACAACAATCAAAATCTTCTTCATACTTTTTTTGTATTAAAAATTTTTACAAAGATAGCATTTTTTCCGGAATCCGAACTATTCCGCGGTATCTGTAACGGTTGCCAATCCGGCACGGAGGTTGGCGATGACCGCCTTGGAAGAGAACGTGGCACCGGAAACGGCATCCAACGGCATTTCAGCGGCCTCGGCGGCAGTTTTTCCAACCACGGATTCCAGCATGCCGCTCTCGAGCACACGCTGGAAAAAGCCGGGGGACTCCGTATTCTCCAATGCCTTCACACCGACGATGACCCCGTCGACGAGTTTGATTTCCACGGGCGTGGGGCCGTTATATCCGGTGATGTCCTTCCCAATCTCCGTGGTGTTGACCACCACCGTATCTTTCTGAGGCACTTTGGCCTGCGGGGAGCCGCAAGAAGAATTCACGAAACCGACCGAAAGAAAAAGTGCAATCCATGCACTGCAAAAAACGAAATTTTTCATATTTCACATTTCATAGCGAGCTGCAAAGATACAAAAAACCGGAAAAAATATGTAAGTTTGCAAGTTACAAACACAACCTTATGAAACGTTTTTTCCGGATGCTGGCACCGGCACTGCTCATAACCCTAGTGCTGACAGGATGCCGAACCAGACATGACAACTACACCGTCATTGTCTCCCTGGACGGGAACCGCTGGGACTATCCCGACCTGCACGACATGCCGTTCTTCGACAGTCTCTCCCGGGTAGGCGTGAAAGCCGTGATGGAACCTTCCTTCCCCGCATCCACCTTCCCCAACCACTATACGATGGCCACCGGCTGCGTGCCCGACCACAATGGAATGGTGCACAACAGTTTCCGTGACCCGGATACGGGAGAGCACTATTCCATGGGCGATTCCACCAAACGGTTCAACCCCAAATACTACCTCAAGGAACCCATCTGGATCACGGCTGAAAAGCAGGGTGTCACCACGGCCAACATCTATTGGCTGGGCGGAGACGTCGCCATCCAGGGCATGTACCCGACCTACTGGCGCAACTGGAACGAACAGCCCCACTGGGATTTTGAGGAACGCGTGGACGAGGCCGTCCGGCTGATGAGCCTTCCCGAGAAAGAGCGTCCGCGCCTGATGATGGTCTATTTCGATGAACCGGACCATACCGGCCACGGGTTCGGCCCCCTGTCCGAAGAGACGGCCGTGATGGCCCATGAGATGGACAGCCTGATGCATGACTTCTATCTCCGCCTGATGAAGTTGCCCCATGCGAAAAAGATCAATTTCATCCTGGCGGGGGACCACGGCATGACCGAACTCAGCCCTGAGCGTTTCGTTTCCTGGGCGGAAGCCGTCGACCCGGCCTGGATCGAAGACATCGTCGGGGCGTCCCCGACCAGCATTTTCTGCAAGGAAGGGTATGTAGACACTGTCTACAACGCCCTCTGCGGCATTCCCCACCTGAATGTATACCGGCACGGACAGTGTCCGCCCGAACTGAATTACGGGACATCCGACCGCCTCGGCGACATTATCGTGTCGCCGGACCTTGGCTGGCAGTTCAACCACAAGCCCTCCTCCAACAAGGCCTCCCACGGTTATGCCCCGCAGGAACTCGAGATGCAGGTGGCCTTCCGCGCCATCGGCCCCGATTTCAAGAAAGGATACGAAGCCCGGCCGTATGAAAAAGGCGCCTATGCCGCTTTCAAGAACATTGACCTCTATCCGATGCTCTGCTACCTGCTGGGCATCCAGCCGGCCCCGGTGGACGGCGACCTGAACCGGATCAAACAAATCTTAAAGAAATAACAATATGAAACTTGACGGAAGACGTGAAAGTTCCCATGTGGAAGACCGCAGGAGAATGAGCGGCGGATCAGCCGCCGGACTCGGACTGGGCGGCATCGCCCTCATCGCCTTGATTACCTTCATGATGGGCGGCAACATCGGCGACGTGGTCCTGAATGTCCAGAACGCCGGCGGGATCGGTTCCATGACTGAACAGACTTCGTATGAACCCACGGCTGAGAACGAGGCCCTTGCCAAATTCTCCCGCCAGATCCTTGCCTCCACCGAAGACGTGTGGACCTCTTATTTCGAGAGGAACGGCATCGGCGAATACCGCAATCCGACCCTCGTACTGTACACCGGCACCACTTCCACCAGCTGCGGTACCGGCCAGGCGGCCATGGGTCCGTTCTACTGCTCGGCCGACGAGAAACTGTACATCGACCTCAGCTTCTTCTCCACGATGAGGCAGCAGCTCGGCGCCGACGGGGATTTCGCCTATGCCTATGTCATCGCCCATGAGGTGGGCCACCATGTGCAGAACCTGCTTGGCACCCTCGGCCAGGCCCATAGCCAGATGGCCAAGATGTCCCAGACCAACGCCAACCGCGTGAGCGTGCGCATTGAACTCCAGGCAGACTTTTACGCCGGGGTCTGGGCCCATTATGAGAATTCCATGTTCGACTCGATCGAGGACGGCGACCTGATGGAGGCCATCAACTGCGCCTCCGTCATCGGCGACGACTATCTCCAGAAAAAGGCCCAGGGATACGCCGTCGAAGAATCTTTCACCCACGGGACGGCGGCCCAGCGCATGAAATGGCTGAAGAAAGGCATGCAGACCGGCGACATCCGTCAGGGCAATACGTTCGAACTTAGCGACAGTCAGTTATGAGCAAGCACTTCACCCTTCCCTACGAAGGCGGACTCATTGAACAGAATCTGCCCAAGGGCATCCTTCACGACTATGAAAGGATCTGGACCGAGATTTACCCCGAATCCCGGCCTGCTTCGAAAGCCGTCGCGGACATCGTCGTCCAGTCCATCAACGCCTGCGAAGGACGCCTATTCCGCCTGGGCCTGACCACCGGAACCACTCCCGCCTCGCTCTACAAGGAGCTGGCCCGCCGGTACCGCGCCGGTGAGGTTTCGTTCCGGAATGTCGAGGTCGTCTCCATCGATGAGTATTATCCGTTCTCCAAGGACAGCCTCCAGAGCCGCAACCACCGCCTGCACGAGGCGCTCCTCGACCAGGTGGACATCCTCCGGGAGAACATCCACATTCCCGACGGCACCGTCCCCCAGGAAAAGGTATCCGACTACTGCGCCGAATTCGACAAGATGGCCCGAGGACTGGACCTTCTCGTCATCGGTGTCGGGGAAGGCGGCCAGGTGGGCTTCAACGAAGCCGGCAGCAACGAAAAGACCCGTACCCGCACGGTACGTCTCTCCTACCAGTCCCGCAAGCGCCAGGCACGTTCCTTCAACCACGATATCATGGCCACCCCGGAAAGCGCCATCACCATGGGCATTTCCACCATGCTGTCCGCCGGACGCATCATCCTGATGGCCTGGGGAGAAGACAAGGCCCAGGCTGTCAAGGACATCGCGGAGGGAGAGATGACCACGTCCTGTCCGGCGTCTCTCCTCCAGCAGCACGACCACATCCATTTCTTCGTGGACCAGACCGCCGGCAGTCTTCTGACCCGGGTGGTCGCTCCCTGGCTTGTCGGTCCGTGCGACTGGACGCCCAAATTCGTGCGGAAAGCCGTCGTCTGGCTCTGCCAGACCGTCAGGAAACCGATCCTCAAACTCACGGAAAAGGACTATCTGGAGAATTCCCTCGGCGAACTGATCGAGCAGTTCGGCCCTTACGACAAGATCAACATCGACGTTTTCAACGACCTCCAGCATACGATTACCGGTTGGCCGGGCGGCAAGCCGGATGCCGATGACACCACCCGTCCGGTATCCGCGACGCCCTTCCCCAAGACCGTGCTGATCTTCTCTCCCCATCCGGACGACGACGTCATCTCGATGGGCGGAACCTTCATCCGCCTGGTGTCCCAGGGGCATGACGTCCATGTCGCCTACGAAACGTCCGGCAACGTCGCCGTCCACGACGATGTGGTGCTCCAGCACATGGATGCCGCATTCCAGCTCGGGATGGCCGATCGTTTCGCCGAGGTGAAAGCCCTCGTGGACAGCAAGATACCGGGAGAGCCGGAGCCCCGCGCCCTTCTCGACATCAAGGGCGCCATCCGCCGCAGCGAGGCGCGCGGCGCCGTCCGTTCCTTCGGCCTGGACGACAACCGGAACGCCCATTTCCTCAACCTCCCGTTCTACGAGTCCGGCGGCATCAAGAAGAATCCGCGCACCCAGGCCGATGTCGATATCATCAAGGACCTGATCCGGGACCTCAAACCGCATATGATCTTCATGGCCGGCGACCTGGCCGACCCGCACGGAACGCACCGGGTCTGCACGGAAGCCGCCCTGGAAGCCGTGGAACAACTGCGTGACGAAGGATGCGAATGGATTGGCAGTACCCACATCTGGCTGTACCGCGGCGCCTGGATGGAATGGGAACTCGGCCGGGTGGACATGGCCGTTCCGCTGAGCCCGGACGAGGTCGTCAAGAAGCGCCACGCCATTTTCCGTCACCTCTCACAGAAGGACATCGTCCCGTTCCCGGGAGAGGACCCGCGCGAATTCTGGCAGCGGGCCGAAGAACGCACCCAGAACACGGCCCGGCTTTACGACCAGCTCGGCATGGCTGAATATCAAGCCATTGAGGTGTTTCTGAAGCTTTGCTGACAAGTCCCCGGTTTTTTTTCGACTTATATAAGATTTTTATTAACTTTGTAACCCGGGACACCGGCCACCGCTGCCGGCCATCCCGGGTTTTTATTTTTATCAACTATGGCAACATTCCGAGAAAGGGCGCTCGCCGTGGCGTCCTCACGCGAGGCCGAGAGGCACTCCGTGGAAGGCCGGCCGGTGTCGACGTACTTCGGCCAGAATGTTTTTGCCCTTGAAACCATGCGCCGGTACATGTCCGACGCTGCTTTCAAGTCCGTCCTGGAGGCCCGGGAAACCGGCCGCAAAATCGACAGGACGCTTGCTGACGAAATCGCCGCAGGCATGAAAGCCTGGGCAATCGAAAGGGGGGCAACCCATTACACCCATCTCTTCCAGCCGCTCACCGGCTCGACCGCCGAGAAACACGAGGCGTTCGTGTCGGTCCGGGACGGCCGCGCCTTTGAACAATTCCGGGGCAGCGCCCTGGTGCAGCAGGAGCCGGACGCCTCCAGTTTCCCGAACGGAGGCCTGCGCAACACCTTCGAGGCCCGGGGCTATTCCGCCTGGGACCCGAATTCCCCGGCCTTCGTGCTGGACGGTACGCTGTGTATCCCGTCCGTCTTCGTCTCCTACACCGGAGAGGCCCTCGACATGAAGGTCCCCAACCTGCGTTCGCTGCACGCCCTGGACAAGGCGGCCACCGCCGTGGCCCGTATCTTCGACCCCAATGTCAACCGCGTCGGCACCTATGTCGGCCTGGAGCAGGAGTATTTCCTTGTGGACGAAGACCTGTATAACGCCCGGCCCGACCTGCAACTGTGCAACCGGACCGTGATCGGACACACCTCCGCCAAGGACCAGCAACTGTCCGACCATTATTTCGGAGCCATTCCCTCCCGGGTAGTCGCTTTTATGAAGGATTTCGAAACGGAGGCATACAAACTCGGCATTCCTCTCCAGACCCGTCATAACGAAGTGGCTCCCAACCAGTTCGAATGCGCCCCGGTCTTCGGGGAAATCACGACGGCCATCGATCAGAACATGCTGCTGATGATCATCATGCAGAAAGTGGCTGAACAGCACCACCTCAAGGTGCTCTTCCATGAAAAGCCCTTCGACGGAGTCAACGGCAGCGGAAAGCACTGCAACTGGTCGCTGCGCACCGATACCGGCGTCAATCTCTTCTCCCCCGGCAAGACCCCGATGAAGAACCTCCAGTTCCTGGCCTTCTACGCCTGCGTCGTCAAAGCCGTGGCGCGCCATGACTACCTGCTCATGGCCTCGGTCTGCTCCCTGAACAACTCTTACCGGCTCGGCGGCCATGAAGCGCCGCCCGCTGTGATGTCCGTGTTCTCCGGTTCCACCCTGACCCGGATCTTCGACGCCATCCTCCGCAGCGAGGACCTTTCGCTCGAAGACAGCGCAGAAACCCTCCAGATGGTCAGTTCGATTCCGGAGATCATCCTTGACAATACCGACCGCAACCGAACCTCGCCTTTCGCCTTCACCGGCAACCGGTTCGAGTTCCGCGCCGTCGGATCTTCCGCCAATGCCGCCGGCGCCACCTTTGTCCTGAACACCGTCGTGGCCGAAAGCCTCCGGGAATTCCATGCCGAGGTGGAAGCCCTTGCCGCTGCGGGCGAAGACACCCGTGCCGCCGTCCTTACCGTCATCCGCCGGTTCCTTTCCGCATCCCGGAAGGTGATGTTCGAAGGGAACGGATACAGCCCGGAATGGCAGGAGGAAGCTGTCCGCCGCGGCCTGCATCCGATCACGAACGTGCCGGAAGCCTTCAAGGCTTTCCAGCTGGACGCCTCCGTCAAGGCCTTCACCGAGGCCGGAGTCCTGAGCCGGACGGAAATCGACGCCCGGGTGGAAGTGCTGGAAGAAATGTATGTCAAGAAACTCCAGATCGAAGCCCGCGTGCTCGGGGACATCTGCCTCAACCATGTCATCCCCGCCGCCGTCAGTTACCAGAACATCCTGATCCGGAACCTCGAGGGCAGCAAATCGATCTTCGGCGAGGAATTCCAGTCGCTCTGCAAGGCCGACATTGATACCTACCGCCGGATTTCCGGCTATATCAACGCCCTTTCCAACGACGTGGAAGCCCTTGTGGCCGCCCGCAAGAAGGCCAACCGGGTACCCTCCATGGCCCAGCGCGCCCACCTCTACTCAACCGAGGTCATGTCCCGGATGCTGCAGGTGCGCGACAGTGCCGACCATCTGGAAATGCTGGTGGACGACGCCCTGTGGCCGCTTCCCAAATACCGCGAACTCCTGTTCTTCTAGTCCATGTGCGGGATAGTCGGTTATGTCGGGGCACGCCAGGCGTGCTCCGTCATCCTCAAGGGCCTGCACCGGCTCGAATACAGGGGATATGACAGTGCCGGAGTGGCCCTGGCCGGGGCCGGCGGCACGCTGGATCTGTACAAATGCAAGGGAAAAGTCGACGACCTGGAACACTTCCTGGAAGGGAAGCGCACGGACAGCCATCTCGGCATCGGGCATACCCGCTGGGCCACCCACGGGGAACCGAATGACACAAATGCCCATCCGCACCTGTCCCAGTCGGGCCGGCTAGCCCTCATCCACAACGGCATCATCGAGAATTTCCGCGTACTCAAGGATGCTCTCGGCCGCCATGGCTTCACATTCCGCAGCAACACGGATTCCGAAGTTCTCGTGAACCTGATCGAATACATCCGCGACACCAACGGCTGCTCGCTGGAGGAAGCCGTCCGGATGGCACTCCGGCAGGTCGTCGGAGCCTATGCGATCGCCGTCATCGAAAAAGGCGTTCCGGACCGGATCGTCGCTGCCCGCCAGAGTTCCCCGATGGCCATCGGCATCGGAGACGGAGAGTATTTCCTCAGTTCCGACGCCGCTTCCATCATCGACTACACCCAGGAATTCGTGTACCTGAATGACGGGGAAATCGCCGTCATCGAACAGGGAAAACCGCTGAGGATCATGAACCTGGGAGGAGAGCCCTCTCCGATCGACATCCGCAAGCTGGAACTGTCCATCTCCCAGCTGGAGAAAGGCGGCTATCCGCATTTCATGCTCAAGGAGATCCATGAGCAGCCGGATACCATCGTAGACTGCATCCGAGGCCGCGTAAGCGCCGACACCCGGGAAGTCATCCTCTCCGGGGTCATGGACAACAAGGAAAAGTTCCTTAACGCCGGCCGGATCATTTTCGTCGCTTGCGGAACTTCCTGGCATGCCTCCCTCATCGGGGAGCACATCCTCGAAACCCTGTGCCGGATACCGGTGGAGGTGGAGTACGCCTCCGAGTTCCGCTACCGGAATCCGGTCATCCGGAAAGACGATGTCGTCATTGCCGTGTCCCAGTCGGGAGAAACGGCTGACACCTTGGCCGCCATCGGAATCGCCCGAGAGGCAGGGGCGTTCGTCTACGGCATCTGCAATGTCATCGGTTCCTCCATCGCCCGGGCTACGGATTCCGGCACATACATCCATGTCGGACCGGAGATCGGCGTTGCCTCCACCAAGGCCTTCACGGGCCAGGTCACGGTCATGACCATGCTCGCCCTCGTAATCGGACGGCTCCGCGGAACCGTGGATGCGGAAACCCGCCATTCCATTGCGGAGGCTCTCCTCCGCCTTCCGGACACCCTCCGCGAAACCCTTGCCGGAGCGGGACAGGTGGCGGACCTGGCGAAGATTTTCACCTACGCCCAGAATTTCATCTATCTCGGACGCGGCTACAACTACCCGACCGCCCTGGAAGGAGCCCTGAAACTCAAGGAGATTTCCTACATTCATGCGGAGGGACTGCCGGCCGCCGAAATGAAGCACGGACCTATCGCCCTGATCGATGCCGAGATGCCGACGGTGGTGATTGCGACCCTGGACCATACGTACGAGAAGACGGTCTCCAACATCGAGGAGATCAAGGCGCGCGGCGGCAAGATCATCGCGGTCATCTCGCGGGAAGATACCCAGGTGCGGGAACTGGCCGACTACTGCATCGAGGTGCCTTCCACCGCAGAGTGCCTTCTCCCTGTCGTCTCCATCGTCCCCCTGCAGCTGCT
>JAGAHD010000036.1 GCA_017627255.1 Bacteroidales bacterium | reverse complement strand
TTCCGCGATGATATCTGCTATGGTGCCGCTGAGGGCAGCTTCTCCCGTGAACAGTGCGACAGCAAGTGCGGCCCCCACTGGTGCAAGGGTGACTTCAAACAGTATGACATTCCCTTCGAGCCCGTCCACGGGGTCGGGCTCGACCTGCATTATGACGCATTAACCGATCCGTTCCGGCAGGGAACCAGCCTCCTTGCCTTCGGTGACAACGACGAGTTCTATCATACGGATCTGGCTGTCCCAAAAAACCAAGTCAGCGGCCGTCTGTTCTATGACGGGGCATGGCACGAAGTGAAAGGCGTCGGTTACCACGACCATCAGTGGATGAATACGATGCATTTCGCGCTGTATCACCATTGGCTCTGGGGCCGCATGTACACCGACCTTTACACCGTTTACATCTATGATTTCGTGGCCGCCCGGCAGTATGGTTACAAGCAGCTCCCGATGTTCGGCCTGATGGACAACAAGACCGGGAAAGTCGTCTTCATGACGGACGGGCACTTCGAGCTCAATACAGTCCTGGAACCGGAGGTCCACAAAGGCCGGGAGTTCCCCAAGACAAGTCACTATGTGTTCACGAACGAGGACGGTTCGAGGGTAGATTTCGATGTCACCTGGGAAGACCAGTTGGAGTTCTGGGACATGTATGAGTTGGCTGGAGGGAACATGCGCAAGCGTTATGATGCCATCGGAATGAGGATGCAGTATTGCCGTTACTATGCCAAAGGCGGTGTCCGCTTCACTCCTGCGGGAGGCGAGACGAATGAGGCACACGGTGACATGATTTATGAATATGCCTATATGGGTCAGCCCGATCCGGCTGCACACGTCTGAACGACACCGATAGCCATTTGAATGAGCCTCACGCTTTGCGGTACTGCCCGGGAGTGAGGTTTGTCTGTCTCTTGAAAAAAGCGGAAAAGGCCGATGCCGCCGAGAAATTGAGCCGGTCGGCGATCTCATAGGATGACAGGTCGGAATAGCGAAGCAACACTTTCGCCTCATGGATGATGGCGAGATTGATCCAGTCGGCCACCGTTCGTCCGCTGTAATCTTTCACGAGAGTCGACAGGCGGTTCGGAGTGAGATGCAGCCTGTCCGCGTAGAACGAGATCTGGTGTTCCGTGCAGCCATACCTGCTCACGAGGTCGAGGAATTGGTTGAAGACTGTCTCTGAATGCGAGACAGGATTGGATGCCAGTGACTGGTCAAGGACATATTTCGTGTGCTTGAGATCATTGAGGAGTGCCATCTCCAGATGTTGGATGGTCGCCTGTGACCATTCGGGTTTCTTCAGAACCCGGGAGATCAGATCGAAGTAGGCGCCTATCCTTTCCAGGTCGTCGCCCTCGAGTTTCACGGCAGTCGGTTTTTCAAAGGCTGCCGTTGCAGGAATATCACGGTAGAGGAGAAGCTGACCGTTGTAGTTGTCGCTGACATCGTTGATCTCAACGATCGTCTCGGCCGGGGTGACGAGCATGTGCCCGGGAAACAGTTCATACCTTCGCATATTGGCCGTGTACACGGCCCGCCCTTCCCGGACTAGCAAAATCCTGCCTTCCTGGGTTCGGAAAGGCTCGTTGAGATGGCTCCGGTATTCTCCGGACCTGCTGGTGTCTGGAATGAACGGAGTCCCTTCCTGCATAAGGAGAACTGGAATTTCAGGCGCCGGGTCTTTTATCTTCTTCATCGAGATATGTTTGTGCAAAAATAAATCAATGCGGTAAAATAATCAAGTTACACGAAAAAGCACCAACCGGCTTGAAGTGGTTATTTTCCCGGAAGAAATAGTGTTTCGAGCCCGATGTAGTGCCTGATTCCCGGTGTCTGGCAGTCGCGGTAATCTTTGTTGATGCGGATGAGGGTTACGTCCGAGTAAGTAGCGGCCATTCGTTCGAAGGGGTAACGGATGATGGTGGGGGTGTTGTAACCGACGCCGTACTCAAGCAGTACCAGCTTTCCTTTGCCCAGTATTTTCTCTAAGAAAGCATAGTATCGATCTGCCTGAAGATGCCAGCGGTCATCCTCCACGAAGTAACGGTCCTTGCGGACATTGATTTCCATCGGCCCGCCGCATACAGGGCATCGAGGGATCAGCGCAGAAGGAATGCGGCAGTCTTTCTGCTGCGCAACCATCTGCTTGACAAGCGACTCATTGCTGTACCTCCTGGAATGGCAGGCCGTTGCGCACTGCATCAGCCCGTAATCTCCCTGCACTTCAAAGACCTTGTCCGGATCGAATCTGGCTTTGACGAACTGGCCGTCCACGTTGGTGGTAATCACAAAGTATTCTTTGCCCTGAACCAGTTCCAAGAGATGCTTGTATAGCGGTTTCCCTTCCGGCGCGAAGCGGGCATAGTCAATGTGCCGGGACCAGTAGGCCCATTTCTCTTCTTCACTCTGGAACGGGTAGAACGAGGATGTGTACAGATCAGTGAAACCGTACCGCGCAATCATATCGGCAAAG
>JAGAHD010000035.1 GCA_017627255.1 Bacteroidales bacterium | reverse complement strand
TGGTGCAGGTCCACCTTGCCATAGTACTCCGAGGCGGGATCGGCGTTCTGGTCCGTCAGCCAGTCCAGGGCCTCCAGCAGCTGCCGCGGATAGGTCCTGGGACGGGGGCTCGATGCGGCCGTAGCGGGCCGGGCATTCGGGACGTACCGTTCCATGAACCCCTTGAAGCGCTTTTGCATTTCCGCCTGATGGGCAAGGACTTCAGGGGAGGTCGGTTCCGGAATCCGTTCGCCGTTTGCCAGGACGACATCCTTCCCCACCGGATACATGTCATCCATCACATGCTTCCAGTTTTCGATCGGATCCTCGTCTTCGAACGGGCCGATCCCGATTACGATATATCCGTAGGAAGCGACATCGTTGAGCAGGAAGCGCATCTGGACCGTGCTGTTGGCGCAACCGCCGTTCGCATACAGGAGGACCGGCAGGGTATCCAGGGTCTTCAAGTCCTGCGGACGATAGAGGGTGAAAGCCGGGAGCGAGACGTCCCCGGCCACCATGGCCTTATAAGGGCCTGAGCCGCCTCCTTGGACGACATAGGATTTCCCGGTCTGGGCATAGCCGGCCGCCGACACGGCCAGAAGCAGCATGGAAAGGATGATTTTTCGCATGGCAGGTACGGTTTATTTGTTTCTGCACAAACATAACCAATTATTCCTGTCCCAGGGTAGAAAATCCTTCCAAAACGGTCGACTCTCCCGTCCTCGCGTCAGATCCCTTTGCCGAAGACATTGACCCAGTTGTTGGATATCCCTTCAACTATAATGCTTGTAAGACCCTTATAGTCTTTTTTTTCCGTCGGCGTGAAGGTGATTTTCACCGTCTTCGACTCCCCTTTACTGAGGGCCAGGGAATACACATCCATCTCGAAAGGCGAATTCGCATCCACCGAAATCTCAATCACAGCCTCGCCGGTATTGGTCACGGTGACCGTCTTTGTAGCCGATGACCCGACAGGGACACTGCCGAACTCAACGTCTCCCGGCACGACAGACCAGGCGTAACGGGGGCCATACACCGGGCGGATCAGGTAAGTGCCCCATCGGCCAAGCGTACTTGCGACACCACCTTCATCCGCAAACTCCAAGGCTTCTTCACCCACCTGCATCCCTGCCGGGGCATAAGGGCCCTGGATATACCATTTGGAGAATTGCAGGTAAGAACTCTGATATGTCCCCGACGGAAGGAAAACAGACTGGTCGGTATACCCGTCTTTCAGACTCCTCACGATACAGCCCGACTGGCCGGTACCCTGGTAATCTTCCACATATGTCCATTCGCAATGATACATCAGTTCCTGCAGTTCAGACTCCGTCGGAGTCCGCCACCGTCCACCCAGATTGGCCGTGGCCGCATCGTCCTCCGGATCAAGGAAATACTTGTAATCTACTGTCCCCCAATCACTAAGCCAATTGTATTTCGTGTAAGTACCATCATTGGAGGAGTACCAGGGCTGGTCGCCATAAGAGATGATTCCCTTCGGCTGGGGAGATCCCCAGGCAAAATACAACCCGGGTTCCGCAGGACGGATTGCTCCGAGGTTGAATGTCGCCCATTGGACGGAGAGCCCCAGATCGACCCAGTCTGGCGTTACGATAACTCCCGGACGGACTGTCACACGGCAGTTGGCTGTTCGTCCCCCACTCACCGTCTTTACCGTAATGACGGCCGTTCCCTCGCTGATGCCCGTGACCACTCCCGCATCGGAGACATCTGCGACAGTATAATCGGAGGAAGACCATTCCACATCCTTCACTGCAGCATTTGCCGGCAGGACGGTAGCCTTCAGGGTCACTTTCCCTCCGACAGGGAGATCCTGCTCCGAGCGGTCCAGGGTCACGCTGCCCGGCCGGACCGCTCCAGCCCCATAGACGGGACGGATCGAATGCCGGGATTCCCGGGCGTTGTAATCTGCCTGCGGCCATGGTTTCCGCTCCTCTTCGAAGTAAATGGCATAAGCGCTGGATGGCTCGAAATCCACCAAGGTACTGGACCAGTACCGGGCCGCCAGACCCGCTGCTAGATTATTATCCATATAAGGTCCATATCCGGCGGCCGGGAAAAACAGGGAACGGCCATTGACCGTACTGACCACCCGGAACCCGTTGATGCCATTCTCCGTCGTCCAGGTCCACGTACTGTTGTCGACGAGTTCGGTCCACTCTTCCATCGTCGGAATCCGCCACGGCGCCCCAAGCAGGACACTTGCGGCATCATCCTCGGGATCCAGTTCCATCTTATTGTCGACAAAACCGTTGAACCCGTACTCGGCCAGGTTGTTGTATTTGGTCAGCGTCTTGTTTGACCCCTCACACCATTTGTATGTTGACCATTTATACAGCGATTTCTGTTCCGTTTCCCCCCAGGCATAATAATATCCGTACTCTTCCGGCTTGGACGCTCCCAGATTGAACGAAGCCCATTTGACAGAAAGGCCCATATCTATCAATTCAGGAACCTGTGCCCCGCCTGGAACCACCGTCACCCGGCAGCTCGCTTCCTTGCCGCCGTCGACGGTAGTCACCGTAATCGTCGCAGTTCCCTTTCCGGCACCCGTCACGACACCGGACGGAGAGACGTATGCGACCGATTCATCGGAACTGGACCACGTCACGAGCGGGACGGAAGCGTTTGATGGCAACACCGTTGCCTGCAGCGTGACCTGCTCTCCGACCGCTATTTCCACCTGCGACAAGTTGAGGGATACACGGGTCACGGGAACCGGCGGGTCGCCATAGACCGGGCGGACGGAAGCCCCCAGATACCTCGCTCCATTGTCATAAACGCCCGGCAAAGACTCTCTGGAAAAATACAGGTAATAAGGCCGGTATTTCCCGTCAGCCGATTCGATATCGGAAGCCCAATAATAACCGAAACTGGTCTGACCATACCCGTCCTTTCCTTCGGATGAAGCGGCACAAGGCATGAAGATAGTATGGCCGTTCGGCCCTTTCACCTCATACGCCCCCCGGTTTTCGTTCCATGTCCAATCGCACAGCTCGATCAGTTCACGCATCTCCGGATGGGTCGGAAGACGCCACTTCCCCCTCAACTGTACATAGGCGGCATCATCCTCGGGTTCCAGCACCGTCTTCTTGTCCGAAGCATTGTATTTGGTAAAATTCGAGCTGCTTCCAAACGCATACGTACCCCAGGAGTAAGACGCCTTCTTCTGTGTCTCACCCCACGCATAATACGTCCCGGGATCCGACGCTTTGTATGCCCCCATATTGAAGGAAGCCCATTGCACGGAAAGGCCCAGATCCACGGCCTCAGGTTCAGGAACAAACGCCTCTTCCGGCTCAAAAATGAATGTAGGGACCGCGCGGTACTCGGAACGTTTGAATACCACGTCCGTATCAATGCTTTTGGTCATTTTCCCGGCCGGGGAAATAATCTCAAGGTCGAAGCCACCTTTGTACTTCCCGGGCGGAATGACTAGGTAAAACACCCTCCGCTCCACATTGTTCACATCGGTATCCGAACATCTCAACGTCACCTCGCGGAAACCACCCGGAGCCATGACCAGTTGCGGCTCCGTCTTGAAATCGGTCCGGACCGTGCCTTTTCCGCTCACGGACATCGCCGGATCATGGGCGATGAAGCGGATAGCCTCCATCTGCATCGTGATGCGGCTCATGATCGTAAGCTTCAAGACCGCACAGAGATTTTTGAAAGAAAGCGTGTCCGACCGGCTCACTGATACCATCGGATAGGCTCCGTCCCCGAAAGAATTCTCCATATATTGCTGTTCGGCAGGAAGTTCCAGCGTAAGGACATTTCCCGAAAGCCCCTCCTCTGCAAGGTCGGAATAAGGATACAGGCCCACCAGGTTTCCGCCGGACCAAGGCCCTTCGAATGTCGCCTTCGGAGTACCCCCTCCGGCATGGAGCGTATACTTGTCGGGTTGGCGGACACCTTCGCCATAGACTGCCACCTCATCGTTATCCATCCAGAACGGATAATAAACGCCGTCTACCGGCCCTCCGAGTGTTGTCCTCGTAGGGGCTTCCGTTTCCAGGGTAGCGGTCAGAAGCCGTCTTGGCCGGGCATCCTCCCGATCAACATCCATCTCACTCCCGCGCTGGCATCCGGTTCCCAGTACAAGCAGCAGGGCAAAAGACAAAGAGAAAATATCGTGTTTCATATCGGCTCCTCCTGTTTACATGATAATGTCATCACCGGGCGTGATTCCTTCATTCCCGCCGGAGTGGGGCATGTCGTCAAAGACGGCACGGACTGGAAGCCCTTTCCAACGGTACTCATACCCTGTCGAGAACCCGTTTTCATCAAACCAGGCCGCCTCGAGTCCGACCATGTAATAAGAATCCGGCTGAGTCGTCGTTCTCCAACCATTATCTGTAGAAGAGGACAGATAGATTCCGGCATGATTAACATCGAGATAATCATTATCGCGGCAGTCAGCAGCCGGCAGGAAAATGGTATTTCCGTTCTTGAGACTGGTCCCCTTCTTGCCGGTGACCCCGTTGAGGGTGACCCACTCCCAGGAACAGCCGTCAATCAGTTCCTGCCATTCTTCCGACGTCGGCATCCTCCAGTTCCCGCCCAAGCGCACCTGCGCCACATCATCCTCGGGGTCGAGGACATGTTTCCGATCCGCCATGTTGTATTTAGAGAATACAGGGACATAGAAGCCTAAATTGTAATAGATATAATGAGGGACATCTCTGCCCCAATAACTGCCTTTCCCCTCATAATAGTTATATTGGTCCCAGGCATAATTCTTTTTTGTCACGGTCTCTCCCCATGAATAATAATCGCCGAACCGTTCCGGGGCAACCGCGCCCAGGTTGCAATCCGCCCATTTGACCGAAAGGCCCAGGTCGACAGGAATCGGAGAACGGTCCACGGGCTCCGGCTCATGGAAGAACAGCAACGCATTGGAGAGTTTCTTTTGCCTGTATCCGGAAGAGTCGATGGGGACCCAGTCATTAAAATGGTGCGGAATCCAATCATCCTCCGTATCATGATAAAAAATGTAATAATGGCATCCATCCAAATAAGAAAAAAGACCGCTGTAAGAATGTAGTTCCAATCTTTTCTGCCCCTCGTCGAAACGGAATGTGGGATAGAATCCGACGTCAAAGTCCCGGACCTCAGCTCCGGAAGCTGACACTTTGCATAATTTTCCTCCCTTCGGCCCTCCCCAATTGTCCATTCCCGTTATGGCAAAAAAGAGAGTTTCACTTTCTGTGTCAAACGCGACGGCAGGACCTATCCGGGTCGGGCTGAGCCGGGATGAAAGGGAGAATTCTCCGGGAATGTCGATCCTGCGGTCATCGATGGTAACCCAATACCGGATGGCGAACATCCCCTCCCTTTTTCCCTCGATGGAATAGGTTTTCCCGTCATGCTCGGTCCTGTAAATAACCCCGCCCGAATACAGTTCGCGGAACAAATCGGCACTGGCGGCGCGTCCCAGTACCACCTTCGTTTCGATCTTCTTCATGGAAACCAGCTCTCCCTTCCGGTAAAAATCCAGCGTGTATCCCTTTTCAAAAGATCCCGGAAGACAGACAATGAGGTACTTTCCGCCATTTATGAACGTCTCTCCTTCGGGAGGAAGCAGCGTGATCTCCCGGGAAACGCTGAGCTGTCCGGAGACAAACGGGAAACCGTTCTCATCAAGCGCAGCACGGATCTTTCCGGCAAGCGGTTCCTGGTTGTTCCCCCGGAAGAGAATCTTGTCAATCCCGTCCTCGTACACTCCGATGCTGACAAAACCGTACAGATTGTAAAAATACAGATGGGGCGTTTCAGAACGGGCCATGCTCAGCATATACTCTTCCCGGACGCCACCTTCGACCGCCTGCTGCCGGGGAGGGAGACCGGTTTCAATAGAGGATCCGTCGAAAGCATAATCCTCCGAATACGGGCTGACAGCCCAATAAGGATGCTGTCCCCTATTATCCACATTCTTCAGGGTCCCGACAAACGTGACTGTTCCGCCTGTGGTATCCTGGTTTGAAGAGACGAACTTGCCGCCACCCCGGTCGCAGAAGACATTGATCGATTCGGACGGTGTCCATAAAACATCGTAGCCTCCCCCGTGATCATGCAAAACGGTCTTTGTCGAGGGCTCTCCCTGTGCATAAAAGGTCATGACCGCTTCCTCCTGCACCCCGGACCACGGCTCCCTTTCCTGACAGGAAACGGCTGCCGCCAGACAGGAAACAGAAAGGAAAAACAATTGGTATCTATTTGTTTTCATGGCATTTCAGTTTTAGTCCCAGTACGAATCTCCAATTCCTTCATGGGAGCCGGACGGGTATTGGACATCATATTCACGGCTCACTTCGATATGTCCTTTCGCCTCGTCGGCCACGATGGCGCGGACCGTCGTCCTGCCGGGCTTGAGAGCCGTAATTTTCCCTCCGGAGACGGAGAGGACGGAAGGATCGTCGCTTTTCCAGATAATATCCGTTTCCGTGGCGTCCTCCGGCTCATAGGCAATCCGGAGCATACGGGTCTCGCCGACGACGATGGGTTCCGGACTCCATCCATACCCATCAGTCTTAATGCCGTTCTCCAACCAGAACAACCGTTCGATATAGACCTTGACCGTCACGGTGCAGGTGGCCGTGAAGATTTCGCCGTCCCATTCAGGGATACCCCACAGTGGCCAGGTCGATGCCGTAATGGTCGCCGTACCCGCACTGGCGCCTCCGACGGAGCCGCCCCCGCTGATGTAGGCGACGGATTCATCACTGCTCTTAAGGTCAAAGTCCCTGTAGGTCGCATTGGCCGGGTTGAAGAAGAGGTGAAGGGGGACCCTGTCGCCCCGGCCAATCACGATGTCGTCCGGCTTGAAATAGATGCTCCTGACAGGGATAAACTCCTCCGTACCGGTTCCCCAGGCGATAAAGCCCAAATCGCCGCGCGGGTCATTGGAGCGGATAGGGAACTCCCCGCTGACTTCCCCGGTCTCATTGGGCTGGAAAGACACGGTGACCTTCTGGCTCTCGCCGGGCTTCAGCGTAACCTTGGAAGTCACGTCCACCCAGAACGCCGAATTATCCGGACTGATAATCCGGAACGTCAGGTCCGCATCGCCGTCATTTCGGATCGTCAATGACTGGGACATGACCGTACCGATGGTAATCTCCCCGAATTCAAGAATGTCGGGGTCGATGACCATTTTCGGAACCGGGTCTCCGGCTCCCGTCGTGAACTGGACGACATTGCCATAGATGAACTCATTGTTTTCGGTCTTCTTGGCATATCCCCTCGCATAATACTTCGTAGCGGGCCGGAGTTTGCCGATGCTGAACGTGCCGTGCAGTTTCCCGTAGGAATTGACCGTCCCGGAATTATCATAGATGTCCGGTTCTTTCGCCTTATCGGAGTAGATGACGCCGATGAAGCTCAACGGAGCCTGTTCCAGGGCAGTAACGGTGACCTTTGCCGATGTGGAGGTAATATCCGTCGCTTCATCCGTGAGGATACCGGAGACGTCGACATAGTCGAAATCCATGTAAACATGGCGTTTGAAAAGGGCGAAACGGTCCATCTGAGCATGGGTCAGGCGCAAGGTCAGACGGTCCACTGACTGGGAATACACATCCAGACGGAGCAGGCTGGAACAGCGGCTGATGTCGAGGAAAGACAGATGATTCTCGGAAGCGTACATATCCCGCAACTTCTGGCTGAAGCTCAGGTCGATCTCCTCGAGGTTGCATTTATCACATGTCAGGACTTCCAGTTCCGGGCAGTTCCGCAGATCAAGACTCCGCAAAGCCTGGTTGCCGGAACATTTCAACCCTTGCAGGGCCGGTACATCTTTCAAATCCAGGGATGAAATGTCGTTGTTCTGGCAGGCGATGCTTTTTAGCTTCCGGTTCGCCTTGATATTCAAGGACTTGATACTGTTATGACTACAATTCAGATCTTCCAGGGAAGGAAGATGGACAAGAAGGTCGTCGATGGTTTCAATATGATACTTGTCGTCCGGATCCTGTATGACAAGGCTTTTGACGGCTTCCAGGGCAAGGACATTCGAAGGGGTCAGGTAGATGAATCCGTCCTCTTCGATCCGGACCCCCGGAATCGTCTCCTGATAATCGGACAGGTATTTTGTGAGGGGAGCATTCAGGATGAGGGCCCCGTCATATCCTGTGTCGAAACTGAAGACAGGACTCGCATAATCCCATCCGTACTGATTGGTACTGATCACCTTCCAATAATAAGCCTGCACGGGTTCGACCTCCATCGTAAAATGCTTCTCCCCCTTCTCCAGATCAGAAGCCACAAGGGCCCTGGGACTGGACTGTTCCACCAACACCTTGTCCGTAGATGCGTAGACAGTATAATGGACCCCGTCGAAATAACCCTGTTCCGACGTTCCGGCATGCATATGAAAAGGAATATCCCACGGAAGATCTACCTGATTCTTCGTCACGAGGGCCCTGTCCAAAGGGGCGACAAGGAAGGGAATGGGATATTCCGATTCGATGGTGAAAGGAACGCTGAAAATCTCCTTCGGCGGGTCGGGTATCTTGTAAGACAACCGCGGCCAGTCGACTTTCAAGTGCCAAATCAGATCCAAGGGAGACGGCCACTTCACTTGCATCCTGGCATACGCCTCCAGGAAAGCCTCTGTCTTGAAATAGCCTGTCCCGGACAGCATTCCGGTTACGACATGGTCCAGAAAATTGAAGTCAGCCTTGAACTTCAGGTCCACATTTCCCGTGAACTCGAAAAAACCGCCGGCATAAGGCTTGTTCTCTTTGTCCTTGAAAAGGGCTTCAATCTTCTTGGCCGGGCTTACCACCAGACCTACTCCGGCACCGATGGACCCTTTGATGTCGGCACTCGCCAGCATATCAAAATGGACATCGCCTAAATCCACATCGAACTTGCTCTTCTTCTCATCCGTTTCCGAAAAGTTGTCTCCGGAATTGCCGACACAAAAACTGAAATTGGCTTTTTCCCATACAAATCCGATTTGGAACGCACCCTTCAATTTAACATTGTATACCATGTACAAGTCTATCCGGGGTTGGATAATGGCACCAAGGACAGGACCGATTCCGGGAATCAGTTCAACCGGAATGTCACATGTGGCGACACGGATTTTCTTGCCCATCAGCTTCTGTTCCACCTTGGTTTCGAACTGATTGAGATCTTCTTTGTCGAAAGCCTTGATGATATCGTTCTTTCCGGGCTCTTTTTTTTCCTTACCGAATTTAATCCCGGCGAATCCGCCCAGATCCAAATCCATCCCGGCATTGATGAAACCATCTTCCCCTTTGCTGCTGAACCGGAATTCTCCGTCATTCAGAGTATATTCGAGCGTGAATACCAGGCGGGCCTGGTCATTTTGGGTCTTCTCGTAGTCCTCATCCAAGTCCAGAACGACAATTTCCACGGTCGCATGGTCACTTTCCACACTCACCTCAAACTTATCCCCTCCCAATTTGTACTTATCCTCCGAGAAGTCCAAATCGATAGAAGTAATGCCTTTTGTCTGCGGACCGCTGTCTGCAGACAGGTCTTCCTGGGCAAACGGATCGTATACCGTTATGTTTTCTTCCGACAGCACGACAGACTGCATGGAATAGTCAATCGACAGTTCCTCAAAGGCGTCTTCCAGTTCCGCCTCCGAGACTTCGAAGGTCGTCCGGCTGTCGGTACGGGTTATCTTGTTCACACGGACCATATACCCTTTCGGCGCCTTGTCCGGTATAACGGCGGAAAAAAGGACATCCCCCTCCTTGATTCCTGCATTGTCCACAGTTTCCGAGGTCTGGAACACGAGTTTTCCTGCCAGGGCATCATATTCGATCAGATAATGGTTGATATCATCCTTCACGAAAACGGACGTCTCCGGCATATCGATATAGACGCCGGATTCCTCCACCTGAGCTCCCCGTTCTGATTTTTCTGTAAACTCGATGACCGGTCCCGGACCCGGACCCGGAATCGGTTCCGGTTTATCGACCGGTTTCTCCCGACAGGCAAACAGAAGACTGCTCAGGAGTGCGAAGGCAATGGTCCGGGCAGCAAGATAAGAAGGAAAGAATCTCATCGGAAAAAGGCTTGAATGTTAGAATCTTATATGGTTAATACAAAGATACTGTTTTTTCCTTATAGACAAAACAATCTACCTTTTTTCAATTCCGATACAAGCTTTCGTCCAACGGGAATACCTATCCCTTCCCCATTCACAATTCAGCCCAGGCAGATTTGCCCGGGCTGAATTTCGGATTGCAGGATGAACAGTGAATTCCGACAATCAATAACGGACCGATAGGCCGACGGAAAGAACGTTCTGGTTGCCGGGGGCGACACTACCGAGATGCCAGCCGACTTTCAGGCCGATGCACCGGTACCAGATGCCGGCTTTCACCCCCAGCCGGAATCCATAATAGTCGTAGTAGTTCGCCATATGGGAAGCACCGGGAAAATACCCCGCGATCTTCCTGCCATCCTCAGGGGATCCATAAAACAATCCGTCTTCATAGAAGGGAATCCCGCCCTTGTACTGGTTCTGGCTCGTTCCGTGGCCGATGCCCGGAGAAACGAAAATAGCTGCTTTCCAGTCTCCGAATTCACGGGTGTATCCAATTTGGAGGAACGTAACCGGCTCTCCGGTCATGGAATAGGCACTCAGCCAGTTTTCCGGTGTAGGAATGAATTTGCCGTCCTCGGAAAACACGGTTCCCTTGACAACGGGCTGGACATCCAGGGAACGGGAAATCCCCCAGGTGAACACGTTTCCGTCCCGCCAGGGGCGATACCGCAGTTCCAGGATATTCAATTCCCCGAAATACCCGGAAGGCCGGATCTGGGCGGGCGTATTGAGCCGGTGGCTATAGCCGCCGCTTACCTCACCGAAGGCGACAACCGACCACTTGGGGTTGACGTTTTTCCGGGTGACGCCGAACAGGGGCGCCTCGAAATTGAGTTTCTGATTCTGGGCGGCTGCGGAAAAAACGGTCAGCGCAGCCGCAAATAAGGCAATAATCTTTTTCATTCTTTGCAATTTACTGTTTTTCAAACATCGCACGCAAGTCTTCGAGGGTAGCAGGGCCCTCCAGGTACAGGAGCGTGATTTTCCATTCTCCGCCGACGGGGCGGGCCTGATAGCAGAGGTAGCGGTTGGATTTCCCCTTGGAAGCCGGTTTGACGAGTGCATAGGTCAGGAGATGGCCCGTTTTCTCCGTCTCCCGGATATCGGCATCAGCCGCATCCGCTTCCACCAGGGCGGAAACCTTTCCGGCCAGTTCTTCTCCTACCTGGAAACTGACGCCCCGGTAATAATCCAACTGATAGGTCGCCATGCTTGCGCCGCGGACTTCGGTGGTAACCATCTGCCTGCCCGGGACGACCTTTCCCTGGAAAACGGGGAAGCTCTGCAGGTCCCGCTGGGCGGAAGCAGCGCCGCTACCCAGCAGCAGGAGGGACAAATAAGTTATGAGAATCTTTTTCATCGGTTGAACATTTCTGACAGGTTGGCTTCGGCGGAAGTACCGTCGCTGAAGAAATCCGCCAAGGAAGCTTCAACAGTGGTCATGATTTCTTCTTTATCGGTAATCTTCTCGCCATAAGCATATAAGGAACAGCTGTTTTGGTATCGGGTGAAGAGAGCGATCCCGGCAGAGACGACAAGGGCGAGACCCGCCGCCGCGGCAACGGAATAGTACCGCAGGGCACGCCGCATCTTCCGTTCCCTTCGCTGCCGGCCGATGGAAAGGAAGCCGAGCACTCCCCGGAGCGGATCGAAGGCCGGATCCGTGGAAGAGGCGGCATACCGGGCCAGGGCCAGTTCTTCTTCCGGCGTCGTCTGCGCCTCAAAGTATCGCTGCATCAGAGCGAGGTATTTATCCTTTTCATGCATGGTTTAAACTGTTTCTCAAGGTTTTCCGTGCGCGGGAAAGTTGCATCCTGACGGCCGCCGGCTCCATTCCGAGCTCCCGGGCAATGTCTTCAAGGGTCCTCCCGCCGTATTCTTTCTCTTCCAGGATATATTTCTGTGTCGCTGTCAATTCATGGTCAATCCGCTGCTTCAGCTCGTTGTAGGCTCTTTCTTTTTCATCCGCATCGCCGCTTTCATCAGGGATGTCCGATTCCAGGGAGCCGGGCTTCTGTCTTCTCCGTTCATTCAGGCTGGCGTTCCGGACGCTTCTGGCGAGGAGGGCTTCCGCCTCTTTTTCGGAATGCAGGGGATATTGATGCTGCCAAAGCCGCACAAAACTGTCCTGCAGGATATCTTCCGCCGCATCCGGATCCTCGGTGATCCGCCCGGATATCCCTTTCAACTTTTGCCGTAGCCGAATAAAAGCCTCTGTCAAATATTCCTGAGCCATTGCTGTTGTCACCGGCACTTTCCGTGCCCTCTATTCTATTAACACATCCGATGCCGGAATGTAACAAAGAATCCTGGCGCGGTGCCACATCCCTGACTGTTCCTGCCGACCGGGCGCCATGTGGCTGGAAGCCACTGTGGCGTTTGCCGCAGAAGGGGTGCGCTCGAGCAAGCTCGGCGCACCCCTTCTACAACAAACGCCACGGTCTGCGACCGCGGCGTCCGTCCCTTTCGTGATTCCGTTGGGATTCGAACCCAAGACCCACAGCTTAGAAGGCTGTTGCTCTATCCAGCTGAGCTACGGAACCATCGCATGCCCGTACAGGGAAATACGGGACTGCAAAGATAGCTATTTTTTCGGAAACCAAGCGCCCTTACCGGATAAAGCTGGCGAAATACCCGGAGAACAGGACATTGGTGATCAGGTAGCCGACGATGGTAGACACGATCACGCAGATCAGGCCCGGCATCATGAAACTGTGGTTCAGCAGATACTTGCCGATGACCGTGGTCCCGGAACGGTCAAAGTTGACCGTAGCAATGTCGGAAGGATAGTTCGGGATGAAGAAATACCCGTAAACGCTCGGGAGGACACCCAGCAGGACCGGACCGGCGATGCCCAGCTCATAGGCCAGCGGAAGCATGGCGACGACGACGGCTCCCTGGGAATTGATCAGCACGGACACGAGGAAGAACACGAAGGCGATGGACCAGGGATAGTTGGTCACCAGGTCGGACAGCATGAGCTTCATCTCGTCCAGGTAGTTTCCGAAATAGGTGTCTGCCAGCCAGGCGATGCCGTAGATGGCCACGACGGCCACCATACCGGACTGCCAGACGGCACCTGCAACCGCTTTTTTCGGAGAGGCCTTGCAGAACATGATATTACAGGCGGCAGCCACCAGCATGATGATCTGGATGCAGATATTCATCTTCGGGAGGTTGATCGCATCGGCTACGGAACGGCCGTCAGAGGTGTGCAGCATCTGGCAGAACGCGAATCCGACGATGACCAGGAGGGCGAACAGGAAGACATACACCGAAGCCTTGGCTTCCCGCGTGATGACCTTGTCCAGGGTGGTGGCGGAATTGCCGTACATGTACTTGTACTGCTCTGGGTCGGCCTTTCTCTTCTGGAATTCAGGATCGTCATCCAGGTCCTTGCCCCGCTTGTACGAAGCCAAGGCGGCGCACATCAGGCCGATGACGCAGGCGGGAATGGTAACCATCAGCACCTGCGGAATGCTGACCATGTATCCGTTGGTATTGGAAATGGTGACGAAGGCGACGACGGCTGCAGCAATCGGAGAACAGGTGATACCCACCTGGGAGGCGATGGAGGCCACACCGCAGGGACGCTCGGGGCGGATATTCTTCTTGAGGGCGATATCGCAGATAATCGGCATGATGGTATACACGACATGGCCGGTACCGACGAGCACCGTCAGGAAGAAGGTCACAAGGGGTCCCAGGAACGTGATATGGTCCGGATGCTTACGGAGAAGGCGTTCTGCAATCTGGATCATCCAGTCCATGCCGCCCGACGCCTGGAGGGTACCGGCACAGGTGACGGCGGCGATGATGATGTAAATGACATCGGTCGGAGGCGTTCCGGGCTTGAGACCGAATCCGAACACGAGAATGGCGAGGCCGATGCCGGAGATGGCGCCCAGGGCCAAGGAACCGTAGCGGGAACCCACATAGAGCGCTGCCAGAACGATCAGCAGCTCCACAATCATTGCAAAAGTCATAAGCGGTTATTTGTTTTAGAATGCATACAGGTTAAGGCCGGTCTCCCTGTCGAAGCGGCGGCCAAGACGTACTTCGCCGAAATCGTCCACCAGCAGTTCGCAGGCCCCGTTTACCCGGGCGCTCAGCAGATGTCCGCCGATGCAGGTATAGTCGCGCCGGCTAGCGGTGATGTGAACGTGCAGATAGGGCTTTCCGTCTTTTTCAGAGATGTTTCCGGTCAGGTTGGTGATTTCCATCTGCTCGTCGAAGGTCTTGTCCACATACTGCTTGGTGGCAGGGTCCAGGAAACGGAAGGTCGCCTCGCCGATGGCCCCGATACCGGTAATGCTGCCGGCATGGATCTGCTTCTCACGGCAGAATGCGGTCAGTGCTTCCACGATTTCCACATGGTTGTCCAGACTCAGGACATAACGGTTTCCGGGAATTTCAATTGATTGAAACATCTTCTCTTTAACTTGGTTAGCATGTAAAGATACAAAAAATTCCCGTTCTTGGCGCTATTTATGTATATTTGCCTTGTGTTTTGCTGACAATTATGAAAAAATACCTGTTGCTTCTGGCCTCCCTGTGCGCGGCCTTGACCCTTTCCGCACAGACCATCCGGACCAATTACCGTTCGGAAGGAATGACCCATATTTCGACGGAGTTCGAAAAGGTGACGGATGCCTCCGTCCCCTTCTCCACCCGGGTGGAACTGGTCGGTTTTCCCGACGGTTCCACGCTGTACCTGCTGTATATCGATTTCGAACAGAAGACTTCCGTCAACGCCCCCAAGGGGACGAAAATGGCCGCCACCCTCCAGGGTGGGAAGATCGTCCGCGCCGAACAGATCGGAACGGAATCCGCCACCAAACGGCGTCTCGACAACGGCTTGTTCCTCAACCGCCTGAAATATGCGGTAGAAACGCCTGACATGGAAAAAATGGTCCGCGGAGTGAAATCCCTGGACATCGTAACCGGCTGGGATCCGGACGATTACATCCAGTGTTCCTTCCCCTCCGACGCATTCGCTTCCCTGCTCAAGCGGCACTGTGAAGCCATCAAAGCGGCCGCGGAAAACACCCTGGACCTGAAGGCCGAACTGGGCGGTTACTCAGACCAGCTGAACAGCACCATGTCGACCTCGCTGCCGGTCGTGGCTACGGGCAGCCGGTTCCTGTACAACGTCATCCTCAGCCATCTCTATTACAAGAACACGGCGACAGAAGACATCGACCTGGCTTTCCAGCTCGGGACGGAAGACTCCTATCCGATTCCTGTCGACAGCCCCGTCATCTTCGAAACGGAAGACGGGAAGCGGATCGAGCTCAAGCAGACTCGCGATGAAAGCAATTTCATCTATGTGTATCCGTCCCTGGATGAGGTCCGTGCCCTTTGTTCGGGCGTGAAGACACTCCGGATCACGACGGAGAAAGGTGTGCTGGAGGATACGTTCCCTTCACAGGAAAACGGCTTTTCCGCCGCCGTCAACCAGCAGTACCAGCTGCTGATGTCCCTCTCCCCCAGGTAGTCTGCCGAACCAGCCCACACTCCTCCCGACAAAAAGGGGGCTGACCCGTCGGCCAGCCCCTTGTCTTTAAATAAAAAGAGTGGATCAGCTGAACATGTACCGCAGTCCCAGTGCGATGCCGAACCATCCGATACGGTTACGGCTGGCCGGAAGCAGATAAGAAGGGCGGATGTCCAAGGAAAGCTGGAGCGGGAAGGA
>JAGAHD010000034.1 GCA_017627255.1 Bacteroidales bacterium | reverse complement strand
CGAAGAAGATGTCTCCTCCAATCAACGGAACCCAGTCAGGCCACGTCCAGAGCGGGAAATATAACATATCAACGACTCTTCCCTGCATGAAAGGAGCATAATGGCCCAAGGTCGCAACAAGGGAGGGCGTCGATTCGGTAAACACGAGGCCGTAAAAGAGGCAGTCGATGATATTGCCCAAAGCGCCGGCGGTGATCAAGGTCAGTCCCACCAGGACACCTGCCGGAACCGGCTTCTCCCGCTTGAGAAGGCGGCCGATCCACACGGTCAGCACGCAAAACAGCACAATCCGGAAGAAAGTAAGGGCATACTTTCCGACGACGCCGCCGAAAGACATGCCGAAAGCCATGCCCTTGTTCTCGATAAAAAGGATCTGGATCCAGTTCCCCACGACCGGGATACTCTCCCCGATGCACATATGGGTCTTGACCAGCACTTTAATGATCTGGTCAATGACCACGAGGAGAGCCCCCAGCAACAACAGTTGCTTTCCCTTGGAAAGTTTCATCAGTTCTTCCCCTGCTTGGCGAGCATTTCCTTGGCTTCGACGGTCAGTGTGGCATGCGGAACCAGACGGAGACGCTCCTTGGGGATCAGTTTTCCGGTGACACGGCAGATGCCGTAGGTCTTGTTCTCGATGCGGACCAGTGCCGCTTCAAGGTTCTGGATAAACTTGTACTGTCGCTGAGCGAGAGCACTCGCCTCCTCCTTGGAGAGCTGGAAGGCGCCATCATCTTCCACGGTCTTGAAGGTCGGAGCCGTGTCCAGGATGTCGTTCCCTCCGGCATGCATGATCACATTGCGGAGCGTCGCATATTCAGCGCGGGCCTTGTCGAGCATTTCATTGATGATGGCGCGGAACTCCTCGAGTTCCTCGTCAGAGTAACGGGTCTTGGTATTCTCTTCCATAATCCTAACGATTTAACGGGTTACTGTAATCTTGATGGTTCCTTCCGTCCATTCCACCTCACGGGCGTCTGCAGGAGCCTGCGCCGCCGGTTTCAGCACAAGGGAGCGGGAAAGGGTCTGTCCGCCGATCCACTCGCCGAAGGCGGCAAGAGCGCCGGAAAGGGCGGGATCGTCGGCGTATACGACAGAATCGATGCGGTCAGTGACTTCGAATCCGGCCGTCTTGCGGAGGTTCTGGATCCGGTTCACCAGTTCACGGGCGAGGCCTTCCTGCCGGAGAGCGTCCGTCAGTTCAATGTCCAGGGCCAGGGTCAGCGGTCCTTCAGAGGCCACGAGCCAGCCCGGCATATCCTCGGAAGAAATCTGATAGTCGCCCACCTGGAGCACGACATCTCCGCCCGGAAGGGAGAGCGTAAAGGCCTCTCCAGATGTTTCTGCGGTCTGGATGGCCGAAATGACAGTCTGGTCCAATGTTCCGAAAGCGGCGGCGATTTCCTTCATGCGCGGTCCGTAAACCTTGCCGAGGGTCTTGAAATTGGGTTTGATCTTCTTGGTAATGATACCGGTGGTATCCGTGACGAATTCCATTTCCTTCACGTTGACCTCACCGAGAATCAGGGGCTTCACGGCTTCCAGTTGCGCACGGACACGCTCTGAGATAACCGGAACCAGCATCTTGCCGAGTGGCTGGCGGACCGGAATGCCGACTTTCTTCCTGAGGGCGAGGACCATGGAGCAGGCCGTCTGGGCCAGTTCCATCCGCTCTTCAAGGGATGCGTCGATTACGGAAGCGTCCGCTTCGGGCATCAGCACATAATGCACGGATTCAGCGCTGCCGCCAAGATCCAGGTACAACTGGTCCATGAAGAACGGCGCGATCGGCGCGGAGAGGACAGCCACATCCATCAGTACCTCATACAGGGTCTGGAAGGCGTCCTTGTCTCCGTTCCAGAAACGGGAACGGTTCAGGCGGACATACCAGTTGGAGACATGGTCGCATACGAACGACTCGATCAGCCGGCCGGCCGTCTTGACATCATAATCCTCATAGACGGAACGGACCTGCCCGATCAGGGTGTTCAGGCGGGAAATGATCCAGCGGTCGATTTCAGGACGTCCGGAAAGGGGCGTCGCCGGAGCAGAGGGATCGAAATGCTCCAGGTTGGCATACAGGGCGAAGAAAGAATAGGTGTTGTACAAGGTGCCGAAGAACTTGCGGCGGACCTCGTCCACACCGTTTTCATCAAATTTGAGGTTGTCCCAGGGCTCCGCATTTGTCAACATATACCAGCGGAGCGCATCGGCGCCGTACTTGTCCAGCGCATAGAAAGGATCCACCGCGTTGCCCAGGCGCTTGGACATTTTGTTGCCGTTGCGGTCCAGCACGAGGCCGTTGGAGATCACGCGCTTGAAAGCCGGCGTGCCGCTCACCATCGTATGGATGGCGTGGAGCGTATAGAACCAGCCGCGGGTCTGGTCGACACCTTCAGCGATGAAGTCGGCCGTAGCGCCGAACTTGCCGCCATGGAGGCCGCGGAGACCCTCCTGGGCATAGGGCATGGCGCCTGAATCGAACCACACATCAATCAGGTCGGTCTCCCGGATCATTTTCCGGCCGGAATCGGACACCAGGTACAGGCTGTCCACATACGGACGGTGCAAGTCGATCCTGTTATAGTTCTCAAGGCTCATGTCCGAAGGATCGAAACCACTCTCTTTCAGCGGATTCGAAGGCATGATGCCGGCCGCGACGGCCTTTTCGACCTCAGCGTAGAGTTCGGCCGCGGTACCGATGCATTTCTCCTCCTTCCCGTCTTCGGTACGCCAGATCGGGAGCGGAGTCCCCCAGAAACGGCTGCGACTGAGGTTCCAGTCCTGGATATTCTCCAGCCACTGGCCGAAACGTCCCGTACCGGTCGATTCCGGTTTCCAGGCAATCTGCTTGTTCAGCGCCACCATCTGATCCTTCACGGCCGAAGCCTTGATGAACCAGGAGTCGAGCGGATAATACAGGACCGGACGGTCCGTCCGCCAGCTGTGGGGATAGCTGTGGACATGTTTCTGCATACGGAACAGCCTGCCGTCCGCCTTCATCATCAGGCACAGGTCGACATCGAGGGACGTCTCTTCCGTCTCCCCTTCGAAATACTCCTTGAAGCCCGTTTTCACATAACGTCCGGAATACGGGGCATAGGACGGGTCGACAGTGGCGGCATACTCAGGATCCAGGTCTTCCAGCCGGTAGAAACGGCCCTGACGGTCCACCTGTGCCTGCGGATTGCGGTCCCGGTCCAGCGGCATGATGCCGGCAATGCCCGACGCCGCGGCAACGCGCTTGTCGTCTGCACCGAAAGTCGGCGCGATGTGCACGATGCCGGTACCGTCCTCGGTCGTCACGTAATCGCCCGGAATGACCCGGAACGCATCCCCGTCGGGTTTGAACCAGGGAATCAGCTGACGGTAGCGGATACCGACCAGTTCCGATCCCTTGAAACGGCCGTCCAGGACCTTGTAAGGGACCACTTTGTCCCCTTTCCGGTAGTCTTCCAGCGGGAGGCCGGCTCCCTTTGCCTGGAACCAGGCGCCGACCAGGGCTTCTGCCACGATGTATACGGCCGGTTCGCCGGTATACGGGTTGAACGACAGCACGCGGACATAGTCGATGTCAGGTCCCACGCAGAGCGCGGTATTGGAAGGAAGCGTCCAGGGCGTCGTCGTCCAGGCAAGGATAAACACCGGCAGGGTATCCGTCCCGAAAAGCGGCTGGGAGACCCCGTCCTTGATGACCTCGAACTGGACCGTGGCCGTCGTATCGGTCACATCCTTGTAGCAGCCAGGCTGGTTGAGTTCGTGCGAACTGAGGCCGGTGCCGTCGGTCGGCGAATACGGCTGGATGGTATAGCCCTTGTACAGGAGGCCCTTGTCATAGATATCCTTCAGCAGATACCAGAGCGTTTCGATGTACCGGTTGTCATAGGTGATGTACGGATCATCCGTGTCGACCCAATATCCGATGCGCCGGGTCAGGTTCACCCATTCCTTCGTATATTTCATCACCTCCTTGCGGCAGGTGGCGTTGTACTCCTCCACGGAAATCTTCGTTCCGATATCCGCCTTGGTGATGCCCAGTTTCTTTTCCACGCCGAGTTCCACAGGCAGGCCGTGCGTATCCCAACCGGCGCGGCGGTGGACCTGGTATCCCGTCTGGGTCTTGTACCGGCAGATCGCATCCTTGATGGAACGGGCCATCACATGATGGATGCCCGGCATGCCGTTCGCAGACGGCGGCCCCTCGAAGAAAATGAATTCGGGTGCCCCTTCACGGAGTTCCAGCGACCTCTCGAAAGCCCGGTTGCGAAGCCAGCGTTCCAGAATGGTATTTCCGGTCGAAACCAGGTCCAGACCCTTATATTCTTTGAATATCATACTTTTTTATCTATTTTTGCAATCCAAACACAGCCTCTTTAAAGATTGCAAAGATAAGCATTTTATAGAACAATGGCAACACTCGACATCATCATCCTCGTGTGCTTCATCCCAGGGATAATCAGCGGACTCTCAAAGGGTTTTCTGGAACAAGCCCTCGCGCTCGGAGGAATCATCCTGAGCGTCTGGGCCGCCTTCCGTTTCTCCTCCCTGGCCTGCTCGTGGATCCGTCCATACCTCGAGGTTTCCGAAACCGTCCTGCACGTAGCCGGCTTCGCTCTCGTGCTCGTTGCCATGTCCCTTGCTGTCTTTCTGGTGGCGCGCCTGCTGACCCGGCTTGTCGAGATGGCCACCCTCGGCTGGCTCAACCGACTC
This sequence comes from Bacteroidales bacterium, assembly GCA_017627255.1. Taxonomy (GTDB): domain Bacteria; phylum Bacteroidota; class Bacteroidia; order Bacteroidales; family UBA932; genus Cryptobacteroides. Next base: position 13,775 of record JAGAHD010000034.1, on the reverse strand, counting down.
CTCGGCCTCGTGTTCGCCCTCCTGGTGAACGCGGCGGTCATCGGCGTATTCATCATCATGTTTGACACCCTTAACCTTAAGTTCGAACTGGTCCGTCCCGAAACGCTGGAAGACACTGTCCTCTATCCCGCCCTCCGGGACGCCGCCTATTTCGTATTCCCTTACTTGAAAGAACTTCTTCTCAAACAATAACATGGCCCGGATCCTGCTCATCGAAACCTCAACCGCCCAACTCTCCGCCGCCCTTGCCGAAGACGGAAAGGTGCTGCAGGAGCGCATCTGTACCGAAGCCCGCATGCAAGCGTCCCTGACGGCTCCCTATGTACGCGACGTCCTGTCTGCTTCAGGATGTTCCCTGAAAGACTGTGACGCCGTATGTGTCGGAAAAGGTCCCGGATCCTATACCGGACTGCGGGTGGGCGTTTCTACGGCCAAAGGACTCTGTTTCGGGGCCTCCCTGCCCCTGATGGCCGTCGGGACCCTGGATATCCTCGTCCAGGGCGCCCGGGGGAAGGGCCTGTCGGAAGGCGTAAGGGCCGTCGTTCCGATGATCGACGCCCGTCGCATGGAAGTGTACTCCGCCGTTTTCACGCCGGACGGACAGCAGTTGACCCCTACCCGGCCAGTCGTCGTGGAGGAAGATTCTTTCTCGGACATCCTGTCGGAAGGACCGGTCCTCTTTATCGGGGATGGAGCCATGAAATGCCGCAGCGTGCTTTCCCACGGGAACGCCCGGTTTGCCGAAGCCTTCCCGACAGCCTCCGACATGGCACCGCTTGCACAGGCCGCCTTCGACGCAAAACGGTTCGAAGACGTAGCGTACTTCGAACCGTTCTACCTGAAGGATTTCGTTGCGACAGTCAGCCGCAAGAAACTATTTTAACTTGTTGTTCAAATACTTCCGAATAGAGGCAGCATCGCTCACGGTCGCGTCGCTGTCAATTTCGCCGTTCTCGAGGAACCAGGCCATCGGCAGGTTGGAAACCCCGTAAAGGCCGACATACGGGCTGGATGCCCCGCGGGTATCGCAGACGTTGATCCAAGGGAGCTGCTGGTTCCGGACAGCCGTAGCCCAAGCCGTCTTGTCAGCGTCCAGCGCCACGGCGTAGATTTCGAAACCGCGGTCATGATACTCCTTGTAAATCGGAATCAGGGCGTCCATGTTGAACATCTTCTGCTCGGCCGTAGTAGACCAGAAATAGAGCATCGTCACCTTGGCCGGGATCTCGGACAACTTGACGTTCCTGGCATCCGGCGTGGGAAGGTCGATGTCCAGGAAACCGATCGACTCCGCCTTTTCCAGGCGCATGCCGATCTCCATTGCATTCTGACGGCGGGCCGCCTCCTGGGAAAGAGCCTTTACATAGCGGGATTCAGGATAGACCTTGGAGAGGGAATCGGCTACGGCCGAGAAAAGGAGGCCGTCCGTGGACTGGTTGAATACCGGGAAGCCATCACTGACCTGCTGGAAGAGGACCGGCACCGACGTCAGGGATTTCGTATGGGACAGGACGTAGGTCACCCGGTCCCGGTAATACTCGACATAGCGACGGGACAGGGCTTTGTTCACCGAAGCCGGATCATCGCCTGTTGCCAGACGGTCCATGTCGACCAGGAAACGGGCATACTCCTTTTCCACGCCCTGAAGCTGGAGCGATTCTTCCGAACCTTCCACCGAATAGTTACCCAGCGTATCGGCATTCACGTTCACCCGGTCTCCCTGATGCAGGAGAAGGGAAGCGATGCGCCGGTCTCCATGGAACAGATAGATGAACTCGGGCTTTCCGGCCTCGATCTCCGGCGTATAGCGAAAAATCCCATGCGCATCGGTCTTGACCGTATCCAGAACCTGGTAACGATTGACATTCAACAATTTGACAATCACCTTCGCATCAGGGCTGTCTTTCAGCGTTCCGCTGATAACCGTCTTGGGACCGCAGGAAACCACCAGGACGAGAGCCGAAAGGGCCGGAATCAATCTACAACTTTTCATACGCTGCGAGGATGGAATCGGCAATCTGTTTCATCTCGTCGGCCGGAAGGTCCAGCTTGGGTTTGCGGAAGTCCAGATCCGCTTCGGAATTCAGTGGAACCAGGTGGATGTGGGTATGGGGAACCTCCATGCCGAGAACGGCCACACCGACCCGCTGGCAGGGAACAGCCTCGCGGAGGGCGATGGCCACCTTGCGGGCGAAGGCCGTCAGACCGGAATAGGTCTTCTCGTCCAGATGGAAGATATAGTCATCCTCGACATGCTTGGGGATGACGAGGGTATGGCCCTTGGCCAGCGGTGCGATGTCCAGGAAGGCATAGAAGTCTTCGTTCTCCGCACATTTGTAGGAAGGGATCTCGCCGGCGGCGATCCGGGTGAATATCGTTGCCATGTTACAGGGAAATGTCAAGGATCTTGAACTTCATGATGCCGCTCGGGACCTTCGCTTCCACGATTTCATCCTTTGCATGGCCGATCAGGGCCTTGCCGATCGGCGTAGAGGCGGAAAGAAGCCCCTTGGAGAAATCAGCCTCGGTCTCTCCGACGACCTGGAACTGCATCTGCATCTTGTTGGCGAGGTTCTGGACCTTCACCTTGGAAAGGAGCTGCACCGTCGCGGTGGAGAGCTTGGATTCATCAATCACGCGGGCATTCGCCACCTTGTCCTTCAGACGGGCGATCTTCACCTCCAGCAGTCCCTGGGCGTCACGCGCCGCATCATACTCCGCGTTCTCGGAGAGGTCTCCCTTTTCCCTTGCCTCCGCGATCGCCGCGGAAATCACCGGACGCTGGGCCAGGGCATCGGCCAGCTCCTTCTTGAGTTTGTCGTAACCCGCCTGGGTCATGTACTCGATTGCCATAATCTATTTCTGTCTTTTTAAGAAAAAAGCAGCCGACGACCGAAAACGGTCGCCGCCTATACTGCTGTTGCAAAGATAACAATTAATTTGGAAACCGTCGCATTTCCGGCGAAAAAAAGCCTACCGGCATGCTTCCCGGTCCTTTTCCAGCTGTTTCCGCAGGGCCTCCAGCGAAGGAAAGACACGTTCGTCGCGGATACGGCGACGGAACGCGATGCGCAAGGGAAGCCCGTAGATATCTTCCTCGAAATCGAGGATATGCGTTTCTATCGTACGGACGGCCCCGCCGACCGTCGGCCTGACACCGATATTGGTCATCCCCTTCCACCTTCGGCCGAGCACCTCCACGTCAACGGCATAGACGCCGTCGGCGGGGACGAGCTTCAAGGGTTCGTACAACTGCATGTTGGCGGTCGGGAAGCCGATCGTCCGGCCAAGCCGGTTGCCGGCCACCACAACGCCATAAAGCCCGTACCCATAGCCCAGCAGTCCGGATGCCTCCTCCACCCGGCCTTCTCCCAGAGCCTTCCGGATTACTGTCGAGGAGATGGGCTGTGCACCGGACTCCAGGACATCCAGCCGGAGCAACTGTATGCCGAGTTCCTCCGCCACCGGAGCCAACTCCCGGGCGGTCAGGGCATCGGATCCGACCCGGTTGTCATACCCCATCAGGAGTGTGGAGACACCCAGACGGTCCACAAGGATCTCCTGAAGGTACTGGCGGGCGGTCAGGGAAGCGAACTCCCGGGTGAAATCCAGCACCTCGACCCGGTCCACTCCGAGTTCCCCCAGCAGGGCTTTCTTCTCTTCCAGGCTCGTCAGAAGGCGCAGCTCACGCGCGCCGTTCTGAAGGACGGTCCTCGGATGCGGCCAGAATGTGACGACAAGGGACTCGTCCCCGCGCAACTGCGCTTCCCGGACGAGTCTCCCTGTCACCAGACGGTGCCCGCGATGGACACCGTCAAAAAAGCCTGTTGTCGCCGTTACACCCACTTCACGCAAGCAAAGTCCTGACGGTGGGGCAGGAGCGGGTTCTTGGCAAAAATCCGCAGGCCGACCTGATAGGCACCGGTCTGGCCCGGCATCACGTCGACGGCATACGTGCAGGTTCCGTCCCCCACCTCGACCGGCTGCAGTTCGTTCACCTGGTCGATATGGAGTTTGCCATGGGCATCGGTCTGCGCGAACACGAGTTCCACCCCGACTTCCTCCGGCTTGAGGTCGCCGAGATTCAGGACGACGGTACTGTGGAGCGGACTGTTCTCAGTAATATCGTAAGAAGCCTGCGGCTGGGAGCGCGATACGACCTGGACATCGTCCCATTCGCGGCGGACATGCTTCTTCCAGGCGGCGAGTTTGCGGGCCAGGGCGAAATCGTCGGCCTTCACGAGGGAAGCCCGTTCCGCCTGCGGGATATAATACTGGTTCAGGTAGTCGGTGAGCATACGGTTCGTCGTGAAGTTGCAGGCAACCTGGGCGATCGTATTCTTGATGTAGCCGACCCATTCTGCCGAACGGAGGGTATTGCGGTCTACATTGTAGTAGGCCGGTGCGATGTCGTTCTCGATGATCTGGTAGATTGTCGCGGCATCCAGTTCGTTCTGGTAGTTGTTATCCTCGTAGGCCTGTTCGATCGGGAGCGCCCATCCGGCCCCTTCCTTATAGCCTTCCACCCACCATCCGTCCAGCACGGAGAAATGCATGGTTCCGTTCATCGCCGCCTTTTCGCCCGAGGTGCCGGAAGCCTCCTGCGGACGGGTCGGGTTGTTCATCCAGACATCCACGCCCTGGACAAGGCGCTTGGCAAGGGTGATGTCATAGCCCGGGATGAAGACGATCTTGCCGATGAAACGGGGATCCTTGGAGATGTCCACGATCTGCTTGATCAGGTCCTGGCCGGCCTTGTCGGCAGGATGGGCCTTGCCGGCGAAGAAGAACTGGACCGGCTGCTGCGGATTGTTGACGATCTGGTCCAGGCGGTCCAGGTCACGGAACAGCAGGGTCGCCCGCTTGTAGGTGGCGAACCGGCGCGCAAAACCGATCGTAAGCACATCGTCGCGCAGGGTATCCAGGATGGTTACGATCTGGGACGGGGAATAGTGCTGGGAAATGCTCTTGTCCTGAAGACGCTCGCTCAGGAAGGCGATCAGCTTCTTCTTCAACTGTTTCTTGGTACTCCAGATCTCCTCGTCGGAAACGGAATAGATGCCCTCGAAACAGGACTTGTCATAGTGGTGCGTCTGGAAGTCACGACCGAACACCCGCTCATGGATGGGCTTCCACTCGGGGGCGGTCCAGGTCGGATAATGGACGCCGTTGGTGACATAGCTGACATACAGTTCTTCCGGCAGGTATCCCGGATACATGTGGGCGAAAATGTCCTGGCTCACCTTTCCGTGAAGCATGGACACACCGTTCACATTCTGGGAGATATTGGCGGCGAGGTTCGACATCGAGAACTTCTCGTTCGGGTCCAGGGCATTGTCCTTGCCCAGGGACATCAGGACCTCCCAGTCGATTTTCAGACGCTGGGGATAATGGCCGATATACTTTCGGAGCATGCCTTCCTCGAAGGCGTCATGACCGGCGGGAACCGGGGTATGGGTGGTGAACAGGGAGCTGGCGCGGACGATTTCCAAGGCCTCGGAGAAATCGAGGTTGTCTTTCTCGATATACTCGCGCAGGCGCTCCAGGCCGGTAAAGGCGGCGTGGCCCTCATTGCAATGATAGACCTGGGTGTCGATGCCGAGTTTGCGGAGCGCACGGATGCCGCCGACCCCCAGCAGGAGTTCCTGCTTGAGACGGTTTTCCCAGTTGCCGCCGTACAGATGGTAAGTAACCTCCCGGTCCTCCGGAATGTTGGCCTCATAGTCGGAATCCAGGAGATACAGGTCGGTGCGCCCGACTTCCACTTTCCAGATGCGGGCGGTAATGTTACGGCCCGGGAAAGCTACGCTCGTCGTCATCCAGTTCCCGTCTCCGTCAAGTACCGGAATGGCGGGAATCTTGAGGAAGTTCTGGGCATCGTACTGGGCCACCTGGTATCCCTGGCCGGAGATAACCTGGTTGAAATAACCGTAACGGTACAGCAGGCCGACGGCGACCAGGTTCACATTCATGTCGGAGGTCTCCTTGAGATAGTCGCCGGCCAGGATGCCGAGGCCGCCGGAATAGATCTTCAGGGAAGTGTCCAAGCCGTATTCCATGCAGAAATAAGCGATGGAAGGGTCGGTCCGGTTGACCTTGGCGGTCATGTAGGCATCGAATTCGTCCAGGACGGATTTCATCTGAGCCAGGAAGGCCTGGTCCTCGGAAAGCTGCTGGAAACGCTTGATACTCACAGTATCGAGAAGGGCCAGCGGATTATGTCCGGTGCTATGCCAGATGTCGGGGTCAATGGAACGGAAGAGCTCTTTGGCGCTTTCATTCCAGCACCACCAGAGATTCTTGGAAAGCTTTTCGAGCCGGGAAAGTTTTTTGGGGAGATGACGGGTCACCAGGACCGTAGTCCAGCTCGGATTGTTCAGTTCTGATTGGGTGTATTGCATAATGGTCTGTTCTTTCGCTTTGTAGGATTCGATCCGGCTGAGGACCTTGCCGATGGCCTCGGAATACGCCTCCTGGTAATAGACGATCTGATGGTCCCAGAGGGCGATGGATGCCACCTCTTTCGCATTGGCCCGATAGGCCTTCCGGCTATCCCGGTCCAGTCCCGCGATCTCGCGGACCCGGTCGACAACACCGTCCACCACGTCATGATAATTCGAATCGGTCCGGTCAAGGACCGTAATGCCCGGATGATCCTTCCCGTAATGGGTACGGACCCAGAGACCGAATCCCGCAAGGGTCGTCGTAAGGGTGGGAATCCGGAAAGCCAGCGCCTCCAGGGGTGTATAGCCCCACGGCTCATAATAGGACGGGAACAGCGCCAGGTCCAGGCCGCACAGGAGATCGTAATATCTCATGTTGAACACGCCGTCGTTCCCGTTCAGGTAAGACGGAATGAAATAGACCTTGACCTTGTCGCCGATGGCATTGGTCAGTCCGATTTCCCGCAGGCGGCGGGTGATGATATCGAACTCTGCATTCATCAGGTAATGGGAGGTCTGGGTCTGGTAGCGGGAATCCCCTTCACCTGCCAGTTTGGCGACCAGTTCCCGGTCGGGGCCATGATGGCCGGAAGGAATCATGATGAAGGCCTGGATGCTGCGGCCTTCGAAATTGGACTGGTTAATCCGGTCCAGGGCGTCGATAAACACATCGATCCCTTTGTTCCGATATTCGTACCGCCCGCCGATGCCGATGAAGACGGCATTGGAAGGGACCTCCTCGGCAGACATGGCGGTGGCCACGCGGACCAGGCACTCGCGCGCCCGTTCATGAAGGCGGTCATACTCCGCGTCGGAAGCCGGCGTAAAGCTGTTCTCGAATCCGTTCGGCGTCACGATGTCGACCGGGCGCTCCAGGAACTGGGCGCATTCCCGGGCGGTAATCTCGCTCACCGTCGTGAAGATGTCCGCATTCTGTGCGGATTTCTTCTCCAGCGAATGGAGGGCGACGACGTTGAAACGACGGGCCATTTCATCCCCGTTGAAAGACGCCATCTCGTCATAAAGCCGGAGGTTGTTGCCGGCCAGGCAGCGTCCCACTACGGTCGCATGGGTCGTAAAGACCGTCGCCACGGGGATATTGGCCTGCTTCAACTGCAGCAGACCGGCACCGGTCTGCCACTCATGGAACTGGGCGACGGCATGGTCGCCTGTCTGAAGATTATAGTTATAGAAACTTTCGATCACCTTTCCGGCCGCATAGCCGAACAGCGCCGCCTCCTTGTAATCCCAGTTCCCTGTCAGGGAATCTACTCCGTAAGACTTCCAAAATTCCGTGAGGACGTCGTCACAATGAGGAAGGAACTGTTTGAAATCCACCAAGATAGCAACAGGCTTCCCGGGGATGTTCCATTTACCGATCCGCACGCGCAGGCCTTCTTCGGCGGCCTGCATCTTCCATGATCTGTACAGAAGCGGGTCCTCGATGAAATCGGGGTTCGCCGCCCTGTGCATCCAGACATCCGGTCCGATCAGGATATGGTGCCGTCCCAACTGGGACTTCAAGTGGAGGGCTTTGGTAGCGATAACGGTATAGATGCCGCCGACCTTGTTGCAGACCTCCCAACTCACCTCGAACAGGTAGTCCGGAGAGATGATCTGTTTATCCATTGATTATTTTTTCTTAACAGTTTTGGTTGTTTTGGTTTTCTTTTTGACAGGAGCTTTCACTTCCTCGATGAGCGTTTCCTTCACGTCCATCGCAGCACGTTTCTCGTCCAGACGGATCTGGAAATCGGAGAGGACATTCATGTAGTTGATGAAGGCCTCATACGGCGTATCGTACGGATTGAAATACTTGTGCACCTCCCCGTCGGAGAAGAATTTAGTGCACATATAATAGAAATGATCGCTTTCCTGAAGGTGGCCATAATCCTCCCACAGGTCGGGATCGTTCACGATCGAGAGCTTTTCGGTCATGGCGTACACCTTGTTGAAAGCTTCCTGCTGCAGTTCGTTGCCCAGCCATGCGGTAACATCCCTTTCTTCGTCTGCCCAGGAAATCGGGTCGAAGACCTCGATGTCGGAAACCGGCTTGTGCTTCCGGGTCGCCTGGCTCGGCGTAACGAACTCGAAGGTGCCGTCGGAAATGACGGTTTCAGGCAGCGCCTTCATGAAATCGAAAATGCCGCTTCCGGCGCTCTGGTGCTCGCCGAATGTCTCATAATCCATGAACAGGTTCACGATGTCGTCGTTTTTCGCCGACTCCTTGACCCAGGAAAGATACTTTTCCGCGGTCAGGGGCCACATTTCCCAACTGCGATTGGAGAAACGGAAGGCAATGTCATCGGAGAGGCTGTAGTTACGGAGCAGCAGACGCAGTTTCGGCTGGGTCGCACAGCAGTACACGAAGTTCGGGCTCTGCCAGCCCATGATATGCCGGGCGCCCTCGGTCAGCATCGTCTTGAAACCGAGATTGTACACTTCTTCGCCGATGGCGTCGGAATAGATGAGCTCCGTATTGCGGAACGCAGTCGGAGTGACGCCGAACAGTTCCTCAATGGCTTTCTTGTGCTTGTTGACCTGATGCTGGAACTCGGAAGCAGAGCCCAGGGAGGCCAGCGAATGATTATACGTTTCGCAGAGGAATTCCACGTTTCCCGTCTGGGCAAGCGCCCGGAAGCTGTCAATCACTTCCGGAGCGAAGCGCTGAAACTGCTCCAGGGCAGATCCGGAGATGGAGAAAGCGACCTTGAACTTGCCGTTGTTCTGGGTGATGAGCTCCAGCAACTGGGCATTCATCGGAAGATAGCATTTCTGCGCGATACGACGGAGGATAGTCCGGTTGGCAAAATCGTCATAGTAATGAGAGTCCTTGCCGATATCGAAGAATCTGTAGAGTCTGAGTCGGGTGGGCTGGTGGACCTGGAAATACAGGCAGATACTTTTCGTTGCCATATTATTTTACTTTACTACTGATTCGTACACTTTCTTGAGTTTGGCGGTAGCGCCGTTCCATTTCAGGGTATTGACCTCATCATAGCCTTCCCGGGCGGAGAAATCCGCCAGGGCGGGATAGTGAAGGAGGGCATAGATGTCATCAGCCATGGCGTCCACGTCCCAGAAATCCACCTTGAAGGCATATTTCAGCACCTCGGCAGCACCGGATTGCTTGGAAATGATGGAAGGGACGCCTGTCCGCATGGCCTCCAGCGGGGAGATGCCGAAAGGCTCGGAAATGGACGGCATGATATAGACATCCGACAGGGCGAACATCTTCTGGACATCGGCCCCACGCAGGAAGCCGGTGAAATGGAAGCGGTCGGAAATGCCCAGGCGGGCGGCATGCCGGATGCAGCGGTTCATCATGTCACCGCTGCCGGCCATCACAAAGCGCACGTTCTTGGTCCGCTTGAGGACCTTGGCTGCGGCTTCGATGAAATATTCCGGACCTTTCTGATAGGTGATACGGCCCAGGAAGGTCACGACCTTCTCCTTGACGCCCCGCTCTACCTGCATGTTCTCCCGGCCGCTGAAATCCACGGCATTGTGAACGGTCACGACCTTGGCGGGATCGATACCATACCGGTTGATGACGATGTTGCGCGTAAGGTCGCTTACGGTGACCACCCGGTCGGCCATCAGCATGCCTCTCTTCTCGATGGCGAAGACCCGGGTGTCGATGTTGTCGACGCTTCCCCGGTCGAATGAGGTGGCATGGACGTGGATCACCAGCGGCTTGCCGGTCAGTTCCTTGGCCGCAATGCCGGCATAATAGGTCAGCCAGTCATGGGCGTGGATCACGTCGAACTCGTCCTTACGCTGAAGGGCAATCGTTCCGCCGACCATGGCATAACGCGCCACCTCTTCCATGAGATTGGCGCCGTACTTGCCGGAAAACTTGTATTTCTGGCCGTAACTGATGGAGAAGTCCTTCACCTGGCGGCGACGGTCTTCTTCGACCAGGCGGGAGAACTCTTCCGGGTCGGCATACGGGACCATGTTGGTACCGATATGGATGAATTTCACCTTGTCCAGATACTCTTCCACAGACTCGGACACCGTATCCACGGCCACGTCACTTGCGTTGATGATGGTTGTGGCACTCTGGTCTTCATCTCCGGAGGCGGACGGCATCACGAACAGGGTCTGGACGCCATTGTAGGCAAGGCCCTTGACAATTCCTTCGCAGGCGGTTCCCAGACCGCCGGCGATATGGGGAGGAAACTCCCATCCGAACATAAGGACTCTCATCTTTATTCCTCCTTGTACTTATCGATCAACCAATTGATGTTCAACAGGGCGGCTGTCGCCGTAGCGGAAGAAATGGCACCGTGCGGCTCATGGGGCGGATCGCCGTCGTAGAGTTCGGAGAAGGAACCGACGCCATGCTTGGAAAGGTCCTCATAGAATCCCTCCGTGAGCCATTCAGCCCGCTTGACAAAGTTCTTTCCCATCATGTTGAAGCTGGCGTAGCAGAACTGGGCCAGCAGGAAAATCCAGGTGCAGCCGTTGTTATAGGCCAGGTCGCGTTCAATCTGGTTGCCCTCGTAAACTCCCTTGTACTTACTGTCGCGCGGGGACAGGGTACGGATACCGCGGCGGGTGACCAGTTCGTTGTTCACGACGCGCATCACCAGGCCCACCACTTCGTCGGTGACGGCCCGGTAGTCCAGCGACACGGCCCAGAGCTGGTTCGGACGCAGGTCCAGGTTCTGGCCGCCGTTGTCTACATAGTCAGCCAGGAAACCGAACTCCTGATTCCAGAAAACAGGCTGGAAGTTCTTGGCCACGAGGTCGCGGACAGGAGTGAACTGCGCAGTGAAGGCACTGTCCTTCGGTCCGTACTTGGCTTCCATGTCCAGGGCGAAACACAGCGCATTGTACCAAAGGGCGTTGGTTTCCACCTGGTAACCGGCACGCTCCGTAACGGCCCGGCCGTTGATGTATGCGTTCATCCAGGACAAGGCGACCCCGTCGACCTGGGCCCAGAGCAGTCCGTTCGGCTGCATGGCCACTTCCTTGCGGCAGCCGGGAAGATAACTGGCGAGAATGCCTTTCAGTGTCTCTCCATATTTGGTCCAGGCGCGTTTTTCGGCTCCTGTGTAGGCAATGTACTGCTGGAGGGTCACCGTCATGAACAGCGGCGCTTCCACCTGTGTAGTGCGGTGGAAAAGACGCTCCTGCTCATCCGCGATGAGATTGTCCAGGATCTCCTCGAATTCCTTCGGGTCATCTTTCCCGTAGAGCGTCAGGCCGGCCAGGGAATAGAGGGTTTCCCGCAGGAGGCCGGTATACAGCCAGGAATAGCCTGCGACAATCTGCTTGTGGCCGTTGGCGTCCTGGATCAGCAGGTCCGCATCCCGCACAAGCTGGTCGTGGAAAGAGGTGATGGGACCGATCCTGCCGACCGTCGCGCTGAACTTGCGCTTGAGCCCGGCAGGGGCAACGGGCGCGTCCGCATTAGCGGAGAAGACGACACTCTCCCCCGGGGCAAGCTCCGTTTCAAACATACCGGGGACGAAAAGGTCTTCACGGCAGTCGAAACCACGGCGCATCTCGTCGGAATAGGTGATGCCGTGATACCAATAGGGGGAAGACTTGTATTCCGCCTTCCCGCTGAGCTGCAGGTTCAGATCAGGGAATCCGTCATACAGGTTGAAGGCCACGCCGCCCGGAATCTCCTTCGGCGCCGTGCGGGCCACCGAATTCTCATGGGTCAGGTCATGCACACGACGGAAAGAAAGGAACGGCTTGAGATCCAGGCGGACCTTGCCCGGGGCCTGGACCAGTTCATAACGGACCAGCAACTGGTTGTTCTCCGGAACCAGGACGATGCTCTTGCGAAAAACGATCTCTCCGATCTTGTAGGTGATCATCGGGACGGGATCCGCGTCGAAATCCACGATGTACTTGTGTCCGCGGGGTTCATAGATGTCTCCGTAGCAGTGGATGCCGAGGTTGAAGCGCTTGCCGTTGAGGGTAAGGCTCTCGTCCAGGGAGGACAGCAGGATAAACCGGAAACCTCCGAATGCGTCGATCGGGACAGCCAGGAGGCCATGATACCGCCGGGTATTGCAGGTCACGATGGACGTGTTGCAATACGCTCCCGTCTTCGAAGCCAGGATAATCTCCCGCTTCAGCGAATAAGACAGGTTGACGAGTTCAGACTTGTTGAATTTCAAAAACGCCATAAATACAGCTATTACAATTTCTTCAAAACAAGGGCGCTGCGGGAGGGCAGGTACAGGTACAGCGTGTCGCCGTAGCGCGCGTCTCCGTTAGGGGATTTCTCGGGTACAGTAAAATGATGCTCCCCGGTCGCGACCCGTGAGAACCCGTTGAAACGGGCCTCGTCGCTGTCAAGGACATCGATCCATTCCCCTGCCGGTGCGGCAAAGCCGTAGTCAGCATATGAACCTGCCGCCGAGAAATTCAGCGCAAAGATACAGTTTTTGCGCCTGAAAATCAAGATTTTCTTCTGTTCGTCCTGAACGAGCAGCTCAGGTTTGGCGTCCAGGATGCGTTCCGAGCGGATAAGATGCACCATTGCCTCGTCAAATGCACGGAGATACCGGTACCGGAGATAGTCCGGTTCGGCAAGTGACCACTGCCGGCGGGCATGCTGGAAGGACCATCCGTTCCCCTCCCTCGGGAAGTCGATCCATTCGGGATGGCCGAATTCATTGCCCATGAAATTCAGGTATCCGTCTCCGGCAGTCGCCGCCGTCACCAGACGGATCATCTTGTGCAGGGCAATACCCCGGTCCACGACCGGATTGCGGGATTCCGTATTCATGGAAAAATACATTTCCTTGTCCATGAGGCGGAAAATCAGGGTCTTGTCTCCCACCAGCGCCTGGTCATGGCACTCGGCATAGGAGATCGTCTTCTCGTCCTCCCGCTTGTTCGTGAGCTGCCACCAGATTTCCCCGACCGACCATTGTTCGTCCGGGAGTTCCTTGATCCACTTGATCCAGTGGTCCGCCACGCCCATGGACATCCGGAAGTCAAAGCCGACACCGCCTCTTTCGAAAGGGGCGGCCAGCCCGGCCATGCCGGAAACATCCTCCGCGATCGTGAAAGCGTTCGGATTCATCTCCCGGACCAGCATGTTGGCCAGCGCCAGGTACGTGACGGCATTCTCGTCCACCCCCTGGTTGAAATAATTGTCATAGCCGACGAAATCCTTCCCCAAGCCATGGTCCCAGTACAGCATAGACGTCACGCCGTCGAACCGGAATCCGTCGATATGGTACTCTTCCATCCAGTATTTCACGTTCGAGAGAAGGAAATACTTGGTTTCGTCTTTGCCGTAATCGAAGCACCGCGACCCCCAGGCGGGATGGCGGCCCTGCGCCCCGGAATAGAAAT
>JAGAHD010000033.1 GCA_017627255.1 Bacteroidales bacterium | reverse complement strand
GTTCCAGGGTGGTCCCCAGGGACCGTTCAACGGCGGTGGCCAGCCGGGTGGCAACCCGGGCGGCGACCAGGGTCCGGACGAGCAGTAAACCGTTCCGGTCTAAGAATCAGTCCGGCCGATGGGATTCGGCCGGACTTTTTTCGTATCTTTGCGTCCGGTTAGCATGAACATGGTAAATTATCGTACGGCAAGAAGAAGATTCGGCCTGCTGTCTTTTCTGACAGTGGCCTTGCTGATCGGGGGCTGCGGCTCGCAGCGGAAAGTGTCCCGGCTCGGAAACGAGTCGGTGAAGATTTCCTTGCCCAAGGAAGCGGATTTCCTGCCCGACCAGGTATCCGGCATTCATTTCGAACATTCCGACACGATCGTCGTCCGGGGAGAGGATGGTCGCGACCTGCTTCTTCTGAAAGCGGTGAAAGACGAGACGACCGGAGAAATGGTGGCGACGGATGTATTGGATGCGGCCGTCGTCACGGCCCGCTTCCGGAATAAGGCGGAACGTGGCGGAAAGGTGGACATCGAGTTCCGGATCCGCGTCCCCGCGTCCATGATGGACCGGAAATGGGAGATGACGCTGCATCCCCGGATGTACATTCTGGGAGATGTGGTTGACCTGGATCCCGTCCTGGTGACCGGCCAGGATTTCCGTAGCCGGCAACTGCGCGGATACGAGCGCTACCAGCGTTTCCTGGACAGTATCGAGACGGATTCCACCGTTTTCGTGAACCATTTCCTGCTGGAGCGTTTCCTGGAGCGGAACATCCCGCAGATTTACCGTTTCCGGAACGATACGTCCCTGGTGAGCGAAGAGGAATTCGCCGCCTGCTACGGTGTTACGGAACAGGAGGCCGTGCAGCATTACACCCGCCAGTTCCAAAAGAAACGCAATGACCGGAAATGGGCATCCCGGGAGGAAAAGTTCCAGCGCCTGGTCAAGGTCCCGGTCCGGACGGAAGGGATCCGGCTCGATACGCTTTGGAAAGAGAACGACGGCGATTTCGTCTATGATTATGTCCATACCGTCACCACCCGCCCGAAACTCCGCAAGGTGGACGTCACGGTCTCGGGTGAGATCCATCAGCAGGAAAAACGGCTGTACACCATCCCGGCGACCGATACACTGACATTCTACATCAGCACCTTGTCAGCTTTCGTGCATGACATCGTGCGCTACAAGACGGAAATCGTGTACCGTCGGGCGGAGGCGAATGCTTCCTGTTCCATCCAGTTCCCTGTGGGAAAGGACGAAATCCTGCCGGAGTTAGGGGACAATGCGGCGGAGATCGGCCAGATCAAGCGCCGTCTCCTGCACCTGGTCCGGAATGATATCTATGACCTGGACAGCATTCTCGTCACGGCAAACTGTTCTCCGGAAGGGGCCTGGGGGGTGAATTCCCGGCTGTCGGAAGGACGTGCCGGGTCCGTTTCCCGCTATTTCGAGCAGTATATGGAAGCCGTCCGGGATTCCCTCTTGCAGGAGAAGGGGTTCTCGGTGGATGCCGAGGGTAATATCCATCGGGAACAGGTGGGCCGGGTCCGTTTCCGGTCGCGTTCCCATCCCGAAAACTGGGAAGAACTGGACCGGCTGGTTGCGGAGAGCAGCCGGCTGGACGATCCGGCGAAAGAGCGGTATGCCCGCTTGCGGGATACCCGTGATCCGGACCGGCGGGAAGCTCTCCTGCGCGGGGAGTCGTTCTATCCTTATCTCCGGGACAGCCTGTATCCCTTGCTGCGGACCGTTTCCTTCGATTTCCACATGCATCGGAAGGGGATGGTGAAGGACACGGTGGAAACGACGGTGGTGGACGATGTGTACCGGGACGGAGTGCAGGCCATCCGGGACCGCGACTTCGAACGGGCGGCCACGTTGCTCGCCCCGTACAAGGATTATAACACGGCCGTAGCATACCTGGCTATTGATCGGAATTACAACGCATTGGAGATTCTGGAGCGCCAAAAGCGGTCTCCGGAAGTGAATTACATGATGGCCATCCTGAAGTCCCGTCTGGGGGATATTCCGGGTGCGGTCCAGAGTTATCTGGCGGCCTGCGCTGCCGACCGGGTGTATGTTTCCCGCGGCAACCTGGACCCCGAGATCTCCACCCTGATCCGGATGTATGGCCTGAATAAACAAGATGATGAAGATGATTGGATGGAATAGGGGAAGGCTGACGGCCATCGCGGCTTTCCTGGTTTCGGGCGGTATCGCCACGGCGCAGGAACAATTCGAACTGGGCTCTTTCTTCGACAAATGGTTCGTCCAGGGATCCGCCGGGATCCATTCGACGACGGATGTCCGGGTGAAAGGCGGCATTTCCGGACTGGACAAGCCGACCCTGGCTTCCGGGGCCGCCGTCGGAAAGTGGTTCTCGCCCCAGTTCGGCGCCCGGCTCTCCCTGGACGGTGCCCGTCTGTCCATGCAGGAGCGTAAGATCGGTTTCGGCTATGTCCATACGGATCTTCTCTGGAATGCCACCAATACGTTTTCGACTTATCGGCGGGACCGGTTCTGGGAAGTGGCTCCGTATTTTCACATGGGCTTTATCCATGAATTCGTTTCCGGGGACCGGACCCGGGTCCTGAACAACGAATATGCGGGAGGAATCGGTTTTATGAACCTGTTCCGTCTGCACGACCATGTGAGTCTCACGGCCGATTTCCGCGCCACGCTCCTGACGGAGGATGCTTCCGTGGTCTCGGGAATCGGTTATACGGGAATCGCAACGGCCCTGGCGGGTGTGTGCTATACGTTCGGAGACGGAGTCTGGAGGACCCGGAGACAGGCTTCCGGCAGGAAAGGAGAGCTATCCAACGGATTCTGGGACAATTGGTTCTTTGCGTTTGGCGGCGGAGTTAACGGGATTACCGGCATCCATCGCTGGGACAGCCGGGCGGCACTGGCCATGGAAGCCTCGGCCGGAAAATGGTTCTCCCCGCAGTTCGGAGCCAGGCTCGGTTGGCAGGGCCTCCGCTTCAGCCGTCGGGGAACGGCACCGGTTTCCGGTGTCCAGGTGACGGAACTGGATGGCTTTCTGCAGGAGGATTTCGGCTTTGCCTATGTCCACGGGGACTTTCTCTGGAACCTGACCAATACGGTTTCCCGCTACCGGGAAGACCGGGGGTGGAATTTGGCTCCCTATGCCCATATGGGCCTTCTGGAAGAATACAGGATCGGGGGAGGAGGCATCTTTGCCACCGAATTCGCGGCGGGTGCCGGACTCCTGAACACTTTCCGGCTGACTCCGGAACTGGACCTGTACGCCGATCTCCGTGGTTTCGTCCTTCGGGGGGCGGCTTCCGGAGACCGTGCGACAGGAGTTTCGCTCGCCGGCAGTGCCCTCGTGGGCGGGATGCTCCATATCGGGAAGTCGGTATTCGACAGTTTCCAGTCCGAAGGGACTCCTGTCCGGGAGGAGGACCGGAATTGGGCCGTTTCCGCGAATCTGGTGGATTATGCCCGGCTGGGAACTGTCCAGGCCGCTATCCAGTATGGGATTTCCCGGCATGTGTCCATCGATGCGGCGGCGCGGCTCAGCGGCCGTTCGCAAAGGTTTTCCGCTGGTGCGCGCTGGTGGCCCTGGTACATCTATTCCGGCTGGTGGGTCAAGGGACTTGCCCAAATCGAAAACAAGGAAGAGGCTTACGGAGCGGGGTTCTCCCTCGGTTACTCCCTCCTTCTGTCCCGCTGGCTGAATTTGGATCTCGGCATCGGAGGCTGGGGCGGCCGCAAGGGGACGGGCGACCGTTCCTGGTTCCTGGCTCCGAACGATATTACGGCCGCCCTGATGTTTGTTTTCTGACAGTTATTGCTTAATTATTCTTATGGATTTTCCAAACGATTCAGGGAAAAGATAGTGGCAGGCTCACCACTTCGACTCAGTGATATAGTTTGTGGATATTTATTGCGCTCATAGGGGCGTCCCGCCCCTGGCCGCGCGGCTACCCTTGGGAAGTTTTTCATGGCTGATTAACATGCTGGTTTATATTCCTTCGTGTACTCGGCATTTCTTTTTATTACCGAGAACATTCTGTGAACGAGCTTTGCCCGAAGCACGTTCAATATACACATAACGTGCTTGCCTTCTTT
>JAGAHD010000004.1 GCA_017627255.1 Bacteroidales bacterium | reverse complement strand
GACCCGGTCCCCCTCCCGGATCCAGTCCGGATCGATCTCGGAAACCGATCCGATCTGCCAGGAACGGGGATTCTCCTGGCGGCACAAGTCGAAAAGGACTTTCCCGTTGGAACTGGCACGGCCCGACACGAACAGCAGGACGTCGTGCGTCCGCGCAAAGGCAGCGAGCCGCTGGTGCCGGTTCGCCACCTGGGCACAGATCGTGTCATGGACCGTCACCCGTGAACCCAGGGAACGGATCCGCTGGCAGATGTCTGCATACTCCGACGGGCTCTTGGTGGTCTGGGAGAAGATTTCGACCGGCTCGGAGAAATCGATGTCCCCCAGGCGTTCTTCCAGCATCCTGCGGTTCTCCACGACGATGGCATCTCCTTCCGCCTGGCCCAGCAGTCCCAGCACCTCGGCGTGCCCGATCTTCCCGAAAATCAGGAGCGTACCGTGACGGCCGCCGGAATGGAGGCGGAGATAAGCCTCCCGGATATGTTTCTGGAGGCGGAGGACGACGGGGCATGTGCAGTCGATCACCTTCAGTCTCCTGTCCCGAGCCTCATCATAAGTGGAAGGCGGCTCTCCGTGGGCACGGATCAGGACCGTCTCCCCTTCCGGTACGTCCGCGAGCGCATTCACGGTCCTCAGGCCACAGGCGCCCAGACGTTCCAGTTCCGCTTCATTGTGGACAATCGCGCCCAGCGAATACAGATGGTCCTCCCGGCCGAGGAACTCCTCCGCCCGGGATATCGCGCGAATCACACCGCCGCAGAAACCGGAATCCTTGTCGATTTCGACGGTCACCATGTCAGGGAAGGCGCTTCGAGAAGGCCGAACTTGCCCTGGATGACCCCCAGCACCCAGACCAGTTCCTCATGGAGGGTCATATGGGTGTTGTCCATGATAAACGCGTCTTCCGGACAGCGCAGCGGTGATGTTTCCCGGTGGGAGTCGATATAGTCACGCTCCTCGAGGTTGTGCAAGACTTCCTCGAAAACCGGATCCTGTCCCTTGGCGGCCATTTCATCGAACCGGCGCCTGGCCCGGACCTGGGTGTCCGCAACCATGAATATCTTCAATTCCGCATTCGGGAAGACGGTGGTGCCGATGTCACGACCGTCCATGATGACCCTCCCTCCTTCCGAAAACGCGCGGAGGCGGCGGTCCACATACGCCCGCACAAACGGGATGGCAGAAACCGGACTCACATGGGACGAGACCGCAAGGGTGCGGATATCCTCCTCGATGCAGCGTCCGCCGAGCATCAGTTTCGTCTGTCCGTCCTCCCTGGAAAAATGGAGGTCCAGATCCTCGATGACAGCCGACAGGGCCGCCTCGTCAATCGTCCCGTCCGGAGCAATCATCCCGTTTTCCATGGCATGGAGCGTGACGCCGCGGTACATGGCGCCGCTGTCCAGGTACAGGAACGAGAATTCCCGGGCAACCATCTTGGCGAAGGTGCTCTTGCCCGTGGAGGAGTAGCCGTCGACGGCTATAATAATATCCGGAACTTTCATATCTTTCAAAGTTGAGAAAACAAAAATAGAAAAAAAGTCCGATATTTGCATAAAAGAAGCACATTATGAAAATTTTGATCGTAGACGACGAACGTTCCATCCGCAACTCCCTGAAGGAGATTCTCGAGATGGAAGGATACCAGGTAGAAACGGCGGAAAACGGCGACGAGGCTTGCAAAAAGGCTGAGAAAGACAAATATGACGCCATTTTCTGCGACATCAAGATGCCGGGAATGGACGGAACGGAAGTGCTCCAGACGCTTGTCGCCGACGGCGTGGAGACACCGGTCATCATGATCTCCGGCCATGCCGATATCGACACGGCCGTCGACTGCATCAAGAAAGGGGCGTTCGACTTCATCGGGAAGCCCCTGGACCTCAACCGGATCCTGATTACCTTGAAAAACGCTACTGACAAGGCCAACCTCGTCACCCAGACCAAGATCCTCAAGAAAAAGGTTTACGGCCAGGAGATGATCGGTGAGTCGGAGGGCATCCGCCATATCCGGCAGATGATCGAAAAAGTCGCCCCCACCGACGCCAGCGTCCTGATCACCGGAGCCAACGGTTCCGGAAAGGAACTGGTCGCCCGCAGCCTGCACCAGCTGTCCCAGCGCTCCATGATGCCGTACGTAGAAGTGAACTGCGCGGCAATTCCATCGGAACTGATTGAAAGTGAACTGTTCGGACACGAAAAAGGGTCTTTCACTTCTGCCATCAAACAGCATAAGGGAAAATTCGAGCAGGCGGACGGAGGCACCCTTTTCCTCGATGAGATCGGCGACATGTCCCTCGCCGCCCAGGCCAAGGTCCTTCGGGTACTCCAGGAACGGAAGATCTCCCGTGTGGGTTCCGACAAGGACATAACCGTGAACGTACGCGTCGTCTCCGCCACCAACAAGAACCTCCAGGCCGAAATCGCCAAGGGAAATTTCCGCGAAGACCTGTATCACCGCCTCAGTGTCATCGTGATCCGGGTTCCTACCCTGGACGAGCGGAAAGATGACATTCCCCTGTTGATCAACTATTTCCTCGACCAGATTTGCTCCGAGACCGCCATGCCCCGGAAAGAAATCTCCCCTGAAGCCGTCGACCTGCTGGTCAAGAAATCCTGGACCGGCAACATCCGCGAACTCCGCAATGTCGTGGAACGGCTGCTCATCCTCGGAGGCAACCCGGTCAGCGTGAAGGACATCGAAGACTATGTCATCTGACCCATGCGGGCAGAATACGAACAAGGCGGGGAAATTCCTCGCCTTGTTCGTACCTAATTATTAACTAAACCAACCAAAACTAACCGGTTTAGTATTATACAAGGGTCGTGCCAAACTCCTGGGACTCCTTGGCGGCAAGCGCCGCTTCGGCTTCCGCCCGGGCCCTCTCCACGCTCTTGGAGCGCTTGAGGACGAAACCGGAACCGAGATACTTGGTCCGGACATCCTCGTCGGCAGCCAGTTCTTCCGGGGTCCCTTCCTGCAGGATCGTTCCCTCATACAGGAGATAAGCCCGGTCAGTGATGGCGAGGGTCTCTCCCACGTTGTGGTCGGTGATGATGACCCCGATGTTGCGGTACTTGAGTTTGGCAATGATATACTGGATATCCTCCACGGCAATCGGGTCGACGCCCGCGAACGGTTCGTCCAGCAGGATGAATTTCGGGTCGACAGCCAGCGCCCGCGCGATTTCGCAGCGGCGGCGCTCACCGCCGGACAACTGGATACCGAGGGATTTCCGGACTTTGGAAAGGTTGAATTCGTCAATCAGCTGCTCCAGGCGGCTGTTCCGTTCCTCCCGCGTCATCCGGGTCATCTCCATGACGGACATGATATTGTCCTCCACCGACATCTTGCGGAAAACGGACGCTTCCTGCGGCAGGTATCCCACCCCTTTCTGGGAGCGCTTGTACATCGGAAGCTTGGTGATCTCCTCGTCATCGAGGAAGATCCGGCCTTCATTCGGAACGATCTGGCCGGTGATCATATAGAAGCTGGTCGTCTTTCCGGCTCCGTTCGGGCCCAGGAACCCGACGATTTCTCCCTGGTTGACTTCCATCGAAACGCCCTTCACCACTGTGCGGACGCCATATTTCTTGACGAGGTTTTCTGCGCGTAATTTCATGTTATTTCGTATCAAGGCCGAGAGCGGCCACAAATTCTCTGACTTCCGGATTCTTCTTGATGAGGTCCCGGGCCTTGTCCGCGGGCATATACGGAACCTCCTCATGCTCTGCCTCCGGCATGAGCGAGACGGCCAGATTGATTCTAGGGCAGGCCGTCATCCGACGGAAGGAAGTCTCCAGTTCCCTCAGGAGTTTCTCCTCGATCCACTGCTTCTGGGACTCATTCGTCACGAAGAAGGAGACCTCTTTCACGCCGTTCTCCTCGGAAATCTCAAGCTGCGTATTGGCCAGGGTGCTCGCCAGGCGGGGCCGGGAGGCATACATTCCGGAGAGCTCCTTCCACTTGTCCATAATCTCGCCGTCGTCGGGCAGGCGGACCTCCTCCGGCGCCGCCGAATCGGCCGCATCCTCCTCCTTCTCGTCCATGATGGCGTTCATGGAAAGTGAAGAACCTGTCTTCGGAGTCCGGCGTCGACGCTCCGGAGCCGGAGCAGGGGCTGCAGTAGCGGGAGCCGGAGCAGCGGCCGCCTGGTCGGCGGGGACCTGAACCGGGGCGGGTGCGGGTGTGGGTACCGGAGTAGGTACAGGGGCAGCAGCCGATGCTGGTGTGGGTGCCGGTGCAGGGGCCGGCTCCGGAACGGATACGGGTGCAGGGGCCGCGGCTGCAGG
>JAGAHD010000032.1 GCA_017627255.1 Bacteroidales bacterium | reverse complement strand
TGGCCGTCGGCGATGGAGAACGCGATGGCACGGATATGGTCAGCACATACGCGCATGGCTACTTCCACGCCGTCGTTTTCATGGTACCGGTGTCCGGACAGTTCCTCGAGCCGGCCGATGAGTCCGCTGAATACGTCGGTGTCATAGTTCGAGGTCTTTCCCTGAAGCACCATGCAGAGGCGCTCGAAGCCCATGCCGGTGTCGATGTTCTTGGCCGGAAGGGGCTCCAGGTGGCCGTCGGCCTTGCGGTTGAACTGCATGAACACGAGGTTCCAGATCTCGATGACCTGGTCGTTGTCCGTATTCACGAGGTCGCGTCCGGGAACCCGGGCGATCTCCTCGTCGGAACGGAGGTCGATATGGATTTCAGAGCAGGGGCCGCAGGGACCGGTATCTCCCATTTCCCAGAAATTGTCATGCTTGTTGCCCAGGAGCACATGGTCGGGGCTCATGTGGCGGAGCCAGGCCTGCTGGGCTTCGGTATCGAGGGACGTACCGTCTTCGGCGGCGCCTTCGAACACGGTGGCGTACAGCTTGTCCTTGTCGATCTTGTAGACGTCGGTCAGCAGCTCCCAGGCCCAGTCGATGGCCTCTTCCTTGAAATAATCCCCGAAACTCCAGTTGCCCAGCATCTCGAACATGGTATGGTGGCGGCCGTCGTGGCCAACCGCCTCCAGGTCGTTATGCTTGCCGCTTACCCTGAGGCACTTCTGGCTGTCGGTGGCACGGCGGAATTTCGGCGTGGTATTGCCGAGGAAGATATCCTTGAACTGGTTCATGCCCGCGTTCGTGAACATGAGGGTGGGGTCGTTCTTGATCACCATCGGAGCGGAAGGCACGACGGTGTGGCCCTTGGCGGCGAAGAATTCCAGGTACTTCTGTCTGATTTCTTTAGCGGTCATATCGTTGGGTTTGGTCAGCATATGTTCAATTATAGCCCGCAAAAATACAACTTTTTACGGAGAAATGAAAGAAGCGCCTCTCGTACGCTGGCACGGAATATGCACGGATTCCGGCGCTTTTCGGCAAAAAGCGCTATATTTGCAACCGATGTCGAAGATAGAGAAGTATATACTGGACCCGGAAACCCTCGTTGTGGAACTCCGGGAAGAGAAACGCTACCGCGGGTGGAAAATCCTCGCGGTGGTCGTCTCTGCCTTGCTGCTCTTCTTCCTCTACTTGTGGATCTACGTGTCGTTGTTCGGCCTCGACCTGCCGAAAACCGCACTTCTGAAACGCCGCAATGCGGACTGGACCTCGCGGCTGGAGAGGCTGGATGCCCGGCTGGACCAGGACGAGGAAATCCTGTCCCTGCTGGCGGTACGGGACGACCGGATCTACCGTTCGGTCTACGGCATGGACGAAATCCCCGCCGCGACCCGTTCAGCCGGAATCGGCGGTGTCAACCGGTATGCCGCCCTGGATGTCCTGGACCGGGGAAATATCCTCCGGAAAGTGACCCTCCGCCTGGACTTCCTGGAAAAAAAGGCATATGTGCAGTCCAAATCATTTGATGATGTGGATGCCCTGGGCCGGGCGGCCGGCAACATGGCTTCCTGCATTCCGGCCATCCCTCCGATGTCCAACGAACCCTCCTCGTTTACCCTGACCAGTCCGTTCGGCGTACGCAGCGATCCCATCCTGGGAACCGGCAAGATGCACACCGGGATGGATTTCGCCTGCCCGCCCGGCAATCCGGTCTATGCCACCGGAGAGGGGAAAGTGGTCAAAGTGGCGCACGATTTCTACGGTTACGGCAACCATGTGGAAATCGATCACGGGTATGGGTATGTGACCCGGTATGCCCATCTGAGCGAAATCTATGTCTATGAGGGACAGAAGCTTTCCCGGGGTGACTGCCTCGGGCGGAGCGGCCAGTCCGGACGGGTGACAGGCCCCCATCTCCACTATGAGGTCTTGTATCGGCATGACTATGTGAATCCCGCCAACTATATGGACCTGGACATCGATCCGGCCGATTATGCCGCGATGGTCCGCAAACCCCGCAGACGATGAAAAAGAAGGAATCCGGCTTCCGGAAGATCCTGCACGGGGTCTTGAGCTACCTGGCGGCGACCATCTCGCTGTCCGTGGTATTCTATATCGTGTTCGCCCTGCTGTTCTCGACCGAGGAGGAAAAGCGCCTCGCCCGGGAGAATGCGCTGTATGCCAAGTACTATCCCGCCCTGCGGGAGAAGTTCTCCCTGGTCGATGACGTAGTGGAGGGGTTGCAGGTCAAGGACAACACGATCTATCGGCGCCTGTTTGAAACCGATGCGCCATCGCTGGATCCGGTGACGGCGGTGGACCTGATCCAGGACAGCGATTCCCTGTCCGACAGCTTCTACCTCTCCAGGTCATCGTCCAAGGCCGAAAGCCTCATGCGGATGGCCGGCAGCGTGGAGGAGAATTTCCGGGAAATCTACGCAGCCCTGGACAGCGGCCGCAGGCTTCCGCCCCTCTCCCTTCCGCTCCACGGCATGTCGTATATCCAGACCGGCGCGTCGGTCGGCGTGAAGCATAATCCGCTCTATAAGGTGGACATGCAGCACGGGGGAGTGGACCTCGTGGCTCCGCAGGGAGAACTGGTCTATGCGGTGGCCGATGGTGTCGTGAGGGATGTCATCCGCTCCCGCAAGGGACTCGGCAACATCGTGGAGATCGACCATGGGGACGGATACACTACCCGCTATGCCCTTCTGGGAGATATCTCGGTTCCGAAAGGGCGGCGCGTCCAGCGCGGCCAGAAAATCGGGACCGTGGGCATTTCCGTAGGGGTTTACGCCCCGCATCTGCATTACGAGGTGCTGAAGGACGGCGTCGTCCAGGATCCGGTCAATTACTTCTTCGCTTCCGTGACGCCGGACGAATATGCCCATATGCTTTACATGTCGGTTTTAACGGCCCAGTCCATGGATTGAAATCCCGGATGTTTTTACTATCTTTGCATGAATAGTATCTCATCGTATGGCAAAGCTACTGTATACAATCGGGGAGACGGCCGGCCTGCTCGGGGAGAGCACGTCCGCCGTCCGTTACTGGAGCAATTATTTCGAGAAATACATCAAGCCCTCCCGCAATGCGAAAGGGAACCGTCTTTTCCATGAAGAGGATGTAGAGGTGCTGCGGCAGGTCCAGTTGCTGGTGAAAAAACAGGGCATGACCCTGGACGGCGCTGCGGCCCGGCTTGCGGACGACCGGCGGAGCGTGGAAAAGCGGGTGAAGGCGCTGGAATCCCTCCGGAATGTACGTGCCCAGCTGGTGGAAGTGAGGAAGGCCTTATGAAAGTGAAGGATATCACTGCCGCGCTGGAGGCATTCGCTCCGCTCGGGGTCCAGGAGGACTGGGACAACAGCGGACTGTGCATCGGTTCGCCGGAAGACGAGGTGTGCGGCGTCCTGGTCGGATTCGACTGTACGCCGCAGCTGATTGACGAAGCGGTGGAGAAAGGCTGCAATATGGTCGTGACCCATCATCCGCTGATTTTCAAGGGTGTCCGCCAGATTTGGGGCGGAGATCCCGTCGGTGATGCCATCATCCGTGCCATCCGTGCGGGGGTTGCCGTCTATGCCGCCCATACGACGGCGGACAAGGTTCCCGGCGGGGTGAGTTTCGCCATGGCCGACCGGCTGGGTCTGCAGGACGTTTCCATCCTGGAGGATGAAGGCGGTACCGGACTCGGGACCGTGGGCATGTGGCCATCGCCGAAAACCGGCACGGAAGCCCTGGCTTTCGTCAAGGAACGGTTCGGCCTGACCTTCATCCGCAGTTCCCGTCCCGTGGAGCGGATCCGCCGCGTCGCCTTGTGCGGGGGATCGGGCGGATCGGAGATCGCCGCGGCCCGTTCTTCCGGTGCCGACCTGTATATCAGCGCCGACATTTCCTATCACAATTTCTTTACGCCGGAAGGCTTCATGATCATGGATATCGGCCATTTCGAGAGCGAGGTGGACATTGTGGGAATATTATTTAAGGTTATCCGCGAAAAATTTCCTACCTTTGCAGTTCGCATCAGCGAGCAGCTGGACCAGAGCAATCCGGTCTGCTATTATTATGCATAAATAAATCGATTTAGAGTATATATGGCAACCAAGAAAACCGTCAAGAAAGTAGACGCGCCGATCGACCAGCACGAGACTTTCGTTTCCCTGCAGAAGAATTTCGCAGACTCCGACATGAGCGTCGAGGAGAAGCTCAAGACCCTCTACGAACTCCAGGAGGCCGATTCCGAAATCGACAAGATCATCCAGCTCCGGGGCGAACTTCCTGCAGAGGTGGAGGCCCTCGAAGCCGAGATCTCCGACCTGAAGGCCCGTTCCGCCCAGCTCACGGCCGTCATCGAGCAGCTCAACCGCAACATTGCCGAAAGCAAGCTTTCCATTGCCGAACACGAGAGCACCATCGAGAAGTACCAGCGCCAGCTGGAGACCATCTCCAACAGCCGTGAATACGATTCCCTGAACAAGGAGATCGAGAACCAGGAACTTCTCCGCCAGATCGATGAGAAGAACATCGTGGACACCCGGTATGAGATTGCCGGCCGCAAAGACGAGCTGGACGACCTCAAGGACCGGATCGCCATCCGGACCGAGGACCTCAAGGCCAAGAAGGAAGAGCTCGCCACCATCGTCGAGTCTACTGCCAAGGAGGAATCCGTCCTGCGGGAGCGCCGCGAAAGCTGCGCCGCCCTGATCGACGCCCGTACCATGAGCGCATATGAGCGCATCCGCCAGAGTGTCCACAATCACCTGGCCGTGGTGTCGGTGTACAACGGCGATTCCTGCGGAGGCTGCTTCAACACCATCACCCCGCAGCGTCTGGTGGAAATCTCCTCTAACCGCAAACTCATCATCTGCGAGCATTGCGGACGTATCCTGATCAACCCGAATTTCGACTAGGAATCCCGTCCCATGCCTGACGTATCCCGCAGAAAGAAGGATCAGGCTGTCAACCTCGAGACCCTGATGGGCAACAAACCCCCTCAGGCGCCTGACGTGGAGGAGGCAGTCCTGGGTGCCATGCTGGTGGAGCCGTCGACCATTGACGAGTCGATGGAGGAACTGACAGCGTCCTGCTTCTACGACCCCCAGCACCGGATGATCTTCGAGGCCATGGCGGATCTCGTCAACGAGCATGTCTCCATCGACCTGATCACCGTGAGCGACAAGCTCCGCTCCAAGGGAAACCTGGAGGCCGTCGGCGGTCCGGTCGCCTTGGCGAACCTGTCCCAGAACATCGGCGCGGCCGCCCACATCGAGTACTACATCAAGATCCTCAAGCAGAAGACGATCCAGCGGGAACTGATCACGGCATCCTATGAGATCCTCAAGCAGGCGTATGACGAGTCCACCAACGTGGACGACCTCATGGACATCGCTCAATCCAAGGTTTTCGCCGCGATCCAGAACAATGTCAAACGGGATGTCCAGGACATCGGATCCATCATCAACTCCGTGCTGGACACCCTGCAGGAGCTCCAGGGCATGACCGGGCCCAGCGGGGTTCCGTCCGGTTTCCCTTCGATTGACCGCGTGACCCAGGGCTGGCAGAAATCCGACCTGATCATCCTGGCAGCCCGCCCTTCCGTGGGTAAGACCGCCTTCTCCCTGAACATCGCCCGCAACGCCGCCGTGGACCACAACATGCCGGTGGCCTTTTTCTCGCTGGAGATGTCCGCCGACCAGCTGGGCAAGCGCCTGATCACGACGGAATCCGGCCTGACGGGCGACAAGATCAAGGGCGGCACGAAATTGGAAGATTACGAATGGGTGCAGCTGGAAGATACCCTCCGCCGCCTGTCGAAGGCTCCCCTGTACATCGACGACACTCCGGGCATCCCGATCATGGAGTTCCGCACCAAGGCCAAGCGCCTGGTGAAACAGAAAGGGGTCCGGCTCATCGTGGTAGACTATCTCCAGCTGATGCAGGGGCCCTCCGAGCTCCGCGGTATGCGGGAGCAGGAAGTGGCTGCTATCTCCCGGACACTGAAAGCGACGGCGAAGGAGCTGAACATTCCGATCATTGCGCTGTCGCAGTTGTCCCGAAATGCGGTCCAGCGTACCGGCGGTACCGGTAAGCCGCAGCTGAGCGACCTTCGGGAATCCGGCTCCATCGAGCAGGACGCCGACATGGTCATTTTCATCCACCGGCCCGATTTTATCGGCCTGTCCGAGGATCCGGCTGACCGGGAAAAAGCGATTATCGTCATTGCGAAACACCGTAACGGCGAAGTGTGTGACATTGAAATGAAATATAAGGCCAGCCAGGTCAAATTCGTCGAACCGGACCAGGCGCTGGATATCGAGGCTTCCCGCCCCTACGTGAGTGCCGCCAGCAGTCCCGATGTTCCGTCCTACGGCGTGAATGACTTTGACGCCCAGGCCAATCAACCTTTCTGACATGGAAATCCGATCTTTCATTGTGTCTGTCCTCCTGCTGGGTGCCGGCCTGACCGCCTCCGCCCAGGGCGGGCGGTGTCTTCCTTCCCGGAGTGACGGCGTCGAGCCGTACCAGGCCGGGGAGAAACTGGGGTATTCCATTTCCTATAACTGGCATGCAGTCCAGACCGACGTGGCCAAGGGATCCCTCCAGCTCGAACAGACCCAACTGAACGGAGAGACGGTCTATCACGGCAAGTTCACGGCCCAGACCGCCGCTTTTTTCGATGTCTTCTTCAAGATCCGTGAACGTTTCGAATCCTGGTTCGCCCTGTCCGGCATGGAGCCGAAACGCTTCGAGCGGGATACTTATGAAGGCGGGTACTATGCCAAGAACCATTTCGTCTATGACCGGAAGGCGGGCATGATCCATGCCAGTCTCGACAGCAAGTCGAAGGGGCCTCGCACAGCGGAAATCCCCTACGGGGACTGCACGTACGACGTGACGACCCTGCTGTATTTCGTCCGCAGCCTGGATGCTTCCAAGTTGAAAACCGGTACGGTCTACCGCATCTCGTTTGCCATCGACGACAAGGTGCAGATGCTGACCGTGACTTATAAGGGGCGTGAGACCCGTCAGGTCAAGGGAATCGGCAAGGTATCGGCCTTGAAACTGGGCATCAGCGTCGTCGCCGGGGATATTTTCGAGGGGGACGACAGCGCCTATATCTGGCTCACCGATGACGACAACCGGCTGCCGGTCTTCTTCCAGGTCCCGCTCAAGGTCGGGGCTATGTCCGGCAGGCTGACCTCCTGGTCTGGCCTGCGTCATGAATTCTCATCCGTCCAGACATCAAAATGAGAAAGGAAGAGGTCCGTCATATCGGGAAGGTCGTCTCCGTGACTCCCAAGGAGACGCTGGTTGAGATCGTCTCACATTCAGCCTGTTCGGCCTGCCATGCGGCGGGACTCTGCGGACTCAGTGAATATACGGAAAAAGCCGTCCAGGTACCGACCGATCCTTTCTCCGCACCCCAAGTCGGGGACGAAGTCGAAGTGGTGCTGAGTTCGTCCATGGGCATGAAGGCGGTCTGGATCGCTTATTTCGTACCTCTTCTCGTCCTGTTGGCCGTTACCCTCGGACTGATTGCCCTGGGTGTCGGCGAAGCGGTCTCCGGCCTCTGTGGCATCGGGGCGGTCGCGCTGTATTACCTCGGGGTGTGGTTCCTGCGTGACCGGCTCCGCACCGAATATGTATTCACCATCCGGAAACAATAAAAATCAAAACTATACCTAACCATCATGACTAACATCATCATCTGGACCATTGCGACCATCACCGTCCTCGGACTCGTGCTCGCGCTCGTCCTGTACCTTGTGGCCAAGAAATTCAAGGTGGAGGAGGATCCGCGGATCGACGATGTCGAGAAGGCGATGCCCGGTGCCAACTGCGGCGGATGCGGCTTTGCCGGCTGCCGTGCGTTTGCCGAGGCCGCCGTCAAGGCCCCGAACCTGGACAACAATTACTGTCCGGTCGGAGGCAACGACGTCATGGCGAAGGTCGCGGCCATCCTCGGGTACGAGGTGAAGGCCAAGGCGCCCCAGGTGGCCGTTGTCCGCTGCAACGGCTCCTGCGAGAGCCGGCCGAAGGTCAATGACTATGACGGTGCGGCCTCCTGCAAGGTCAAGGCCGCCCTTTACAGCGGAGACACGGGCTGCTCCTACGGCTGCCTGGGCTGCGGAGACTGCGTGGCCGCCTGCCAGTTCGGGGCCCTTTCCATGGATCCCGCCACCGGGCTTCCGGTCGTGGACGAGGAGAAGTGCACTGCCTGCGGCGCTTGCGCCAAGGCTTGCCCGAAGGGCGTCATCGAGCTCCGTCCGAAAGGCCCGCGCGGCATGCGCGAGTTTGTCTCCTGCATCAACAAGGACAAGGGCGCCGTGGCCAAGAAGGCCTGTGCCTCGGCCTGCATCGGGTGCGGCATCTGTTTCAAGACCTGTACCCACGGGGCCATCGTCTTCGAGAACAACGTGGCCTATATCGACCCGGCCAAGTGCAAGCTCTGCCGTGAGTGCGAGGCCATGTGTCCGACGGGTGCGATCCATGGGGTGAATTTCCCGAAGCCGCTGGACAAGGAAGCTGTGAAGGCCCGCATCGCCGACCGCAAGAAAAAGGCCGCCGAAGCTGCTGCAGCGGCGAAAGAACCTAGCAAGAAGGAGGAACAGTAATATGGGCAACAGAACATTCTCCATCGGCGGAGTCCATCCGCATGACAACAAGATTTCCCGCGAGTGCCGGATCGAAACGCTTCCGATTGCTCCGACTGTCTACATTTCCGTGGCCCAGCATATCGGCGCTCCTGCCAAGCCGGTGGTCGCCCCCGGCGACAAGGTGAAGGTGGGCCAAGTGGTGGCTGAACCAGGCGGATTCGTTTCCGCGTTCATCCACTCCTCCGTGTCCGGAACCGTCAAGAGCGTTGCCCCTCGCGCCGACCTGGCCGGCAATCCGCAGCTGTGCATCGAGATCGCGGTTGACGGCAACGAGTGGGCGGAAGGGATCGATACTTCCGATACGCTCGTGAAAGACATCCCCGCCGACAACAAGGCCATCATCGAGAAAATCCGTCTCGGCGGCGTGGTGGGCCTCGGCGGCGCCACCTTCCCGACCCATGTGAAACTGTCTCCGCCTCCGGGTTCCAAGTGCGAGCGCGTCATCATCAACGGATGCGAATGCGAACCCTACCTGACGTCCGATTTCCGCACCCTTCTGGAAAAGGGTGAGCAGGTGGTCATCGGTGCCGCTATTCTCCGGCAGGTGATGGGGAATGTCCCCTGCACCATTGCCATCGAGGAGAACAAGCCTGAGGCCATCGCCCACATCAAGGAAGTCATTGCCAAGCTCGGCTATGAGGGTATCGAGGTGATGACGATGAAGATGATGTATCCGCAAGGCGGTGAAAAGCAGCTGATTGACGCTGTAATGCATCGTCAGGTGGGTTCCGGAGCCCTGCCGATCAGCGTGGGCGCCGTGGTCCAGAACGTGGCCACAGCCCTGGCGGTCTATGAGGCGGTCCAGAAGAACAAGCCTGTCATCGACAATTCCGTCACCGTGACCGGAGCATGCTTTCCGCACCAGGCCAACCTGCTGGTGAGGGTAGGAACTCCGCTCCGCTACATCCTGGACTATCTGGGCGGCCTGCCTGATAACGCCGCCAAGGTCATCAGCGGCGGTCCGATGATGGGCAAGGCCGTGGCCAACCTGGATGCGGCGACGGTGAAGGGTACGGGCGCTCTCCTCATCCTGACCGAGGAAGAAACCCGTCGTGCCCCCGAGACCAACTGCATCCGCTGTGGCAAATGCGCCGATGCCTGCCCGATGGGCTTGGAACCGTTCCTGCTGAACAAGCTGGCGAAAGCCAATGACGTGGAAGCGCTGGAGGCCAATGCGGCGCAGGACTGCATCGAATGCGGATGCTGCCTGTATTCCTGCCCGGCCCACATTCCGCTCCTGGACAATATCCGCATGGGCAAGGGCGCCGTCATGGGCGTCCTCCGTGCCAGGGCCGCGGCTGCCCGGGCGGCAGCAGAAGCTAAAAAGTAACCGATTATGAGTAAATTGTTAGTATCACCTTCTCCGCATATCCATTCCAAGGATTCTACGAAATCCCTGATGCTGGATGTCGTGATCGCGCTCATGCCGGCGGTCCTCTGCTCCTTCGTGTTCTACGGCTGGAGGGAGATCGTCCTCATGCTCGTGAGCGTGGGCTCCTGCGTGCTGCTGGAGTACGGAATCACCCGTTATATGCTTGGCAAGGCTTCTACCATCGGCGACCTGTCGGCTGTCGTGACCGGTATCCTGCTTGCCCTCAACGTGCCCTATACCACGCCGTGGTGGGTCATGGTCATCGGCGCGATCGTCGCCATCGGCGTTGCCAAGATGACCTTCGGCGGCCTCGGCCAGAATATCTGGAACCCTGCCCTGGTCGGCCGTGTCTTCCTGCTGGTCTCCTTCCCGACCTACATGACGACCTGGTCCCAGCCCCAGGGGCTGTTCGGTGCTGACGCCGTGACCGGCGCCACCCCGCTCGGTGTCATCAAGGAAGGACTCCTCCAGGGGGCTTCCGTCCAGGATCTGATGGGGGACTACAGCTACAGCCAGCTGCTGTTCGCCAATCTCGGCGGCAGCGCCGGTGAAGTCTGCGCCCTGGCCCTGCTCTGCGGTTTTGTGTACCTGTGCGTCCGCCGGGTCATCAAGCCGTGGATCACCCTGGCGGTCTTCGCCACCGTGGCCCTGACGTCCCTGCTGTTCTGGGGCATCAACCCGGCCCGTTTCACCGATCCGCTCTTCAATCTTCTCACCGGCGGCCTCATCCTCGGCGCCTGCTTTATGGCGACGGATTATGTGACCTCTCCGATGTCCGTCAAGGGCGGGATCGTCTTCGGCGTTGGCATCGGTTTCCTCACCATGATGATCCGCTATTTCGGATCCTATCCTGAGGGCGTTTCCTTCGCCATCCTTATCATGAATTCCGTGGTTCCGCTGCTGAACCGGTGGTTCCACCAGAAAAAGTTCGGGAGGAAATAGCTATGGCAATCCAGTCTAATCTCAAGAACATGACCGTGGTCCTGACCGGTGTCTGCCTGGTCTGCTCCGCCCTGCTGGGCGGTGCGTACGTGCTGACCAAAGGCCCGATCGAGAAAGCCGCCCAGGCCAAGACGGAGAAGTCCCTTTCGGCCGTCCTTCCCGGCTTTGATACCGTTGAGGAGATGAATAATGTCTCCGTAGACGGAACCGATTATCACTGCTACAAGGCCCTGCAGGGCGGTTCCGTAGTCGGCTATGCCATTGAATCCGGTACCATCGGATTCGGCGGTCCGCTCACCCTGATGGTGGGTGTCACCCCGGACGGCGTGGTGTACAACACGTCCGTCCTTTCCCACAGCGAGACACCGGGTCTCGGTGCCAAATGTACGTCTGACGCGAAGTTCATGGCCCAGTGGAAGGGCTTCGACCCTTCCGCCAAGATCCTGAGCGTCAAGAAGGACGGCGGCGACGTGGACGCCATCACGGCTTCCACCATCACTTCCCGTGCCTATTCCCGTGCCGTCCAGGCGGCCGTGAACGTTTTCCGGACCCTTAACGATGAAGGAGGACAAGACAATGAGTAACAAACTGAAACTGATTACGGACGGGCTTGTCAGGAACAATCCGACATTCGTGCTGATCCTCGGCATGTGTCCGACCCTGGCTACCACCACTTCGGCCATCAACGGCCTCAGCATGGGTCTGGCGACCCTCTTCGTGCTGGTCCTTTCGAACATGGCCATTTCAGCCGTGGCCCCGGTCATTCCGGACAAGGTCCATATCCCGGCCTATATCGTCATCATCGCCACTTTCGTGACCCTTGTGCAGCTGCTCATGCAGGCCTACACGCCGGCCATGTACGAGACGCTGGGCCTGTTCATTCCGCTCATCGTGGTGAACTGCATCATCCTCGGCCGTGCCGAAGCCTTTGCCAACAAGCACGGTGTGCTTGAATCGGCCTGTGACGGCCTGGGTGTCGGGCTCGGTTTCACCTGCTCCCTGACGGTGCTGGGTGCGGTCCGCGAGATTCTCGGCAGCGGTTCCATCTTCGGATGGAATTTCATCGGCGGCCATGACGGCATGCTCGCTTTCGTGATGGCTCCGGGCGCTTTCATCTGCCTGGGCTACCTGATGGTCCTGTTCAACAAATACCTTAAAAAGAACTGAGCCTTATGGAGTATTTTCTGATTATCATTTCGGCGATATTCGTCAATAATATCGTTCTGGCGCAGTTCCTCGGCATCTGCCCGTTCCTCGGCGTCTCCAACAAGCTCTCCACCGCGACTGGCATGTCGATGGCCGTGTGCTTCGTGATCACCCTGGCCACGCTGGTGACCTTCCTCATCAACAAGTATCTCCTCATCCCGCTCAATATCACCTTCTTGCAGACGATCGCCTTTATCCTTGTGATTGCGGCTCTCGTGCAGATGGTGGAGATCGTGCTCAAGAAAGTCAGCCCGTCCCTGTATCAGGCGCTGGGCATCTTCCTGCCCCTGATCACGACCAACTGCGCGGTGCTGGGTGTTGCGATCGACGTGGTTACCAAGCAGTTCACATTCGGCGGCGAGGCCCATTTCCTGAACCTCGGCGAAGCGATGGTCTATGCGTTCGCGACCTCTCTCGGTTACGGTCTTTCCATGGTCATCTTCGCTGGAATCCGTGAACATCTGGCCCTCAACGACGTGCCCAAGGCATTCAAGGGTGTCCCGATCGCCCTGGTGAGCGTCGGCATCCTGGCCATGGCTTTCATGGGCTTCAGCGGCATGGTCAAATAGTTTTCCGTTATGAAAAGAGTCATCACAGCCTTTTTGGCGGTCTGCCTTTCCCTGTCAGCCTTCGCTCAGCCGAAGGCCGTTGGGTTCAGGACCGGCCTGAGCGGCAAAGCCGGTATCGGGGAAGTCAGCTATGAGCATTATTTCTCCCTGTTCGGCCACGAGTACGATTTCATCGAAGGGGAACTCGGCGTGTGGGGAAGCAGCGGGTTCAAGGCCAGCGCCCTGTACAATTTCACGTTGTTCCAGCCCGAATGGTCCTCGGACGGGGAATGGGGAATCTATGCCGGTCCGGGTGCCGTGCTCGGATACGGGGCTTTTGTCAACAACGACGATCCCTCCAGTTATACCGGCCGCCCCTTCCTGGGACTGACGGCCCAGGCGGGAATCGAATATCGTTTTTCCTTCCCGCTCCAGCTTTCCTTGGACATCCGCCCTTCTTATCTGCTTCCGGCCAGCCGTAACCGTATCGGATGGTTCGGCATCGCACTGGGACTGCGGTACATGTTCAGCTGATCCACTCTTTTTATTAAAAGACAAGGGGCTGGCCGATGATGTGACCCCCAAAAGTTGGACGGTTAAACATTAGTTACGAGGCCTTAGATTGGAAGAGAGCTCGGTATTGCACCGGGCTCTTTCCTTTTAGCCTCAGTTTGATTCTATCGTTGTTGTAGTACCGGATATAT
>JAGAHD010000185.1 GCA_017627255.1 Bacteroidales bacterium | reverse complement strand
TCCAATTGCGAAATCACCTTTTCTTCTTTGGACTGGCAGGATGTCAGCAGGGAGAAAGTGACGAGAAGGCCGATGACGGCGGCGATTCTGACTAAAATTTTCGTTTTCATTGGCATTTAGATTGGGTATGTCATCCTCTTTACAATTTCCGCACCAACAGCGGCCAGGAGAAAAGAAAGCCCGCCAAACGGGCGGGCGATAAAGGGCGGCGCGCTACGGTTTCTTCGGATGAATCTTGCGGTACATTTTCAGGCTTGAAACCAGGGATTTGAAATCCATTCTCGAAACCTGGGTCATGCGGACAAAGCCCTCACGCTCCAGGCTGAACTCCAGTATGCGGCTCAGGAGCTGCTTCCGGTACGTCACTTTCACCGGTTCCACTTTGTCGTTGGGGAAGCCCGCTGCCAGGCAGCCGTCCACCAGCATCGAAGTTCCGGGGGAAGACTTGAACAGTTCCTGTATCCCGCCAAGGGTTTCCATGGCCTCGTCCAGCGTATCGCCCAGCGGGATAAACAGTTCAAAGAGGGGATCGATGTGGAACTGGACAACCTCGTCACCAAGCCCCAGCGTCCCGACGGAAAGATAATAATGGCTTTCCCCGTCCCTGGGCATATCGAACACTTCGAGGTTCAGCTCCCCATCGTTGACTTCGATTTGAACCAGCTCCAGCCGCTGCGGAATCCTGGAAATCTGGGCGAAGGCCGCAATAGACCACACCAGTAAGGAAAGAATGCAAAAAACTTTTTTCATAGTCACATCTGTTGATTACTGCAAAGATAAACAATTCAGGGCCATTTCCAACAGGGACTGCCTTAAAAACCATACCGTCTTCCAGCGCAGGTCCCAGGTTCCTCTTTTCCATTCTTGGAACAGACGGAATATCGTTCCACCTCCTTCCCGTCCCGGTATATGGCAAATCCCTTCTTCCCGCTCCGCAGCAGGATTCCCCCGTAATAACAACCCGGCCGCCGACCCGCTTTCTTAGCCCGCCGGAGCGCTTCCTCGACAGTATGGCAATAGTACGTCGTCATGCCCGCAAAGATAGGCGCGGGATGCGCCAAATCCCTGCACAGGGAAAGGCCGGCATAAAATACCGGAAAAGCGAATGTTTTTTCGTATATTTGTCCGCAGGGGTTTCCTGCCGGAGACTGCTGAAACAACTAATTATTACGACCTTACCATGAAGAAATATCCTGACATCCTTCGGGGATTCTTCCTCGCGCTCGCCATCCTGACCGCATGCAACGAAACCCAGGCGCAGGAGCCCCAGCGCCTTCCCCATCCCCTGCTGACCGTCAGCCGGTCCGGACATGTAGGCCTGAAGAAAGGACACTGGTCGGACTTTGTCGGCAAGGGAAAGCATACCCTGGTCGTGTTCTGGGTATCGGGAAGCGAGGAAGGATGCGCGGAATGTGTCAACATCCAGCGGATCCATGAAAAATACAGGAGCAAGGGATTGACAGTGCTGGGCGTTCCGATGGACGAACTCATCGACGACACCACGGCGGTAATGGAAGAGTACGGAATCACTTTTCCCCAGCTCTTCGATGTGGACAACGAACCGTCCGGATATTTTGAGTTTGGCAGTATTCCTTTTGTCGTCCTGCTGGATCCGCAGGGAAATCCGGTCGAAGAAGGCCTGTCAGGAGAAGGAATCGAGCAGGCGGTCCGCTCCTGTCTCCGCTAAACGAGCGCGGCTTCCGGGACGCCCC
The DNA here is from genome assembly GCA_017627255.1 of Bacteroidales bacterium. GTDB lineage: Bacteria > Bacteroidota > Bacteroidia > Bacteroidales > UBA932 > Cryptobacteroides. Next base: position 27,087 of record JAGAHD010000185.1, on the reverse strand, counting down.
CTCTCTCAGCGCACCATCTCCCACAGAACCACACCGACGGCGACGGATACGTTGAGGGAGTGTTTGGTACCGGATTGGGGAATCTCCAGGGACAGGTCCGAAGCGTCCACCACTTCCTGCTGCACGCCGGACACTTCATTCCCGAACACCAGGGCATATTTCCGGCCGGGGTCGCGCCGGAAGGTGCCGAGTTTTTCCGCATGGACAGTCTGTTCGACGGCGATGACGGTATAGCCGTCTTCCCGGAGGCGGCGGATGACTGACACGGTGTCCTCTGCATACTCCCAGGGAACCGATTCTTCTGCCCCGAGCGCAGACTTATGGACGTCGGCCGAAGGAGGGACAGCGCAGATTCCGCACAGGAAAACCTTGTCCACGCCGAACGAATCGGCACTCCGGAAGGCAGAGCCGACATTATGCGCGCTGCGGATGTTGTCCAGCACCACGGCAAGCCCGGAAGCGGCACGGGAACGATACTGTTCCACCGAAATCCGGTGAAGTTCGACATTCAGCAGTTTTCTGTCTTTCATAAACGCAAATTTACGATTAAAATCCAAAAAAAGGAGTATATTTGTATGATGCTTACCGCATCTGTAACCTCAACGCTGAAACCCTAATTATGAAACAAGATCTTCAGGTCTTCGACCTCATCAAGAAAGAGCACGACCGCCAGTCTTCTGGCCTTGAATTGATTGCCTCTGAAAACTATGTTTCCAACCAGGTAATGGAAGCCATGGGCTCCATCTGCACCAACAAGTACGCCGAAGGGTATCCCGGAAAGCGCTATTATGGCGGGTGCGAGGTGGTGGACCAGATTGAGCAGCTCGCCATCGACCGTCTCTGCAAACTGTATGATGCCGAGTACGCCAATGTCCAGCCGCACTCCGGTGCCCAGGCCAATATGGCCGTTATCATGGCCTGCCTCCGTCCGGGCGACGTCTTCATGGGACTCGACCTCTCCATGGGCGGACACCTTACCCACGGATCCCCGGTCAATGCATCCGGCATCCTGTACAAACCGGTTGCCTACGGCCTTGATCCCGAAACCGGCCGCGTCGACTATGATGAGATGGAGCGCAAGGCGCTGGAGTGCAAGCCGAAACTCATCATCGGCGGTGCCTCCGCCTACTCCCGCGAATGGGACTATGAGCGCATGCGCAAGATTGCCGATGAAGTAGGTGCCCTCCTCTGGATCGACATGGCCCATACCGCCGGCCTGATTGCCGCAGGCCTCCTGAAGAATCCTGTGAAATACGCCCACATTGTCACCTCCACCACCCACAAGACCCTTCGTGGACCGCGCGGCGGCATCATCCTGATGGGCAAGGACTTCGACAACCCCTGGGGCCTTACCACCCCGAAGGGCGAAATCAAGAAGATGAGCGCAATCCTCAACTCCAGCGTCGTCCCCGGCATCCAGGGCGGACCGCTCGAGCATGTCATCGCCGCCAAGGCCGTCGCTTTCTTCGAGGCCATGCAGCCGGAATACAAGCAGTACCAGAAACAAGTCGTCGCCAACGCCGCCGCCATGTGCGAAGCGTTCCTCCGCAAAGGTTACAAGGTCATTTCAGGCGGTACGGACAACCACCTCATGCTGATCGACCTGAGGACCAAGTTCCCGGACCTGACCGGACGCGTTGCTGAAAAGGAACTGGTCCGCGCCGACATCACCGTGAACAAGAACATGGTGCCGTTCGACAGCCGCAGTCCCTTCCAGACCAGTGGCCTGAGGGTGGGTACGCCGGCCATCACCTCCCGTGGCTTCGAAGAGAAGGACATGCTCAATATCGTGGAATTGATCGATACGGTACTGGATTCCGCCAACCGTCATTTCGCGGCACTGACCGCCAAAGATCCTTCCGAGGACCAGCTCGCCGAGCGCAAAGCCCACGAAGCCGTCCTCGAAGATGTCGTCCGGAAAGTCCACATGATGACCGCCGGACGCCCGCTGAACCGCTATTAATGACCCTTGGTGGTAATCAGAATCACCCCATTGGCTCCTCTGACACCGTAGATGGAAGAGGAGCCATCTTTTATGACATCCACCGTCTTCACATCCTTGGGATTGATGATGGAGAGGTCTTCGATCTCCACACCATCCACCATGATCAAGGGTTCGTTGGAAAGATTGATGGAACTCTTACCGCGGATGGTGATGGAGTTGTCCGGACCGACAGATACGCCCGGAACACGGCCGCGGAGGTAATCATACATGTTGGTATACCCATCGATCTCCCGGTCCTGGATATCCAGGGTCGCGACCGACGAGGTCAAGTCTCCCCGTTTGGTCGTACCGTAGCCGATGTTGACTTCCTGGTCAGCCCCGCCCATATTCATATCGGAAGCCCGGTAAGTGGTTCCGCAGCCTGCTGCAAGAAACGCCACAAGAAGAATACTGTACTTGTTCATCATAATGAAGATGGATTATCTACCCAGTCCGGGTAGGCGATTTTAGGTATCAGGGAAACAATCTTGGAAACCCGTTTCCGGGTATACTCCGTCGGATGGTCCGGCGACATCTTCAGGGGACTCGGGAGACAGGCGGCGATGCCGGCAGCCTGGCTCCGTTTCAGGCGGGAAGCAGGGATTCCGTAATAGGCCGTCGCTGCCGCTTCGGCCCCATAGAGCCCGAGACCCGTTTCCGCGACGTTGAGGTACACTTCCATGATCCGCTCCTTACCCCAGATCCGCTCGATCAGGAAAGTCCACCAGGCCTCGAATCCTTTCCGGAGAAGGGTCGGCGTTCCCCAGGTAAAGACATTCTTGGCTGTCTGCTGGGAAATCGTGCTGCATCCCCTCAACTTCTTCCCTTTCTGGAAATGCTCCGACCACATGGCCCCGATCTCATTCCAGTCAAAGCCCCTATGGTTGTCAAACCGGTTGTCCTCGCTGGCAATCACGGCCTTGACCATCTCAGGGGAGATTTCGGAAAGAGACCGCCAGTGGCGGATGGTCCGGAATCCCTCCTCGTCGCGGTGCTGGACCGCGCGGACGGCCATCAGCGGCGTATACCGGACCGGTACGTAGCGCAACAGCGCGACCAGGGCCACACTTCCTGCAACGAACCAGAAAGGGATCCGCACGAAAAGCCAGTAGGAGAGTTTCCGACGCTTCATGGTACTCAGATGATTTCAATGTCTCCGGTCGGGATCCAGCCCTGCCGGCCATCGGAGAGCTCAATCAGGGTATAGCCGGATACCGTATCCATCACTTTGACCTTTGTCCCCTCATGCAGGATGAAAAGGGCCGTGGCGGTATCTCCGGAAGGAGTGCTCTGAACGGAAGAAACCGCGCGCATGACGACGGCGGCATCCGTCCGGGCTGCTTCTGTCTGCTGGAATCGGGCAAAACCCCAGCAGGCAAATGTCAGCAGAAGGGTAGCAATGGCTCCGAAGAAACCGCACCGGCGGGCACCTGCCGTCGCTCCCAGCAGGTACAGCAGCACCAAGGCAAGGGTCGCAGCCAGCAGGACGAGCGAAAGGACCGCCCAGACATCGGATCCCAACAGATAGCAAAGGTTGCGGGTCCAGGTCTTCAGGATGAACTCGGGAACCTCATCAATCCGGTCCTGGGTCTGGCTGCGGGCAAATTCGAGGTTGTACCGAACGTCCGGATCCGAAGGGTCCAGCCGGAGCGCCCGTTCGTAATAGAGGATGGCACGGGCCGTTTTCCCCGTCTTGAAGCAGGCATTGCCCAGGTTGTAGTACAGTTCTTTGGAGCGCAAGCCTGTCGCTTCCACGTCTGACCAGTCGGACAGGGCCGAAGACCAGTCTCCGGCCGTATAGGCTTCCACGCCCGCTTTCCAAAGCGAATCAGGGTAGTTGTCAGCCGCACGGGAGACTCCCGGCAGGCAGAGCAGCAGCACCGCCAGCAGCGCGGAACGGGTGGCGGACAGCGGCTTTTTCACGGAAGATTTCATGGAGGCGTCAATCGCGGTGATGGCGGAAACCGCCTGTTCGTAATGAAGATTCATGGCCTCATGGCCGGCATCCGGGGCATAGCGGGCATACTCGCAGGCATCCAGCAGTTCGGTGAAGGAGGATACGGTTTCCGCACCGACCCCGCGGGCGGAGAGGGCATCGGCGATATTCTCCTTGGTCTGGTCCGCCATATCCATTGTCAGCTTATCGGAAACGAAACCGATCAACGCCCGGTGCAGTTCCTCATAGAAAGCCGTATACAGGTTCTTCTGCAGGAATTCCCGGGCCTGTCCGAGCCGCTTGAGAGCCTCGCGGGTCGCCTTGCGGTTACGGTTGCCCACCACATCGGCCCGCCGGGCAGCCATTTTCCGCAGGGACAGCCATACCACCACCGCCGCCGCGACCAGCAGCAGGGCAAGAATCCAATACAAGGGCCTGCCCACAAAGAAAGCAGAGCGCTCGCCCAGGGAGGTCTTGGAACGGATAAAACGGATATCTTCGCCAAGGTTCTTCACGCCTTTCCGGTCAACGGTCAGGGTCGCGGAACCGTCCGGGACGCCCGAAGCCGCCCCTCCGGCGGAACGGGCGACGCGCACGCGGAGGGAATCCGTCGACACCGTCGCATAACGGTGGGAATTGACGTCAAAATAGGAGAAGCTCACCGGAGAAAGGGAGAAATCTCCCGGACTCCGTGGAATAAACGGATACTCAAATGTCTTGGAACCGTTGGTCCCGCTCTTGTCGGCGGAGGTCGTCGTCTTCACGTCATAGACCTCAAAATCCGGCGGGAAACTGATTTTCGGCGCTTCCAGCAGGGAAACGTTTCCCTTGCCCGTCACCGTCACCAGGAGGGAGGCGGCGTCATGCGTACGGAGGGAGTCCTTGCTCAACCGCGCGGAAATGCTGTACGTACCCACGGCACCGGTAAAGGAAGCCGGCGCACCCGAAGGCAGGGCGGAGACCTTGACCGGGACGGCCGGGGTCGTCACCCGCTGCCGCTGGGTGATGTAGTCGTTCTCGAAAAAGTCATCGAAGATCGAACCGGTCCGCGCCCGCTGGGTCCGCACATTCACCAGGCACACCACCTCGGAAGGATCGATCGTCAAGGTACCGGATTTCTGGGGAATCAGCACCCAGCGGCGCAGCACCGCCGCGTTGTAAATCTTGTCCCCCACCTGCTCGCGCTGGAATTCGATATTGGTGGGCGTCTCCACCTCCTGGCTCCAAAAACCGTTGAACGAAGGGAACTTGGCATTCTCAAAACCGGTCAGGTTGGCCCGATGGTAGATCTTGAGAGTCGCCGTGACCGGCTCGCCGACCACAGCCTCACGCCGGCTCAGGCTCAGCCGCATGAAGATTTCGTCATCCGTTGCGGAAGACCGGGCGGAAGAGGAAGACGATCCCGAAGACGGCTGGGCGGACGCCCCCCCGGAACTGCTGCCGGAAGAGGAAGAGCCGCTTCCGTTGTCCACGACCGTCACCTGTACCGACTTGGACTGAATGGACGTCCCTTTTACTTTCGCCAGAGCGGAGGCCAGCTGGAACGTTCCGGTCTTCTTGGGCTGAAGGATATACGTATAGGAAGTCTGGGATGAGCGGGTCGTCTTTCCGTTGATGACGGAAATACTTGTGGATGAACCTTTCTGCGGGCCCCATACCAGGGTGAAATCATCCCCCGGATTCCATTGGAAGTCCGACGGTGCATGCTCGCCTTCCACGACGAAGACGACATTGAACCTCTCTGAAAGCTCCACGATATTATGCACCTCCACCCGGATGGTCTGCCCCCATCCGAGCACAGCCGCCAAAGCGGCCAAAACGGTCAAAAACGCTCTTTTCATGCCTTACCAATTCTTCTCTTTCTGGCGGGCCTTCAAAGCGGCCGCCTTCTCCTTGTTCACCTTGTCCTGAGTCTCCTTCTCCTTGGCCTGGATGGCCTGCAGCATCTGCTGGGCCTGCTGCGGGGAAATCTCCGAACCGCCCTCGGGCTGCTTCTGAGAATCCTGGTTCTGATCCTGGTCCTGGTTATTCTGGTTCTGGTCCTGATCTTGATTCTGGTCCTGGTTCTGGTTCTGGTTCTGGTCTTGGTTCTGGTCCTGGTTCTGGTCTTGATTCTGATTCTGATCGTCCTGGTTCTGGTCCTGATTGTTCTGATCCTGACCGCCACCGCCGCCGTCCGGATTGTTCTCCAGCATCTTGCGGGCATAGATGTAGTTTTCCTTCGCCTCCAGGTCATCCGGATCAATCATCAAAGCCGCGACGAAGGCATCCACAGCCCCGCGCCAGTCCTTCTTCCGGATGGCGGCATCCCCGAGATTGAAATAGGTCTGGAACCCATAGGCCGCCTGTTTCCGGGGAGAGGCTTCTCCCACATGCCGGAGAGCCTGTCCGTAATACTTCACGGCTCCTTCGTCATCGCCCTGCCGGTACAGCGTGTTCCCCAGGTTGTACGCCGCAGCCACCGACGTGCTGTCGGCGTTCAGGGCCCGGCGGTAACTGATGTCGGCATCGTCGTACCGCTCCCGGGAAAACTGGCGGTTTCCCCGGCGGACATCCTTCCGGTCTACTTGTGCCATTGCACTGACTGAAAGAAGCAATCCTATGACTATCAATAACTTTCTCATCTGTCAAACCATTTCCTTCTGGGACGGCGCTCGCCGATAAGCAGTTCCACCACCCACAGCACCAGCGCAATCGCAAAGAAATACATGTACTGTTCGTCATACTCTTCGAAGACGAGGGATCCGAACTCTTCATCCTCCATCTTCTGCACGTCTTCAATGATCGGATTCAGGCCGAATTCGTCATTGCCGGCATGGATGTAGGCGCCGCCTCCGGCTTTCGCAATCCGGCGGAGCGTATCCTCGTCCAGTTTCGTCACGACAATCTCGCCGTTCTTGTCCTTCATGAGGCCTCCCTCGAAAGGAATCGGCTGCCCCTCGGCAGAACCGACGCCGATCGTATAGACCCGGATCCCGTTTTCAGCGGCTTCCTTCGCGGCCGCGACGGCATCGTCCTCATGATTCTCACCATCGGAAATGACCACGATCACCCGGCTTTTCTCGCTCTGGGCGCTGAAACTGCGGATGGCCGTGATAATCGCATCCCCGATCGCCGTTCCCTGCACGGGAACCGAACCCGTGTCGATGCTCCCGAGGAACATCTTGGCAGAGACATAGTCCGTGGTGATAGGCAACTGGACGAACGAGGTCCCGGCAAACAGGATCAGTCCGATCCGGTCATCCTTGAGTTTGTCCGTCAGGCGGGAAATCGAAAGCTTGGCACGCTCCAGCCGGTTCGGGGAGTAGTCCTCGGCCAGCATGGAATTCGAAACATCCAGACAGATCACGATCTCCGCGCCGCGGGTCTTGTGCTCCGAGAGCTTCGCCCCGATCTGCGGGCGGGCCAGACCGATGACGAAAAACAGGAAACCCAGGCAGAACAGGATCATCTTCACCCAGCCTTTCGAACCGGACCAGGAAGGCATCAGGGCCTCCACCAAAGCCTCGTCGCCGAATTTGCGGAGACGGCGTTTCCGCATAGCCCGCAGAACCCCGTAGACCACCAGGAATACAGGGATCAGCAGCAGGAGATACAGGAATCGGTATTGCGCAAACATCAACATGGCTCAAGGAAGCTTTCTCATCAGGGCGCGCAGGAGCATCTCCACAAGCAGACATACGAGCGCGGCCACGGCATATCGGGTAAACAGGTCCTTGTAGACCGGGAAACTGTCCACGGTCGTCCGGGTTTTCTCCATCCGGTTGATCTCGCTGTAGATCTCGGACAGCTTGGTATTGTCATCCGCCCGGAAATACTTGCCGCCGGTCTCGGAGGCAATCCGGCGCAAAAGGTCTTCGTCGATCTGCACCGGCATCATCTGCACGTCCGGCCCCCATGGAGTCATGACCGGATACGGTGCTTCGCCCTGGCGGCCGACTCCGATGGTGTAGACACGGATACCGTAGGTCTTGGCGATTTCGGCGGCCATGCCGGGATCGACTTCCCCGGAGTTGTTCACACCGTCGGTCAAGAGGATCACCACACGGCTCTTGGCATCGGAATCCTTCATGCGTGCCACCGCTGTTGCCAGGCCGTTTCCGATGGCGGTACCGTCCTCGATCAGGTCTGTCTGGACATCCTTCATCAGGTTGATCAGAGTAGCCCGGTCGGTCGTCAGCGGACACTGGGTGTAGCTTTCCCCGGCAAACACGACGATTCCCATGCGGTCCGAGGGACGCTGGGCGATGAATTCAATGGAAATGTCCTTGGCGGCACTGAGGCGGTCCGGCGAGAAATCCCGGGCCAGCATACTCGTGGACACATCCACGGCAAGGACGATGTCGATGCCCTCGGTATCCACCTTCTCCATCTGGGTAGAAGAACGGGGCCGGGCGATCGCGACAATGACAAGGGAGAGGGCTGCGGCCCGCAGGAGAGCAGGAAGGTGACGCAGGAGAGCGAGGACGCTTCCGCCTTCCGTCTTCCACGGAGCGATCGTCGACACGCGCAGGTGCGGACGCCGCTCCTTCCATTCCCTCCAGGCATACAGGACCAGGAGAAGGACCGGAACAACCTCGAGCCAAAGCAGATATGGATATTCAAAAAACATGGCTTACTTCGGCATATAATCTTCGTCTTTCTCTTCGTGACGAGCTTCCGGGGCCGCAGGGGCGGGATCCGCTTCCTCCTGCGCAGCCTCTTCCTCCACCTCCGCCTGATAGGTCGACGTCACGAACCGAATCGCCTGCGGAAGAACGGTGGCGTTGTCTTCCGGCGATGCGACAAACTTGGCAAATTTCACGAAATCAGCCCTTTCAAAGAGTCCTTTCATCTCTTCGTAAAGGTCGGCGGGAACGTCCGTGCGGCGAAGGTCGGCGAAGATTTCCGCCGTCGTCATTTCCATCGCTCCCACGCCGTACCGGGCCACGATATACTCGCGCAGGGCATCCGTCACCCCGGAATAGAACTGCTTCTGCTTGTCCGGCGCCCAGTATTTGTCCCCGCGGAACCTGTCCAGTTTGCGGAGCGCCGTGATATGGGCCGGCTCCCGGAAGGCAGCCCCCTCCTCTTTCCGGCGGCGGCTTCCGATCCAGGCAGCGACTCCGGCCACCAGCAGGGCGACCCCCCACAGGCCAAGCACCCAGGGGACAACCTCCTCCATCGTCAGCGGATACCGGATCTGGCCACGGAGGTCGTGGGGAACATACGTCGCCGTGTCTACCGGCATGGTCCGTACATCAATCTGCTGCGGATCGAACCGGAGAGTATCGGATGTCCCGTCCGGACGGATGCGCTGCACCTGCAGCGGCGGAAGGTCGTACACGCCTTCTTCAAAAGGCTGGATCGCAATCTGGGCACGGATTGTCAGGAGCCGGGCGTTGGAAGCGCGGATCTTCCGGATCTTGAGGGTGTCGACCTGCCACACGGGCAGGGCCAGCACGTCCTGCATCAGCGGAGACTGGACTTCCGGGAAAGCCAGCTTGATGCTGTCCGGAACGTCCTCCAATTCAAAGCCGTACAGGAGACGGTCTGCCACAAGAATCGAATCGCGCGGGGTTGCCTGACGGATGAAGGAGCCCTCCCGGGCATTTACCGAAACGGTACCCAGCAGCAGGAGCGCTATGAGGATTTTTCCTTTCATCGTTTGTGGAACAGGGCCATGAGCCCCTTGACATAATCCTGGTCGGTCGCGATATCCACACTGTCGACCTGGTATTTGTTAAACAGTTTGAGCGAAGCGGCCGATGCATCGGAGAACCATCGGGCATAGGCTGCCCGCATGGAACGAGACGAGGTGTTCACCCAGGCGGCGGCTCCGCTTTCCGAATCTTTCACGTGCACGAGTCCCACGTCGGGAAGCACCCTCTCCCGGGGATCATACACCCGGATGACAGACACGTCATGCCGGTTCACGGCCACTTTCAGGGCATCTTCATACCGGGGCGTCCCGTCTTCCCGGACGTCCAGCATGTCCGAGAGCACGAACGCCGTGCAGCGTCGCTTGATGGCGTTGGTCAGGAAGCGGAGAGCCTCCCCCACATCCGTCCCGTCATGCTCGGGCTGGTATTCCAGGAGCTCCCGGATGATGTGAAGCAGATGACTCCGGCCCTTTTTCGGCGGAATGAACTTTTCCACCCGGTCACTGAACAGGAGCACCCCCACCTTGTCATTGTTGAGCATGGCGGAGAATGCCAGGGTCGCGGCCATTTCGGCAATCTGCTCCCGCTTGGTGCGCACCTGCGTCCCGAAAAGCCCGGACCGGCTGATGTCCACCAGCAGCACCACGGTCAGTTCGCGTTCCTCTTCGAACACCTTGACATACGGCGTGCTCATACGGGCGGTGACGTTCCAGTCCATGTTGCGGACGTCATCTCCCCACTGGTATTCACGGACCTCGCTGAAAGCCATGCCACGTCCCTTGAAGGCCGAGTGATACTCTCCCGCGAAGATCTGGTGGGAGAGTGCCTTGGTCTTGATCTCGATCTTCCGGACCCGGCGAAGGACCTCGCTCGTGGTCATGTTGTTACGGGACGATGACGGCATTGATGATCTTCTCGATAATTTCTTCTGTCGTCACATTCTCGGCTTCGGCCTCATAGGTCAGGCCAATCCTGTGACGGAGTACTTCATTGCATACGGCGCGTACATCTTCCGGGATCACGTACCCCCGGCGCTTGATGAACGCATAGGCCTTGGACGCCATGGCCAGGGAAATGCTGGCACGCGGCGATGCCCCGTAGGAAATCAGGTCCTTGAGGTTCGCCAGTCCATATTCCTCCGGCGTACGGGTCGCATAGACAATATCCACGATGTACCGCTCGATCTTCTCGTCCATGTACACGTCGCGCACCACCTCGCGGGCCCGGATGATATCTTCCGGCTTCACGACGGCCTGGGCCTTCGGGAACGTACCGCTGTTGTTCATGCGGATAATCTGGCGCTCCTCTTCCTTGGCAGGATACTTGACCACGACTTTCAGCATGAAACGGTCTACCTGGGCTTCAGGCAGCGGATAGGTGCCTTCCTGTTCGATCGGGTTCTGGGTCGCCATCACCAGGAAGGGATCCGGCAGCCTGTAGGTATTGTCGCCGATGGTCACCTGGTGTTCCTGCATGGCCTCGAGAAGGGCTGACTGGACCTTGGCCGGAGAACGGTTGATTTCATCGGCCAGGACGAAATTGGCGAAGACAGGGCCTTTGTGCACCTCGAAATCCTCCTTCTTCTGGGAGTAGACCAGGGTACCGACGACATCGGCCGGAAGCAGGTCCGGCGTGAACTGGATGCGGTTGAACTTGGCATCCACTGCCTGAGCCAATGTATTGATGGCAAGGGTTTTCGCCAGTCCCGGAACACCTTCCAGGAGGATGTGTCCTCCGGAGAGAAGGCCGATCAGGAGATTCTCCACCAATGATTTCTGCCCTACGATTACCTTTCCCATTTCCAGGGTCAGGAGGTCTACGAAGGAACTTTCCTTCTGGATGCGCTCATTGAGTTCCTTGATGTTTACGCTTTCCATATAATTTCTTACATTTGCATATGCGTTTTATCCTCTGCCTCTCCTATAACGGTGCGGATTTCTGCGGCTGGCAGATCCAGTCCGCCGCCCCTTCCGTCCAGCAATGCCTGGAAAGCACGCTCACCCGCCTGCTGGGAAAGCCCGTGGCGGTCACGGGGGCGGGACGGACGGATTCCGGGGTCCATGCGGCGAACTATGTCGCGCACTTCGACTGGGAGGATTCCCTTCCGTTTGAGGCATCGGATTTTTGCTACAAATTAAATGCCATGCTGCCCCGCTCCGTCACCGTCCATTCGGTGGCTCCGGCGGCGGATGATTTCCATGCCCGGTTCAGCGCCCGGGAGCGTTCCTACACCTATTTCATCCACCGGAAAAAGGATCCCTTCGCTGCTCCGTACTCCTGGCAGTGCGGATATCCCGTTCTGGATTTCAACGCGATGAATGAAGCCTGTGCAGCACTGATCGGCACCCACGATTTCTCCTGCTTCGAAAAGACCGGCGGATCCAACAAGACCTCCCTGTGTACCGTCACTGAGGCTTTATGGAAGCCGTACACCCCTACCCATGTGGAAATCATGGAGTATGGACTTACTCCGGCAGGGGATGTGGGGTGGGAAACCTGTGGCCACCCTCGGCCACATAAGAGGGAGGGGCCCATCGAAGATGGGAGGGGTCGCGAAGCGACGGTTTCAGGCCCCACATCCCCTGCCGGGGAGCCCGGCTACTGGTATTTCCGCGTAAGCGCCGACCGGTTCCTCCGGAACATGGTACGCGCCATCGTCGGATCCCTCATCGAGGTCGGACGGGGCCGCAGGGACCCCGCCTGGATCGCCGAACTTATCCGGAGCGGCAGCCGCGGCGACGCCGGGGAATCCGTTCCCGGCCACGCCCTTTTCCTCAGCCGGGTCCGATACTGACGGCAATGCGACCGTTTTCTTTTGAAAAACAACAGAATAACCAAGTTTTGATTTAAAAAACGACGAAATCTGGAAGTTTTCATTAAGATTTGTTATCTTTGTGGTGCAAATCCTACATGAGAATGATGAAAACCTTCCGGATCCTGGTTCCTGCCCTCCTCTGCCTGTTCTCCATTGTTCCAACATGGGCGCAGTCCCGGGACACCCATTTCTGGCTCGATGCCCGGACCAGTTTCGCCGGAGGGGTCGGGGAAACGTCCCGGACCGGATTCACGGCCGATTACGTCAACATCCACGCGACCGGTTCCCTTTGCGACAACATCCGGTACCGCTTCCGCCAGCGCCTTACTAAACCGGTCTTCAGCAAGGAGAATCCCTTGAACGGCACCGACCTGCTCTTTCTGGACTGGATCCCCTCGAAGCAGTGGGATTTTGCGGCCGGGAAGCTTCCCGTACTGATCGGCGGGTTCGAATGGGACGACGCACCCATCGACGTCTATTACTGGAACGGCTACTGCAACCATGTCTGGGAAGTCTACTCCCTCGGCGTCCAGGCCACCTTCCATCCCGCGCCCGGGCAGGGCGTCACCTTCCAGCTGGTCGACTCCCCCTGGTCCCGGAACATCCGGAACTGTTACGCCTGGAACCTGTGCTGGCACGGCCATTTCGCCCCGTGGTGGCATACTATCTGGAGCGTCAATTACATGGACGACGTCTTCCGCAAGGGAATCACCTATCTTTCGCTCGGAAACCGCCTGGAAAGAGGGCGGTGGGCCGCGGAACTCGACTGGATGGACCGCGGTGGGTTCCGGGGAGACTGGAGTTTCACGGGACGCCTCGTCTACGACACCGGCAGATGGAATCTTTTTGCCAAGGGCGGTTACGACATCAACAAGTCCTGCGACCGGGACGTCCTGGTTCCGGTCGGTTTCGAATATGTCTTCGGGGGCGGAGGCGTAGAGTATTTTCCGCTTCATCACAGCCGGGACATCCGGCTCCACGCCGTCGTATGGGGCGACAACCTGGCGGAATCCCTCCGTTTCAGTTTCGGGATCACCTTCCAGCTGCACCTGCTCTCCCGTTCCTAATCCAAGCCCAGTTTCTTGAAAAGGGCTTCGGCATCGGAAGCGATCCGGTCTTCGGGAGCGCCGTATTGTTCAGACAGCGTCCGGGAAATGGAAGGGATATCCAGGCCTTCCCGTTTCAGGCGGAGCATATCGGCCGCGGTCTGGTTCACGGCCAGGCACTTTCGGATGTCCCCGGTCGAAGGGTCTTTCACCGCAACGACGAAACGGCTTGCAAGCGGTTCTATTTCAATCTGATACTTCATGGCTCCGATAATAGGACAAGAGTTGGGTACGGATTTCGGCCAGTTTCTCCTCCCGTTCTTCAGGATAGCAGTGAACCGACTCTTCACATTTGACCGGACGGATACAATCCGGATAGAACGCACAGTCGCGGCAGGCGTCCAATTCTTCACGAAGCTCCTTGTAAGAAACCCGGACCGCCTCATCCCAGTCCTCTTCCGAGACATGGCCGAACCATCCGCTGTCCGTATAGTGCTCGCATTTCCCGACATGGCCGTCCGGCAGGATGACGACAGCCCCGTCATTGTCCGCCATGCAACGGTTGAGCTTCAGGGAATGCCGGAACTTCCCCTGCCGGAAAAGGTTGGCCTCCTGCAGTTTCTGCTGAAGACGCATCCTGCTGTCGTACAAGGCTTTCCGCTCGAGATCCGTATGGTGGACCGCCGCTTCGACACTGCAGCTCTCGAACAAGGGATGGGAATACACGTTCAGCAGCGGTTCCCCGCCGAATTCCGCCCCAAGCTGATCCGCCAGCGAGAAAAGGTCCTCGGCATTGTGCCGGTCCACATTGAGACGGACCGTCACCCGGATGCCCGCCCCGAACAGAAGATGCATGTTGCCGATGACCCTCCGGAAAGCGCTGCCCTCCGGATAGATGAAAGCTTTTGCCCGGTTGTATACGGATTCGGTCCCATCCAGGGTAATCTGCACTTTCGCCAGATTCCACAGGGAAACGGCTTCCTCCACGGTCTTCTCATCGAACAGATACCCGTTGCTGACCATTTCAGACTTGTAACCGACCCCGGCATCCTGCAACAAACGGCAGATCCGCGTAATGACGCCCTTGTTGTAGAGCGGTTCGCCGCCGAACCAGCGGATCCGCACGGACTCGCCGGCGGCATTTCGGACAATATAGCGGGCAACCTCTACGGCCGTCTCATCCCGCATCGGAATGCGGGAGCGGCCTTTTTCGTAGCAGTAAAAACAACGGGCATTGCAGTCTGTCGTCGTAAGGATCGTGAAACTCCGCACCCGTCGGACAGGCTTTTCCAGCATCTTCCCGACCGCCCGCACCTGCAGCGCCAGTTCCCGGTCGTCATGGGAAAGCGGAACGGCGAACCATCCTTCCACGAGCCCGGGCACGGATGCCGGGTCGGCGGAAAGGCGATGCGCCTCGTCCTCATCCAGCAGCACGACGGCCTTGGTCAGCACATGATACAGCAACAATCCTCCTTCCACCGGCTGCTGTACCACGTACCGCATCAGCCGGCAGGGTTCCCCTTCTTTCAGGCGCTGGGCTCCCAGCAGGCCGTCAAGGGGTTTCGCCATAGACAGAATGGTCTTCATCGGCGCTTGGAGGAGGCTCTTTTGGCAGGCCTTTTTGCCTTGGGTTTCATGGCTGGTTCTATCGGTTCTTCGGGAATTTCCGGCTCAACCAGTTCATAATCAAGGAGTTTCTGCTCGAGATTGGTTCCCTTTACGCGAATTCTCAAAGGATCGCCCAGCCGGATGACCCGGTGGGTCCGGCGTCCAATCGCCCGGTAATGATCTTCGTCAAAGGCAAAGAAGTCGGACTTGATGGTGCGGTAAGGGATCATGCCCTCGATCTTGGTCGGATTGATTTCTACATAGATGCCCCATTGGGTGATGCCGGAGACCTGTCCGTCAAACTCCTGCCCGACCTTGTCCTCCATGAATTCCACCAGTTTGTACTTGACGCTTTCCCGTTCAGCCTCCGCCGCCACGACTTCCCGTTCGGAAGCATGCTTGCACTGGGCGGAATAGTAATCCAGCGACTGGGAATCCGCCCCGCCCAGATACATCGCCAGCAGGCGGTGGACCATCATGTCGGGATACCGGCGGATCGGGGAGGTAAAATGCGTATAGAAACGGAATGCCAGCCCGTAATGGCCGATGTTTTCCGTACTGTAGCAAGCCTTGGCCATGGCACGGAGCGCCAGGATCTGGATGGCCTGGAGTTCCGGCTTGTCCTGCGCATCGGCCAGAAGCCCGTTCAGGGCCTTGGCGACATCCTGGCCGCTCGCGACCGGGCCCAGCTTGTAGCCGAAACCGCCGGCAAAGTCGCTCAGGCCGCTGATTTTCTCCATGTTCGGTTCGTCGTGGACGCGATACACGAACGTCTTGGGGTTCTTGAGCGCCTTCCCGCCCATTTTTCCGCCCGATGCAACGTACTCGGCCACAGACCGGTTCGCCAGGAGCATGAATTCCTCGATCAGCCAGTTGGCCTCCTTGGAGAACTTCTGGTGGACCGAAACCGGCTTGCCGTTTTCATCGACTTCCACCTTCATTTCCGGCCGGTCAAAATTGACGGCTCCGGCAGCGAAACGCTTCTTGCGGAGCTTGAGGGCCAGCCGGTTCAGGATCAGCACGGCTTCCTTCACCTCCACGGGAACGATCCCGCATTCCGTACCTTTGCCGAATTCCTGGGAAAGTGCGTCGTCCCTGGCCTCGATGATGGCCTGGGCCCCTTCATAATCAAACCGATAGTCGGAAATGATCTCCGTCCGGCCGAACCAGGGGTTGATCACTTTGGCCTGCGGGGTCAGTTCGAAAACCGCCGAGAAGGTAAGCTTTTCTTCATGCGGGCGCAGCGAGCACAGTTTGTTGGAGAGTTTCTCCGGAAGCATCGGAACCGTACGGTCCACCAGGTACACGGAGGTGCCGCGGGACTGGGCTTCCTTATCCACCGGACTCCCCGGCTTGACATAGTAGGTCACGTCCGCGATGTGGACACCGACCTCGTAATTGCCGTTTTCCAGTTTGCGGAAGGACAGGGCGTCATCGAAATCCTTGGCGTCGGTCGGGTCGATGGTAAATGTGAGCACCTTCCGGAAATCCCGGCGGCCGGCACGGTCCTGGTCGGTTATCTGGTCGGAAATCTGGTCCGCCGCATTCTCGACTGCCTTCTCAAAGCGGTATGGAAGCCCGAATTCGGCCAGGATGGCATGCATCTCGGTATCGTTTTCGCCCGGCATGCCCAGAATATCCACCACATGGCCGGAAGGACCGGCTTCGCCCCGTTCCCAGTGGTCTACGACGGCCGCCACCTTCATCCCGCGGACGGCGCCCTCCGGCACCGGCACCGAGATATCATAAGGCATGGTCTTGGAGGACATCAGTACCCAGGCCTGCTTGCCCACGATGTGGAGGATTCCGACGAACGGACGGTTCGAGCGTTCCAGGACGGCGATGATTTCGCCGCTCCGGCGCTTGGCCGAACCGACTTTCTCCTGGGTCACGGCTACCCGGACCGTGTCTCCGTGCAAGGCTCCGCGGGTTTTGGAGGCCTTCACGTAAACGTCTTCTTCCTGTCCCTCGATACGCACGAAAATAAACCCTTCACGGGACATCATGGCTGTCCCGACATATTCGGGAACGACCTTCGTCTTTTTCTTCCGCTTTCCGGCCTGGCTGCCGCCTCTTTTACGTTTCGACATAATACTTCTTTTTTCTTCTCATTGACCTGGAAAAATCCGACTCTCAGGGGACTAGATTAGCGCCGGTTCTGGTCCTTTCTATGCTTTTCCAGCTATTCTCTATTCAGTAGCCTATCTTCCGTATTCGATAAATGATTACAAAGATACGACATTTATTTTTATTATCTTTGTCACACTTGCAAAACCCAGGCCCATGAAAACCGTCATCCTGTTCATTCTTGCCGCTGCCCTTCCTGCCACCGCCCAGTCCCTGCCACTTTGGCAGGATCCGGAAGCCACTTCCCGTGGTGCCGATACCCGGCGGAATGAACTGATCTGGTTCACCGACCGGCGGGATGCCCTTTCCAAGGGATTCCGGCAAAGCGAAAACTACCTGAGCCTCAACGGAACATGGGATTTCCTGTATTTTGACAGCCATCGAGAGGCGGAGACGGCAGCGGCCGCCATCCTCCGCGACCGGAACGCCGATGTCCAGTGGAAGACGGTCTCCGTCCCCGGAAACTGGGAAGTACAGGGATACGGGACACCCCTGTACACCAATATCCCCTATGATTTCGCCCCGTCATCGCCCCAGCCTCCCCAGCTTCCGGAAGCCGTTCCGACCGGCCTGTACCACCGGACTTTTTCCGTCCCGGACGCTTGGAAAGGACGGGCTGTCTACCTCAACCTCTGCGGAATCAAGTCCGGAACGTACGTCTATGTGAACGGACAGGAAGCCGGATACTGCGAAGATTCCAAGAATCTGGCCCGGTTCAATCTTACCCCCTGGCTTCGGGAAGGAGAGAATGATTTGGTTCTCAAAGTCTTCCGATACAGCACCGGGTCCTACCTGGAGTGCCAGGACTTCTGGCGGATCAGTGGGATCGAACGTGATGTCTATCTCTCCTCCGAGGCGGCGGACACGGGATTTGCCTTCAACGTGGTCTCCACCCTGGATCCGTCGATGGAAAACGGCATCTTCCAGCTGCGGATGCGCAGCCGCGAGCGGACAGAAGTGTTCTACGAACTCCTCGACCGAGATGGAAACACCCTCGCTGATGCCGTCTACACCGTCCGGGGCAGCCTCACGACGGTAGCCGACACCCTTCCGGGCGTACGGCACTGGAGCGCCGAAACCCCGGAGCTGTATACCCTCCTGCTGCGGGTCAACGGAGAATACACCCGTTTCCATGTCGGATTCCGCCGGCTGGAAATCGCCTCCGTCCCCGACGGTGACCGCAGCGTGAAAGCTTTTCTCGTAAACGGCCGGCCGGTCCGGTTCAAAGGCGTCAACTACCACGAGCACAATCCCTACACCGGCCACTACCTGACCCGGGAAAACATCCTGGAGGACCTGCTGCTCATGAAGAAGGCGAATATCAACGCCATCCGCACCAGCCACTATCCCCAGCCCCGGGAGTTTTACGAACTCTGCGACAGCCTGGGCTTCTATGTCTATGACGAAGCCAACATCGAGTCCCACGGCATGGGATACAGTCCCGACCGTACCCTCGGGAACCATCCGCTCTGGCAGGCCAAGCACATCGACCGGATCCTGAACATGTACCACCGGACGGCAGACTATCCCTGCGTCACGTTCCTGTCCCTCGGGAACGAAGCCGGCAACGGCGTCAACTTCCAGGAAGGATACCGGGTCCTCAAAGCCCTGGAACAGAACGGTCAGAACCGGCCGGTCGTCTATGAACGGGCCGAGCGGAGCTGGAACACCGATATCATCGTCCCGCAGTATCCCGGTGCCGAGTGGTTCCGCCGGATGGGAGAACAGGAATCCCTCCGGCCTGTCATCCCCTCCGAATATGCCCATGCCATGGGCAATTCCACGGGTTCCCTGGACCTGCAATGGGAGGAAATCCGGAAACATCCCCACCTGCAGGGCGGCTTCATCTGGGACTGGGCGGACCAGGGCCTGTACGATCCCCGGCGGATATGGACCTATGGCGGCGATTATGGAAAGGATGCTCCTTCCGACGGGAATTTCCTGTGTAACGGTATCGTCAATCCCGACCGCACCCCCCATCCGGGCTTTTTCGAGGTCCGCCATGTCTATCAGGATATTTCCGTAACGCATTCCGGCGGCAACGAGTTCCAGATCGAAAACCGGTACTGGTTCAAACCGCTGCTCAAGCATGTGGTCCGCTGGAGGGTGGAGAGAGACGGAAAACGGATCAAACGCGGTTCCCTCCGGGTCGATGTCCCCGCCCGCGGAACGACGGCTTTCCGGCTCCGGCTTCCCAAGATGAAACGCCCCGGGGAATACCGTATCTTCTTCGAAACGGATTCCTCGGCCGATGAAATCCTGCTGGCGGATTCCCGGATCCGCAAAGTCCGTCCTGCCCGCGGGCGGAAAGTATCCGTCGAAGAGACGGAAAAGACGATCACCCTTTCTTCCCGCCGGGCGGTCGTCCTGTTTGACCGGGACAGCGGCTTTGTCCGGAGCTATACCGTCCGGGGCAAGGAAATGTTCGATCCGACGTTCGGCCTGCGTCCGAATTTCTGGCGGGGACCGACCGACAACGACTACGGAAACGGTCTCCCGGAGCGGCTCCACGCTTGGAAGGAAGCCTCCCGGTACTGTCCGGCAACCGTCAGCGTGACGGAAGACGAAGAGGGAGCCTGTCTCGAGGCGGACTATTCCCTTCCCGGAGGAACCCTCCTGAAGACGCAATATCGGCTCCGACCGGACGGGATCCTTGTCATCCGGGCAGCGTTTACCGGAGCGGAGCCATCCCGCCGGAGCCCGGCCACCGATATCCCCCGCATCGGTTTCCGCTACCGGGTGACGGAAGACAGTTTCCGCTATTTCGGCCGCGGACCGGTGGAGAATTATGTCGACCGCCACGCAGGAACTTTCAAGTCGATCTACGAGTCCAAGGCCTCACTGGAGTTCTTCCCCTATGTCCGGCCACAGGAAACCGGACACCATACCGAAACAGAATGGTTCCAGGGAGCGAAGATGACCGTCGTCGCCGACAGCCTCTTCGAATTCAACGCCCTTCGCCATACGGTAGAAGACCTGGATGGCGAGGAAGCCGTTTCACGCGACTACCAATGGAACAATTTCACGCCCGGAGAAGAGCATGATCCCGGCTTGGCCAGGAACCGTCTCCGCCGTCAGACCCACCTCGACGATGTGCCGGAGCGTCCTTTCACAGAAATCTGCATCGATCTCGGGATGAGCGGGGTCGGAGGGTATGACAGCTGGGGATCCATGCCTGAACCATCCCGGACCCTGTTCACTTCCGGTAGGTACAGTTTCGGCTTCGCCATGATTCCCGCCCGGATTCTCCGCCCGTCCCGCGCCGTCCGCTATGCGTATTGAACGCTTCGCCCCCCGGCTCAACCGCATTGCCCTTTTCCCGGACGAGGCCTACCGCCCTTGAACGGGAAACCGGGGTTGCGGACCTTGACGGCGATGCGTTCCCCTTCCGGCAGGTAAAGCGGAACCAGCGGTTTGATAACAATCCCTTCGCAAAGATTGTCTTTCAGCGGAGGCAGGTCGAACTCCGCCGGAAGGGTGGTCGGAAAGGCGCACGGATAATCCAGGCACTCCTCCAGCGTGCCAGTAAACAGGGTCCGGGCGAACAGCAGCCCGGCCGCACGGCAGAGGAAGGTAACCTCCTCGACCGGGAGGAAATCCCCGCCCGCCTCCGTCAGGGCATAGATGTCGAAAACATAGAATGCATGGCCTGGACAGTAGTGGACACCCCGCTGGACCGGCACGGAAAGCGGGTCTTCCGGAACGCCGGGATGCGGATAGGAGCCACCGAAAATCTCTCCGTAGACCAGTACGGAGAGAAGCGATGGGACCCGCCGCTTCAGCAGGTTGTAGACAAAATACACCGCCCCGCGGTCCCTTTCCAGCAGGTCTTCCCAGCCATGGAACGGTTCACCGGGTGACAGCACGGCACGACGCCGCGCCATGCGGATGTCCAGGTCGTCACACAAGAAGGCAGCATTCACGCCATGCACTTTCTCCTGCACGGCAAAAAGGGTGTTCGCGGAAACGGAGCTGCGCACGCGCTCCATCCACACCGGATCGGTATGGTTCCCGATGGAAGGGTAAGGTCTGAACTGTAACATTTCCATTCATTTTTGAGTCCGGAACAAAGATCGGGACAAGGGCCCGTAAGGCCATAAGATTGCAAGGCTTGCAATGTCGGATTTCCTGCAAGGCTTGCAGACTTTTTGCAGAATAATCTCTATCTTCGTTGCAAAACCGGACGCCATGATCGGAATTGAGGCCTGGACACTCCTCCAATACTGGACGGAAGACCGTGGGAAACTGGAAGACCCCACGGTCGATTATCTGGCGGAGCGGATCGAAGAGATGGATGCCGCCGCGGTCCTTCAGGCCATGTCTATCCTCATGGAACGCCTGGACCGGCTGGGCGATCCGGAGCGCCAGAGGCTGCAGGGCCGGGAAGAACGGCTCCGGATTACCCGGGATTTCCGCATTCTCCTGCCGGACCGGTTTGATGCGGAAATCCGCCTCCGTCCCCTCGTCAAGACGGTCTTCCTCCTTTTCCTCCGCCACCCGGAAGGCATCCGCTTCGGCGACCTGAAAGCCTATCGGGACGAACTGACAGCCCTGTATGGCCGCATTTCCGGGCGGGATGATCCCGCACAGATACGGCAGAGTATCGAACGCCTCACGGACCCGAAAGACAACTCGATCCACGAAAAAGCGTCCAACCTCTCCGCCGCCCTCTCCCGCTATTTCACGCCCGGTTCCCTTCCCCTGTACCATCTCTCCGGACGGCCCGGAGAGCCGAAACGCATCCTCCTCGACCGCTGCCTGGTCGAATGGGACGAAACACCCTTCTCCCTATGAAACGGATTCCCGCCCTCTTCCTGACCGTTATCCTCCTGGTCTGCTGCACCCGTCCCGTTCCCCTCGTGGAACACCCTGCCGACTATGTTTCCACCCTGGTCGGCACCCAGTCTGATTTCACGCTGTCCACCGGCAATACCTATCCTGCCACCGCCCTTCCCTGGGGCATGAACACCTGGACACCCCAAACCGGCGAGACGGGGAACGGATGGACCTATACCTATAGCGCCCACCATATCCGCGGCTTCAAGCAGACCCACCAGCCCTCTCCCTGGATCAATGACTACGGCGCATTCTCCATCATGCCCGTCCGGGATGCCTCCCGTCCCGGGGAGGAGGAGCGCAAGAGCCTTTTCTCTCACCGGAGCGAAACGGCAAGGCCTTATTACTACGGGGTTTATCTCGCCGACCATGACATCCACGCGGAAATCACTCCCTCAGAACGGGCGGCCTTCCTGCGCTTCACGTTTCCGGAAAGCGTGACCTCCGGGGTTGTCATCGACGCCTTTCCAGGAGGCTCGTCCGTCAAGGTCCATTCCGACCGCCGGACCGTCACGGGATATTGTACCAACAACCACGGCGGTGTGCCGGAGGGCTTCCGGAACTGGTTCATCCTCCGCTTCGACAAAAAGATCGAATCCTTCGACATCTACGACGGAGACTTTTCGGGCTACCCGGAGGACCGGGAACGGGAACACGCCATCGCCGTCGTGAAATTCCGCACCGTCCGAGGCGAGCAGGTTCAGGTAGCCGCCGCCTCGTCGTTCATCTCTCCGGAACAGGCCGAACGGAACCTCGGGGAAATTGAAGGCCGTTCCTTCGAAGAGGTCCGGGACGCCGCCCGCGCACGTTGGGACGAGGTTCTCGGCCGGATCCGCGTAGGCGGAGGCACCGAAGACCAGTACCGGACCTTCTATTCCTGCCTGTACCGGAGCACCTTGTTTCCGCGCAAACTGTACGAACTGGATGAAGAAGGCCGGCCCTGGCATTACAGTCCCTACAACGGCCGTATCGAGGAAGGAAGGCTGTACACGGATACCGGTTTCTGGGATACGTTCCGCGCCCTTTTCCCCCTGCTGAACCTTGTCTATCCGGAAGTCAGCGCCGAAATCCAGGAAGGGCTCGGCCATATCGCCCGGGAGAACCGCTTCCTGCCAGAATGGGCTTCTCCGGGTCACCGGGACTGCATGGTCGGGAACAATTCCGCCTCAGTCGTCGCCGATGCCGTCGTCAAGGGGATTCCCCATGACAACCTGCAGGCCCTTTATGACTGCATCGTCTACGGGACGGAGCATGTCCACCCTTCCGTCTCCTCGTCAGGCCGCACCGGATACGACCTGTACAACACCCTCGGGTACATCCCGTATGACGCGGGAATCCCTGAGAGCGTGGCCCGTACCCTCGAATATGCGTACGACGACTGGTGCATCCTGCAGATAGCCCAAACTCTCGGCCGTCCGCAGGAAGAACTGGACCGCTGGGAAGCCAGGGCCCTCAACTACCGGAATGTATTCGACCCGGAAAGCCGGCTGATGCGCGGCCGCAACACCGACGGCTCCTTCCAGGAGCCTTTCAGCCCCTACAAGTGGGGCGACGCTTTCACGGAAGGCAATGCCTGGCATTATACCTGGTCGGTCTTCCACGATGTAGCCGGGCTTATCGACCTCATGGGCGGGGACGGACCGTTCGTGGAAATGCTGGATTCCGTCTTCAAGGTCCCTCCGGTGTACGACGACAGTTATTACGGCTACCGGATCCATGAAATCGCGGAGATGCAGGTGGCCGACATGGGCAATTACGCCCACGGGAACCAGCCTGCCCAGCACATGCTGTACCTGTATGACTGGGCCGGACAACCCTGGAAAACCCAGCAGCATGTCCGGGACGCCATGCAGCGCCTGTACAGCGCCGCTCCCGACGGTTACTGCGGCGACGAGGATAACGGGCAGACGTCCGCCTGGTACGTCTTCTCCGCCCTGGGATTCTACCCGGTTTGCCCGGCCAGCACACAGTACGCCCTGGGGGTTCCCCTCTTCCGCCGGGCTGTCGTCACCCGCGGGGACGGAACCACCCTGACCATCGATGCCCCCGAAAACAGTCCCGGGACTCCGTATGTCCACGAAGTCACCCTCAACGGACGCAACTGGACCCGGAACTACCTGGATCACGGCGACCTCGTTGCCGGCGCCCGGCTGGAATTCACGCTGGACTCCCTGCCCAGCTATAACCGCGGACGTTCCCCGGAAGACCGCCCCGGCTCATTCAGCCGGTAAAACAAATGACAACACCATGAAACACGTTTTCCTTCCCCTCGCCCTGACCCTGGTTCTCGCCGCCTGCGGACCTGATGAATCCTCCTATGTCAATCCCAGGATCGGAAGCGGCGGACACGGCCACGTCTTCGTGGGCGCCCATGTTCCTTTCGGCCTCGTCCAGTTGGGCCCCACCAGCATCCCCCAGGAATGGGACTGGTGCTCGGGTTACCACGACAGCGATTCCACCGTCATCGGGTTCAGCCACACCCACCTTTCCGGGACAGGAATCGGCGACCTGTTTGACGTGACCCTCATGCCGGTGACCGGGGACGTCACCTATGCCCGGGGCAGCGAAGATGATCCGCAAAGCGGGCTCTGGTCCTATGCCGACCGTACGCGGGAAATCTCGGAACCCGGCTATTACAGCGTTCCCCTGACCCGCTACGGTATCCGGGCTGAAATGACAGCCACCGTCCATGCCGGCCTCCACCGGTACACCTATCCGGAGACGGAACGGGCGGCCGTCGTCATCGACCTGGAAAACGGTGGATGCTGGGACCGGGTCTCCTCCTCGTCCCTCCATCCGGTCAGCACGGATCCCGACGGAGGGGTGCGGGCTGTCGCCGGCTACCGTTTTTCGTCCGGGTGGGCCCGAGACCAGAAAATATGGTTCCATGCAGAATTCTCCCGTCCGTGCCGGCTGGAAAAGCCCCGGGAGCACTATGCCCGCCTGGATTTCAGTTCCCTCGGGGAAGGAGAACAGATACTCGTGAAAGTAGGCCTGTCCACGACCGGAGAGGAAGCGGCCGGAAAGAATCTGTCCTCGGAGATTCCCGGATGGAAATTCGACGAGGTCCGCGCTGACGCCCGGGAAGCCTGGAACCGGGAACTCGGAAAGATCCGCATCCGCACCCGCGATCCCCGGCAGCGGACCATTTTCTACACCGCACTCTACCATACCGCGACGGCGCCCTCCCTCTTTTCCGACAATGGAGCGGAGATGCGCTATACCACGTTCTCGCTATGGGATACCTACCGGGCAGCCATGCCTCTGATGACGCTCATCCAGCCGGAGCGGATGGATGACATCCAGCGTACGTTCTACCATATCTTCCAGGAACAGGGGGACCTTCCGGTCTGGCACCTCATGGGCAATGAAACCGACTGCATGGTCGGCAATCCGGGTCTCATCGCGTTTGCGGACAACATCGTCAAGGGATTTGACGGCGGGCTGACACCGGAACAGTCGCTCCATGCGATGACCCGGACGGCAACCCGGGAGGACCGCGGGCAAGACCTCCGGATGCGGTACGGATTCATTCCGAGCGACCTGTACCGGGAATCCGTGGCCACCGACATGGAATACGCCATCGCTGACGCCGCCCTCGCCCATGCCGCCGAAGCGCTCGGCGACGCCCCTACGGCCGCCCGTTACCTGGAGCGAAGCCGCTCTTATCGGCATTTCTGGGATCCGGAGACCCGCTTCATGCGGGGACGTCGGACAGACGGACGTTTCTCGGAGCCCTTCAACCCGTTCGGATCCGACCACCAGGCCGACGATTATACGGAAGGGACTCCGTGGCAGTATATCTGGCTGGTTCCCCATGACGTAGAGGGTCTCGCCGGCCTTTTCGGCTCCCGGGAAGCCCTTCTCGCCAAACTGGACAGCCTGTTCGAAGTCCCGTCCGTCATCGAGGGGGACAACGTCTCCCCGGACATTTCCGGGCTGATCGGCCAGTATGCCCACGGCAACGAGCCCGGCCACCACACCATCTACCTGTACAGCATGCTGGGTGAGCCTGACAAAGCCGCAGACCGGCTCCGTCAAGTGTACCGGGAGATGTATACCGATACGCCGGAAGGCCTTTCTGGAAATGAGGATGTCGGCCAGATGAGCGCCTGGTACATCCTGTCCGTCCTGGGATTCTACCAGGTGGAACCTGCCTCCACACGGTTCTGGTTCGGTGCGCCGGCCCTCGATGAGGCCGTCCTCCAGGTCTCCGGAGGAACCTTTACCATCCGGACTCGCGGCCTTTCGGCTGAAAATCGCTATATTCGCGGTATTAAACTGAACGGCCGTCCCTACGACTTGCCTTATATCGATTACAAGGACATTGTCCGGGGCGGCACGCTGGAATTCATAATGGGTCAATAATTCATGTATCCACTGAAATTCGAACCGGTCTTCAAGACAAAGATATGGGGCGGTGAAACCATCGCCCCCTTCAAAGGGATGAAAGCTCCTTTCGGACGTATCGGGGAAAGTTGGGAAGTATCTGCCTATCCGGGCAGCGAGTCCATCGTCGTGAACGGCGCCCTGGCGGGAAGGGATCTTCCTTCCCTGGTCCGGCAGTACAAGGGTAAACTGGTCGGAGAGCACGTCTATGCCAAGGAGGGAGACCTGTTCCCGCTCCTTGTGAAGTTCATCGAAGCCGGGGACGACCTCTCGATCCAGGTCCATCCGGACGACCGGATGGCCGCACGGTACGGGCATCCGAAAGGAAAGACGGAAATGTGGTATGTCATCGATGCCACAGAGGATGCGCATCTTCTGGTAGGACTCAGCCGGGAAATCTCACCCGGGGAGTACAGTACCCGCGTCCTGGACGGGACCATCACCGACGTGCTGGCCAGCTATGCAGTGAAACCCGGAGATGTCTTTTTCCTTCCGGCCGGACGCATCCACGCCCTCTGCTCGGGATGCCTGGTCGCTGAAATCCAGCAGACCTCCGACCTGACATACCGTATCTTTGACTATAACCGGCCCGGGCTGGATGGGGCCCTGCGCGAACTCCATACGGAACTGGCCCGGGAAGCCATCGACTACCGGGTCCTCCCCGATTACCGGACCCATTACGAATCCCGGCCGGATGAAGAGAC
>JAGAHD010000184.1 GCA_017627255.1 Bacteroidales bacterium | reverse complement strand
GCTCCAGGACCAGGATGTCCTGAACCTGCTGTATCACGACTCTGCATTGATAAGGACGGACCAGGTATGGAACTGTATGGTCCATTATACGGAATCGTTTGTCTCTCGTGACATCGCGGAGCGGGCGGTGATCCTCCACTATGCCGGGAAATGGAAACCGTGGCACTGGCGCTGGCAGGACCGGTACGCCCGCAGTTATTGGAAGATCCGAAGGGAGGAGGGGCTCCGGGGAGCGGAATATGCAACGCTTTTTTTCGGACGGATCTGGGAGGCACTGCATGGCAATGACATCCTGACGGCGGTGGAAAGTCCCTATTTCTGGCTGAGGGCCAGACTGGTCAAATCCCGATGGTAAGCCTGGTCATACCGGTCTATAATGCGGAGCGGCACCTGGAGATGTGCCTGTCTTCCGTACTGGCCCAGTCATATCCGGACTGGGAGTGCATCCTCGTGGACGACGGATCAACGGACTCAAGCGCCGGAATCTGTGACTCCTACGCCCGGAAAGACCGGCGTTTCAAGGTAATCCGGCAGAAAAACAGAGGCGTATCGGCGGCCCGGAATGCGGGCCTCGGCGAAATCCATGGTGAGAACTGCTGTTTTGTCGATGCGGATGACTGGATGGAGCCGCCGTTCCTGGAAAGGATGGTCGCGGCGGCGGGGGTTTCCGACCTTGTCGTGTCGGGTCAGATCCGGGAATCCGGTTCCGGACAGTCCCGGGAGATCCTTCCCGAGGCGGAAGGCGTCTTTCCGCTTTCTTCGGAAAACGCGCCCCGGTTTGTCCGGCTGGAAAAAAGCGGCCTCCTGTATGCACCGCACGAAAAACTGTACCGGACCCGCCTCATCCGGGAATCCGGCGCTGCGTTTCCGGAAGGATGTTCCTATGGAGAAGACCTGGTTTTCAATTTCCGTTATCTGGAACGGGTCCGAAGCCTCTGCTGTGTCCGGGAAGCCCTGTACCACTACCGGCAGGATGGGAGCGGCCTTTCCTTCTCGTTCCGCCCGAACCGGTTCGAGGAAGACTACGGGCATTGGAAACTGATCCGGTCCTTTTATGAAAGCCGGGATTTGTGGTGTCGGGAAGCGGCGGAGTACCTGTATCGCGAATTATGGGGAATCGTATATGACGGCCTTTTCCTGTATCCGAGGCTTCATCCCTCGCCGGAAGGCTATCTGGAGAGGATCCTGGGCATCGACGAAATCAACATTCTCGGGGCGTACGCGGCGGCATTTCCCTGTGCCGGATGGATCAAGAGAGCCATTCTTCACAGGAACAGTCTCCTGTTCCATGCCGTTTTCCGGGGGAAGGCCCTGCTGGGATGAAACCGGAGGTCAGCATCATCGTGCCGGTGTACAACGCCGCGCCTTTTCTGGACCGCTGCCTGGAATCGGTCCTTTCCCAGACGTTTGACGGTCCGATGGAAGTGGTACTGGTGGATGACGGCAGCGAAGACGGGAGCGGGGATATCTGCGACCGTTATGCTGCCCGTTACCCCTCCGTCCGGGTTTTCCATACGGAGAACCGGGGCGCTTCTCTGGCCAGGCGTCTGGGGCTGGAGCGTTCGGAGGGAGAAAATGTGGCGTTTGTGGACAGCGACGATTATGTGGCAAGGAATTATGTGGAACTGCTGCTGGGCATGGCCCGGGAATTCGGATGCGCGCTGTCGGCTTGCGGTGTCCGTCACATCCTTCCGGGAGACCGGCCGTTGCCGGATGCGGGAGTGTACCGCTCCGGGGTCCTGCCTTTCGAAGAATTGATGCCCCGTTTTTTCAAGTATGAATTCTGGGGCTTTTACGGAAAGTTATACCGCCGCTCCCATCTGGAGGCCATTCCTTTTCCGGAGGCGACGGTCAGTGAGGATTATTCCGTGATGGCGCGGCTCTTTGTCCGGGAGCGGGAAATGGTGTACAATCCGCGTCCGTTGTACTTTTATGAGGCCCATCCAGGCTCGCTGTCCCGGCAGGGCGTCACTCCGCGCGCCTTCGAGGAATTCGACAACGTCCTGGACGTGTATACCTATACCGTTTCGGAGATGCCTGAGTATCAGGATTATGCGCTTTCCAATGCCGTCGAGACGGCGGTGAAGCTCCTCTGGGCGTCGCGGAAATCCTGCGGCACGCCCCGCCGGAAAGAGTTGGTTTCCTTCCTGAAACGGCACCGGAGCGCCATCGCCGCCTGCCCGCCCCTGAACGGGAAAGTCAAGGGGCTGGCGCTGGCCATGAGCCTGTTGTAGCATCATGAAGCACGCGTACCTGATCCTCGCGCACCATGCGTTCGGTCTCCTTCAGCTGCTGGTGGAAACCCTGGACGATCCGCGAAACGACATCTATGTCCATGTCGACCGGAAAGTCAAGGAGATGCCCTCCCTGAAAACCAGCCAGGCGGATCTTGTCATGCTGGAGAACAGAGTCGATGTCCGCTGGGGGGATTACAGCATGGTGCGCGCCGAAGAGGCCTTGTTCCGGGAAGCCGCCGGCCGAGGGCCGTATGAATACTACCACCTGCTCTCAGGGGTGGACCTTCCGCTGAAGAGCCAGTCATATATCCATCGGTTTTTCGAAGAGCACAAGGGACATGAATTCATCGGGTATACGCAGGAGGTCCCGACGCCGGACGTGACGGAAAGAATGTGCCGCTGGTATCTTTTCCCGGGGAAATTCCGAGGCTACAATGTTCCGGAGTATTACCTTCGAGAGGGGTTTCTCCGGCTGCAGCGGATCGCCGGCATCAAGAGGAACCGGAAAACAGATTTCAAGAAGGGTCCCCAGTGGGTGAGCGTGACGGAAGACATGGCGCAGTGGTTTCTCTCCCATTCCGGATGGATCCGGAAGACTTTCCGGCATACATATATCCCGGATGAGTCTGTGTTCCAGACGCTTTGCTGGAACTCTCCCTTCCGGGACCGGATATTCTGTCTTTCCGATGACCGTGCGGGAAGCCTGCGCCTTGTCGGATGGCGTCCGGACGGAACCCTGGCGGATTGGAGCGCCCGTGATTTTGAGGTACTGAAAGAGTCTCCGGCCCTGTTCGCCCGGAAGTTCAATCTGAAGGACCGGGATTTCCTGAACCGTGTGAAATCCCTTTCCGGGACATGGAACTGATCAGCGTCATCGTTCCGGTCTACAATGTGGCCGGTTACCTTTCCCGCTGCCTGGAGAGCATCGCGGCACAGACCTACTCCAGCCTGGAGGTCTTCGTCGTCGACGACGGATCCACGGACGGCTCCGGGGAGATTTGCGACGACTTCGCCCGGCGGGACGTCCGGTTCCGGGTCTTCCATCAGGAAAACCGGGGTCTCAGCGCGGCGAGGAATGTGGCTCTGAGCCGTTTCCGGGGGGAATATGCCTGCTTTGTCGATGGAGATGATTTCCTGGATCCGGAGATGATCGCGCGGCTGCATGCAAGGGTCCGGGAAGGGTACGACCTCGCGATGACCGGCTTCCGGCGGGAGGAAGAAGGCGGACGGCAGGGCCGCGGTCCCGCCGCCGTTCAGGGGACGGCACCGCTGGTTCTTCCGGGCAGGGAATGTGTGAAAGAACTGCTGGGAGGCCGGCTGCACTATGAAATGGGATTCGTCTGGAATAAAATCTATCCCCGGCGCCTGCTGGAAGGGATCTGGTTTTATGACATTTATTCGATGGAGGATGCGCCGTTCAACCTGCGCGTTTTCCTGCGGGCGAAAAACATGATATACGATCCCGAGCCGCTGTATCATTATGTCAGCCGGCCCGGAAGCATCCTTCAGTCTTATCCGCCCCGGTATTTCCATGCGCGCCTGACGGGCTATGACAGGATGCTGGGAGATATTCCGGCCGGGGAGACGGCTTTGCGGGGGCTCATGCTGCAAAAGATTTTCAATCCGCAAGTACTCTCGTGGGTGGACGGGCTGAAAGGGACTCAATACGGGAGGGCGTCGAAAGCGTTGGCACGAGAGCTGCTGCGACGGCATGGAAGAGAATACCTGGGCATGCGGACCATCCCGTTCAGGGAGCGGATTGCCAACCTGGTGTTCTGGACCGTCCCCGTTGTACGGAAACTTGTGGGGGAAGGGAGGTGAATACGGCCGCGGCACCCAAAAAACAGCGGCAGTCCAACCTGGAACTGCTGCGGATCGTCTCGATGGTTTTCGTGATGGTCGCCCATGTGAACATGTACGCCCTGCCTTATCCGTCGGCGCAGGACATCGCGGCCTCTCCCGTCCTCGGGTTCTCCCGTTTCCTGGTCCATTCGCTGGTGGCGGTCTGCGACAATGCTTTCATCCTGATTTCCGGATGGTTCGGCATCCGGCCCAAGGCCCGCCGTTTCACGGAGTTCCTCTTCCAGATCGTGTTCATCAGCCTTGTCCTCGTTTTCCTGTTCGGGAATTTCAAAGGATGGGGACCCGGACACTGGGTCATGACGCTGGGCGGCTTCCAGTACTGGTACATCAAGGCCTACATCGTCCTGTACGTCTTTGTCCCGGTATTGAATGCATTCAAGGAGAGCGCATCCCGGAAGCAGTATGCCGGCATGCTGGCCGCCTTTTATGCCGTGCAGACACTGTATGGATGGTTCCTGGGAGACGGAGCCGGATTCAGCCGCGGCTTTTCTCCGCTTTCCCTGATCGGACTGTACCTGCTGGGGGGATATATCCGGCAATATGTTCCATGGCAGAAATGGAAAACAGGCACGTATACCCTAGGGTACCTCGCCGGCGCCGTCCTGTCGACGCTCTTTGCCTTTATTCCGGCAAAGGCCGGGCTGAACTGGTATAACATCGTGTACGCCAACTCATCCCCCGTCGTGCTGTTCACTTCCGTGTGCTTTTTCCTTGCATTTGCCACGCTGAAGATGAAAAGCGTCCCCTGGATCAATACGATGGCAGGGTCGGCACTGGCCATCTACCTGGTCCATTACCATGAATGTCTCCTGCATCCCTATTTCATGGATCCGGCCCGGAAGTGGTTCCTTGAAGAGAGCCTCGGCGTTTTCCTTCTCAGGACAGGCGCGATGCTGGCGGGTTATGTGGTGTTCTCCTTCCTGCTGGACCGGGTACGGATCCTGGCATGGAAGGGTATCCTGCTGCTGGGCGAAAACAAAAGCCGTCCGGCAAAGGCATGATCCGTTACTCCGTCATTATCCCGCATTATGGCACGCCGGAGCTCCTGGAGCGCAGCGTGGGGTCTGTCCCGGAGCGGGAGGATATCCAGGTTATCGTGGTGGACGACTTGTCTCCAGAGGGGGAGTCCTTGCCGGAAAGATACCCCGTACTGAAGCGTCCCGGCGTGGTTTTCCTCCGGTCTCCCCGGCATGGAGGCGCCGGTGCCGCAAGGAATATCGGACTGAAACGGGCCGTGGGGGAATGGGTCCTGTTCATGGACGCGGACGATTTCTTCGTGCCGGGAGCATTCGATGTCATGGACAGTGTTTCGGACACGGATGCGGATATCGTGTTTTTCCGGCCCCGGCGGGTCATGTCCGACCATCCCGACCAGCCCTCCGCCCGGTTCGCGTTTCTGGACGACCTGTACGCGGCTTATGAAAAAGGGGACGAGGTCCCGATCCGGTGTGACCACTGGATTCCTTCCTCCAAGATGATCCGCCGGTCACTGATTGAAGAAAACGGGATCCGTTTCGAAGAGATCCCTTACAGCAATGACGTGCTGTTCAGTTCGAAAGCCGGTTGCCTTGCCCGGAAGATCCAGGTGGATCCCCGGGAAGTCTACTGTCTTTGCGAAAGGGCGAACTCCCTTACGGACGGATATTGCCGGAAACCGGGAGAACGGGTGTGCCGCCTGGAAGCACTGAGCCGGGCCCATGGACTGGTCAACCAGTTCTACCGAAGGGAGCACATCCATATCCTGACACTGATGAACGATTTGTTCCGGGAAGACAGGAAAGCCTTTTTCCGATATTTTGCCCAAGCGGGGAAATACGGCGTCCCCCGTTGGCGGTACGCAGCCAAAGTGTTCTCGATCTGGGGGTTGGACCGGTTTTTCTCGGCATTTCCGGCGCTGCTCCCGATCTTTGCCCGAACCAAGCGGTGAAAACGATTCTGTTCGCTATCCATTACCTCGAACTCGGCGGCGCGGAAAAAAGCCTTCTCGCCCTGCTGGAATCCTTGGATTACAGCAAGGTGCAAGTGGATCTTTTCGTCTATGCCCACCGGGGGGAACTGATGGGGGAGATCCCTCCCCAGGTCTGTCTGCTTCCGGAGATTCCGGAGTATGCGCAGGTCGAGCGGCCGCTGGCGGAGGTTCTCCGGGACGGCTATGTCCGCATCGCCCTGGCCCGGCTGCGGGCGAAAAGGCAGAACCGGCGTTATGCGCGGAAAAACCACCCGAAAGACGGAAGCGCCATCTATTCCTATGTGGCCAGGAATGTCCTGCCGTACATGCCGGCAATCCAGCCGGACAAAGAATATGACTGGGCGGTCAGTTACCTGTTCCCCCACGATTATGTCTTGTCAAAGGTTCGTGCCCGGAAGAAAGCCTGCTGGATCCATACGGACTATTCGCAGATTGATGTGGACATTGCCCTGGAGCTTCCCGTATGGGAGCGTTTTGACAAGATCATAGCCGTGTCGGAGAGGGTCTCGCGTTCTTTCCTGTCCTGCTTCCCTTCGTTGGAAGGAAAACTGAAGATATGTGAAAACAGGGTTCCTGTCGGGTGGCTCCGATCCCGTGCGGAACAATTGACGGATAAGGAGGTAGCATCCGAAATGCCTCGGGTGCAAGGACGCCTCAACCTTCTTTCTGTCGGACGGTTCAGCTACCCGAAAAACTTTGACAATATTCCTGACATCTGTCGCCGGATTCTGGCCGCGGGAGTGGATGTCGCCTGGTATCTGATCGGTTTCGGCGACGGAGAGGCGGTGATCCGGGAGCGGATTGCCGCGGCCAGGATGGAAGACCGGGTCAGGATTCTCGGGAAAAAGGTAAACCCGTATCCTTACATGGCAGCCTGCGATATTTATGTGCAGCCGTCCCGGTATGAGGGAAGCCCCATGACGGTCCAGGAGGCGAAGGCTCTCGGGAAACCCGTTGTCATCACCCGGTTCCCGACGGCTTCGGACGTGATCGAAGACGGACGTGACGGGGTGATCGTTCCGATGGATAACGAGGGATGTGCGCGCGGAATCGCCGGCCTTGTCCGCGATGGGGAGAAAAGGGAACGGCTCGCGCTTCAGTTACAGGAATATCCGGACCGGAAACCCGTATTCGCGGAATGGTATGATGGGGAATAAAATCATGGTTGCTTTCAAAACGGTCTTCCTGCTGGGGTGGAACCTGGTGCGGATTGCCCTGGGACGTCTCTTTCATCCGGGGCGCTTCCGGGTGGACTGGCTGCAGCGGATCAGCCCGCTCTGCTCGGTCGGGGTGTTTGAACGGGGTGTCCTGCGCATCGGGAGGAACTGCGATTTCGCACCTTATTGCGACCTGGAGGTACATGGGAAAGGACAACTGGAAATCGGTGCCGGCTGTTATTTCAACCGGGGCTGCATGGTCAGTGCCCAGGAAAGCGTCACAATCGGGGAACACTGCCTGTTCGGCCCCGACGTCATGGTTTTTGACAACCATCATCGGCACAGCCCCGGGACGGGCGTCAGCCCCGACCTGGTGACGGCGCCGGTATCCATCGGCTCCCATTCCTGGCTGGGTGCCGGCGTCATCGTCCTGAAAGGGGTCCGGATCGGCAGGAACTGCGTAATCGGAGCCGGCTGTGTCGTGAGGAATGACGTGCCGGACGGGAGCGTCCTTGTCTGTCGCCAGGAACAGGTGCTGAAATGATTCCCAAGACCATTCATTACTGCTGGTTCGGCCGGGGGCCGAAGACCCCGCTCGGGGAGCGCTGTATCGCAAGCTGGCGGCGGCATTTTCCGGGCTATGAGATCCGGGAATGGAACGAAGACAACTTTGACGTCTGCGCCATCCCCTATACCCGGGATGCCTATGCGGCCGGGAAGTACGCCTTTGTCAGTGATTATGCCCGTTTCTGGGTGCTGTACCGGTATGGGGGCGTGTATTTCGATACGGATGTCGAAGTGATCCGTCCGATGGACGATATCCTTTCAGCGGGACCGTTCATGGGCATGGAATGCGACGGGCGGGACGGCGGCCGGGTGGCGGTCAATCCGGGGCTCGGTCTCGGTGCGGAACCCGGAATGCCCCTGTACGGGGAGATCATGGACGGATTTGCCGGGATGGCGTTTTGGGGAAATAACGGCGCGGTGAATCCGTGGACGATGATTCCGATGGTGACACGCCTGCTGCAGGAAAAGGGTTTTGCCGGCAACCGCGGCATCGAATGGGTGGCCGGAGTGACGGTCTATCCCCCGGCATGGTTCAATCCCTTCGAGGATGCGACAGGGCGGCTGCGCAAGACAGCCGAAACCCGGTCCATCCATTGGTATGCCAAATCCTGGATGAGGGAGGAGTCTCCTTTCCGGGTGGCGGTCAAAAGGGCTCTGCGCCGCCTGCTGGGGAAAGAGACGCTGGCGCGGCTGCGGAACCATCTTTCAGGAAGGAAGAAATGAGACCAGAACTCTATCAGACGGTTTACCTGATTGTGATTGCGGTCCTATCGTCGGGACTGGGGCTGCGGCGTGTCGCCTCGACGGGATATACCATCCAGGAAGAAAACCGGTCGTCCCTGTGGCCGCTGCTGCTCTGTCTGGTGTATGCGGCCTGGATCGGCCTCCGTCCCGTCAGTTACGTGTTCGGGGATACGATCAACTATGCGTTTGAGTATCAGACGATGGATGTGCGGTCGGTTCGGGTAGACTGGCGGTATGAATGGCTCTGGCAATGGCTGATGATGGGCTGCAAAGGGGCCGGACTAAGCCTGAAAGCTTTTTTCACCTTGGTTGCGGCGGGGTACGTACTGAGCGCTTTCTGGGCGGTGAAACGCCTGATGCCTTCCGATGTACTGCTCGGCGTGCTGTTCGTCGTGTCCTCCCTGATGTTCTTTACATTCAGCGTCAATGGACTGCGGAACGGCTTGGCCTGTCACATCGTCCTGCTGGCGATCTGCTTCCTGCTCGATGACAAATGGATTCCGGGGGGACTGCTGTGCCTGGCCGCTTTCGGCATCCATCGGAGTACAGCCCTGCCGATTGCCGCGGCGCTGGCCGGGATATTTTTCATCCGGGATTTCCGGTATATCCTGGCCTTCTGGGTAGCGAGCATCTTCATCTCGCTGTTTGCCGGCGGAGCGGTGACGAGTTTCTTCTCCTCGCTGGGATTTGATGACCGGATGTCGAATTACACGGTGGCGCAGGATATGTCCATGTTTTCCCAAAGCGGATTCCGCTGGGATTTCCTGTTGTACAGCACGATGCCCGTGGTCATGGCCTGGTACGTGTGTATCCGGCGCGGCATTTCGGACAACTGGTATGATGTGATCTGTACGGTATACTGCCTCTGCAACGCCTTCTGGATCATGGTGATCCGCTCCGCGTTCAGCAACCGCTTCGCCTATCTGTCCTGGTTCCTGTATCCGATTGTGATCGCGTATCCGCTGGTGAACCTGCCGGTGTGGGAAAACCAGGACCGGTTGACCGGTTGGATCCTGCTTGCATATACGGGTTTTACCATCTTCATGCTGGCTTTCTTCTGGGGATGAAATCGCTTACTGTCTTTACGCCCACCTGGAACCGGGCCCATACTCTTCCGCGCCTGTACCAGAGCCTGTGCCGTCAGACACTGCAGGACTTTGAGTGGCTGGTCATCGATGACGGATCCACGGACGGGACACGCGCGCTGGTCCGCGGCTGGATAGAGGAAAACCGGATACCGGTCCGGTATGTGTGGAAAGAGAACGGCGGGCTGTATACGGGTTACAACGAAGCTTACTCACTGATAGAAACGGAGTTGAATGTGTGCGTAGACAGTGACGACTCGATGCCGCCCCGTGCCGTCGAAGAGATTGTCCGGGCCTGGGGGGAACGGGGGTCGGACCGGTATGCCGGACTGATCGGGATTGACTGCGTGATGGAGAACGGGACGTTCATCGGCGGCGCCTTTCCGTCGGGAATGACCGAATGCTGGCTGATGGACCTATATGCCCGGCGGATCCATCGCGGCGATGCCAAGCAGGTGATGCGGACGGACCTGATGAAGCAGGTGGCTCCCCAGGAAGGCTTTCCGGGCGAGAAGAATTTCAACCCGGTGTACATGCTCCTCCAGGTGTGCGACCGCTATCCGCTGCTGGTCGTGAACCGCCCCCTGTGCCAGGTGGAGTATCAGGCGAAAGACAGCATGTCGCGGAATATCTGGCGGCAGTATATGGATTCACCGCGCAGTTTCGCGAAGCTGCGCCGGCTGGAGATGGAACTGAGCCACAATACCCCGCAGAACCGGTACCGGAGCGCCGTCCATTATGTGGCGGAATGCCTTGTCGCCCGCGACAGGTCGGGATGGGAAACGGCTCCGCGAAAAGGGATGGTCCTTCTGGCCGTCGTCCCCGGAGTCCTGCTGTATCTGTTGATCCTGCTCAGGAACCGATGAAAATCGTATATTGTCTGGACAGTATCCGGGGCGTCGGCGGAATCCAGCGCGTTACGGTGACCAAGGCCAATGCCCTGGCCGGGGTTCCGGGCAATACGGTCTGGATCGTTGTTGCGGACACTTCCGGAGAACAGGTGTATGCGGTTTCGCCGCAGGTGCACGTGGCCGACCTGGATATCCGCTACTACGAAGATGACTGGAAGTCCCGCTGGAACGTGCTCAAGGGCATTTTCCTCAAGCGTCGTACACACCGGTCCCGGTTGGAAGCGCTGCTCCGGGAAATCGGGCCGGACGTGGTTGTTTCCGTGGGAGAATCCGAGAAGAATTTTTTGGGGACGATCCGGGGAAAATGGATGAAAGTCAGGGAGATACACTATGCGAAGAATTACCGGCATCTTGCCGCGTCTTCCTTTTTTGAGCGCCTTCTGGCCATCGGAGGTGATCTGTATGACTATCATTGGAAGATCCGGCGTTATGACCGGATCGTCGTGCTGACCCAGGGGGATCGGAATAATAACTGGCATGGAGAGGCGAAGGTCCGGGTCATTCCCAACCCGCTGCCCTTTCACTCGGAAATATGTTCTCCCCTGAAGGATAAACGGATACTGGCGGTCGGGCATCTGACGGCGACCAAGAATTTCCGGTCTCTGGTCCGGTCTTTCCGGAGGGTGTCGGACCGGTTCCCGCAGTGGAGGCTGGATATCCTTGGCGACGGGGAGGAGCGGCCGCTGCTGGAAGAGGAAATCGCCCGTTTGTCCCTGGAGGGCCAGGTCAGGTTGCGGGGCAGCGTGACAGACATCCGGAAAGAAATGCTGTCTGCGTCCCTGCTTGTGATGACTTCGCGCTTTGAAGGATTCGGGATGGCGCTGGTCGAAGCGATGCACTGCGGCCTTCCGGTGGTCGCCTATGACTGCCCGGAGGGGCCGAAAGCGATCATTTCGGACGGGCTGAACGGTTATCTGGTGCCCCCAGGGGATGAGTCGGCCCTTTCAGAGAGGATCTGCAGCCTGATAGAAGATCCGAAAAAACGCTGCCGGATGGGGATAGCGGCACGGATTTCTTCCCGCCGGTATGAGATTGACCAGATCGTCCCGATGTGGATGGATCTGTTCAGTGGCAGATAGGGGATATATGGAAGACTTGATCAGCATCCTCGTCCCGGTTTACAATGTCCGCCCGTGGCTTCCCTTTTGCCTGGAAAGCCTTGCCGCCCAGACGTATGCCCCCCTGGAGGTGATCCTGGTCGACGACGGGTCGTCGGACGGCTCCGGTGCGGTATGTGACCGGTTTGCCGGGGAAGATTCCCGGTTCCGGGTCATTCATCAGCAGAACCGGGGCGTTTCCGCCTCCAGGAACCGTGCCCTTTCAGCGGCGGCTGGAAAATATGTACTGTTCGTCGATGCGGATGACCGTCTGCACCCGAAAGCGCTGGAGTATCTCCATGCCGCCCTTGTCAGCGGGCCCTTCCGGATGGCGACGGGGGATTATGTCAGGGTGACGGACCACCGGGAGTGGCCGCGAAGCGGTTCGGAGGAAACCCTTCATTACCGGACCGTCCGCGGGGAAGAAGGGATCAAAGAGTGCGTGGACCGGGCGGGAATAGAGTGGCTTGTTGTATGGAACAGGTTGATGGATCGTTCTTTGGCGCAGGAAATAGGCTTTGACGACATTGCACAGGAGGACGCCCTGTTCATGTTTCGGCTTTATTTGAAACTGGATCGCTTCGTTCATGTGGAATTCCCTTCATATGCCTATCTGGACCGGAAGGACAGCCTGTCGTCCAAGCCCTATTACCTGAGCCTGCAAAGCGATATCGTCCTGAACAGCCGGATGATCCGGTACGCTTCCGGGAACCGAAAATACCAGTCATGGCTGCTTCGGAAATCGTTCCGGCGTTACCTGACCAGCCGCTACCACGCCGAAGAGACCGGCGGAAAAAAAGAAGTCAACGCGTTGTTCCGTTCTTTTTTCCAGGAGTTCAGGGACATGTACGACGTGAGTCCGGAAATCTCCTGGAAGGAAAAACTGCTGTTCCGGTTTTTATACCGGTGTCCCTGGGTGGTCCGGATCGTTATGAAACTGTCGAAGAACTGATGGAAGGACTTGTCAGCCTGATTGTTCCGGTATACAATGCCGGAAAGGACCTTTCCCTTTGCCTGGAAAGCCTTGCCGCCCAGACGTATGCGCCCCTGGAGGTGATCCTGGTCGATGACGGGTCGACGGACGGTTCCGGTCGGATTTGTGAGGAAATGGCGGCGAAGGACCGG
Organism: Bacteroidales bacterium; assembly: GCA_017627255.1. Lineage (GTDB taxonomy): Bacteria > Bacteroidota > Bacteroidia > Bacteroidales > UBA932 > Cryptobacteroides. The sequence continues at coordinate 31,883 of JAGAHD010000184.1, read as the reverse complement.
CGGTTCCACGTAATCCACCAGGAAAACCGCGGGATGAGCGGGGCGCGGAATGCCGGGCTCTCCCGGGCCGGCGGGCAATGGATCTGTTTCGCGGATGCCGATGATGCGCTGCACCCCCGGAGCGTCGAATGGATGGTGGCGGCGGCCAGGAAGGGATATGATCTGGTAGAGACGGGCTATCAAAGCGGGAGCCCGGGGGAAAGTCCCTGTTTCAAGGACGCTGATGCGAAGGAAATCAAGATGGAAATCCATTCTTCCGCGCAGTGTATCCGGGAGATGTTCTCCAGTGTGGAAACGGATGTCGTACGCCAGGCGGCTGTATGGAACAAGCTCTATTCCAGGCGGTTGTTGCATGGACTGCAATTCGGTCCGTTTTTCGCGTCCGAGGATATCCTGTTCAATCTGGAAGTGTTCAGGCGCCTGACCCAGGTTGCTTGCCTGCGGGTGGAAACGTATTGGTATTGCCAGCGGGCGGGAAGCAGTTCCCGGCGGGCTTCGCAGCTGATCACGGTCCGCTGCTACCGGGAAATGCTGGACCGGCTTCCGGCCGGTGAGGAAGGGCGGGGGAGCCTGCTCCGGAAAACGTACCGGAAGATGCTGACAACGAGGTACCATCTCCGGGGAACGGCGGATGAACCCGCCGCGAAGACGCTTTACCGGGAGATGCTGAAAGGGACTTTTCGGGAATACCTTCTTCGGAAAGACATTCCCTGGAAGGAAAAGGGAATGTTCTGTTTCCTGTGGCTGTTCCCGGGTGCGATGCGCCTGGCCATGCATCGCCGGGGCAATTGACGATGAGGATGAAGACGAAGGTTGTTTACGTCTTGGTCTGCAGCGGGAAAGACACGTATTTTGAACAGTTCCTGCTGTCGTTGCTTTCTTTGAAATACCATGATCCGGAACGGGAAGTGGAGGTTTTCATGGATCCTGACAGCTACGGTTATGTCCGGAAAACCGGGAATCCGCTGCTGCGGGAGGGGGTAACCCTGCAAAAAGCGGAAGTCCCGAACTCCGGCAGCGGCCTTTTCAAGTCCCGGTATCTGAAGACGACGCTCCGCCAGAGGGTGGAGGGGGATTTCCTGTTCCTGGATACGGATACCCTGGTCGCCGGGGCGCTGGACGAGGTGGACCGGACGGCGGGGGATGTGGCGGCGGCAGCCAGCATCAATGGCCCGGCAAGAGGACTGACTCCGTTCAAGCGGAGGCTGCTCTCCCAGGCCGGTTTCCCGGAATCACCGGACGGAGCCTATTTCAATTCAGGGGTCCTTCTGGTGCGTGATACGCCCCTTGCGGCGCAATTGTTCGAGTGCTGGCATGCACTGTGGCAGGTTTCTTTCGAGCGGAACGTTCCGTATGACCAGCCGGCGCTGTATGCGGCAAACCTCCGCTGCGGCGGGATCATCCGGGAATTGCCGGGGAAATGGAACTGCCTGGTGACCCATGATGCCGGCCTGCATTATTTCCGGGAAGCCCTGGTCATCCATTGGGATTCCAAGAATGAAGGGTTTAAAAGGAAGGTCCTGATTCCCCATGTCAAGGAAACAGGAGGCCATCCGGATGCTTTCGCCCGGTCCGTAGCCATGCATCCCCGGGCCATGGGACTGGGCCTGTTCCGTCCCCACCGGCGGACCCTGGTCCTGGAAAAGGGATTTTCCCACCTGCTTTTCATCTTGAAAAAGTACCCTGGAGCTTTCTTTTCCGTACTGGGCCTGAAAGAAAGGATCAGCCGGCGGATTCATTGAGAATCATGTCGTTGCACACGGGAATCGTTGTAAGGACCAGGGAGGTCCTTTCCTTGCTGGCCCCTGGTATCAAGGTACCTTCCCCGGGGCCGCATCCAAGGCTTTTCCTGCGGAAAAATGAGGAAGAGAAACTCCGAAACGCGATTGTCGGCGGAAAAGGAGTGATGGCAGACGCCTATCAGGTCATCCGGCGGAAAGCGTCCGGGTATCTGGAAGTCCCGCCGTGCGGACGGGTTCTGTCCGGGCACCGCCTTCTTTCCGTATCGCGGGAAGTGCTGAAAAGGGTGTCGTACCTGTCTCTGGTCTACCGGATGGAAGGAAAGGCTGAGTATGCCGACCGGGCCATCCGGGAAATGATGGCTGTCACGCGTTTTCCGGACTGGAATCCATCCCACTACCTGGATACGGCGGAGATGCTCCTGGCCCTTGCCGTCGGATATGACTGGCTGTTTGGGCGGCTTTCCCTCCGGCAGCGGAGAACGATCAGGAAATCCATTCTGTACAAAGGTTTGTGGCCGTCTGTCGGGAGAGATTTCTGGCAAAAGAAGAACAATTGGAACAATGTCTGCTGCGCCGGAATCGTTACGGGCGCCCTCGCCATCCACGGGGAAGAGAACAGAATGGCCGTCGCCTTTATCAGGAAAGCATTTCTTTCGAACCGCCACAGCGTGACAGACGCTTTCCGGGGCGGGTGCTGCCGGGAAGGATACCATTACTGGCAATATGCCGTATCGTTCCAGGCGCTGCTGGTTTCCGCCCTGGAAACCGCATGCGGGAGCGATCTGGGGCTCATGGATGGTGCTGACGGTTTTTTCCGGTCTTCCCGGACGGTCATGATGATGTCCACCCCCTCGGGCCGGACTTTCAATTATGCCGATACGCCTGAGGAAAGTGAATGTCCGGTGGCCCAGGTCTGGATGGCCGCGAGAACGGGAGACCCGTCAGTCCTGTATCCGGTACGGCGGCTTTTCCACGCGGAGGAATGGGAGAAAGATACGGAAGAGAGCCGGCTCCTTCCCTGGGTCCTTCTGTGGGGAAACCAGATTCATTGGGAGGAACTTCCCTCTCCGGAAGACCGGATTTACCAGTGTACGGGGGATGAACCGCTCTTCGTTTACCGGAGCGGATGGAATGCGGGGGAGGATGTCTACCTGGGAGTCAAGGGAGGCCGGGCGGCGGACAATCACGGACATATCGATGCGGGTTCCTTTGTCTTTGAATCAGAAGGGGTTGCATGGGCCGTTGATCTGGGGAAAGAAGACTATGAAACCGTCGAAAGGCAGGGAATCTCTCTTTTCGATATGTCCCAGGACAGTGACAGGTGGAGCCTTTTCAGAGTGGGGAAGTGCCATAACATTCTCACTTTGAGCGGTATTCGGCCGTCTGTCTCGGCCAGGATCCCGATACTGGAAACATGGGACGGTCCGGACCGGAAAGGTTGCTCCCTGGACATGACGGCTTTGTACGGAGGGGCGATGGAGGCCTGCCGGCGGGAGGTCTTCGTGGACGGAGACAAGACGCTGCATGTGATCGACCATATGAAAGCCGGCGTGGAAGGACTGGATGTGAAATGGTGTTTGTGTACGGATGCGGAGGCTGTCGTCCTCGGCGGGGCCGTGGAACTCCGGAAAGGAAACCGGAGACGGGTGCTAACGATCCGCGGAGTGGCCCAGACAGACCCCTTCGTGGAGGCCCCCGACCTGCAACCCTTTGAGACAGAGGCGCCCGGGGTCAGACTGGTGGGCTTCCATATCCGGGGTATCCGTGCCGGCGGAGCCGAAACGGCGGAGGTTTGTCTCAGGGTAGGATAACGTGTCGTATGGCTGCATATACGTATTCTGTCATCATTCCCCATTATGGCATTCCCGATCTTCTGATGCGGTGCCTGGCATCGATTCCGGAGCGGGAAGACATCCAGGTTATCGTCGTGGATGACGGCTCTCCGGATGCAGGGACCTATATCCGCCGTTTCCCGGAATTGTCCCGCCCCGACCTTATCTGGATTGCCGCGCCGCACAACGGCGGGGCGGGGTATGCCAGGAACCTGGGCCTTGGAAAAGCAGAAGGGAAGTGGCTTGTCTTCGCTGACGCGGATGATTATTTCCTTCCTGAGGCATGGAAGATTTTCGACCGGTATGCGGCCTCCGATAATGACTTGATTTGCTTCCGGTTCACCTCCGCCTTGTCGGATGACCTCTCTCGGAAGGGGGAGAGAAACGACGAATGGGACCAGATCCTCGCGCGCTACACCTGTACGGGCGATGATTCCGTGCTGCGGTACAGCTGGAGGCTGACCCTTTCCCGGATGATCCGGAAACGGATCGTCGACGAGAACGGGCTTCGGTTTGAACAGGTACAGTACTCCAATGACGCGGTTTTCTCGGCCAAGGTCGGCTGGGCTGCCGGAAAGGTGGCGGCCTGCCTGGATCCCGTGTATTGCCTGACGAAAAGGGAGGGGTCGCTGATCTGGCATTTCTCCCTGAAGCCGGGAGAAGCGGAATGCCGTTTCCGGGAGGCGTGCAAAGAGTATGTGATTACCAGGCCCTTCCTGAAAGGATTCAAACGGAATACGATCATCATGCTGCATGCCCTGTTCTGGAATGACCGGAAAGGGTATGACCGGTGTTTCCACCTGGCGCGCACGTATGGCTTCCCCCGGTGGGCGGTCGTGCTCCGTGTGGCGTGGAACGCCGGATCCTTCCGCAAAGGACTGGAAGTATTGGGCCATAGCCTTGCCCTCCAATGGGACGAGAGGTGTGGCGGGACTTATGCTTGAAATGGGAAACGAAATAAAGACTTATTGTATCATTGTCACTTACAACGGACAGCGGTGGATCCGGAAATGCCTTGACAGCATCCTGCACGGACAGGACATGGTCATCCGGCCGGTTGTCGTGGACAATGGCTCTACGGACGGGACAGTTCCGGTGATCCGGGAGGAATACCCGGAAGCGGTCCTGTTGGAAAACGGGATGAATACCGGTTTCGGGCGGGCGAATAACCGGGGAATTGAATACGCGTACAAAGAAGGAGCGACCCATTTCCTGCTGCTGAACCAGGATGCGACCCTGCTTCCCGGCGCGGTCCGGACGCTTGTCGACGCCCAGCAGGAGGGAAATCTTCCGATTGTTTCGCCGGTCCATATGAACGGGACGGGCCAGCTGCTGGACCAGGGCTTTTTCCGATGCATCGCCGGAAACCGTGACCTGGCCGGCGACCTTTTCCGGGGCAGCCTCAAAACGTATTACCCCTGCCCCTTCGTGAATGCAGCCTGCTGGTTGCTTCCCCGGGAAACGGTGGAGAGGATCGGCGGATTCGATCCGGTCTATTTCCACTACGGAGAAGACATCGATTACTGCAGCCGGGTTGTCTTCCATGGCGGGACGGTCGGTGTTGTCCCGGGAGCTGTCATGTGGCATGACCGGGAAGAAAAAGGGAATTGGAAGGCCTGGGAAAAGGCATGGCTGTCCACGAGCCTGATCAAGATGTACGGCATCCGGCCGACGCCCTTCCGGGATCGGGTGAAATATCATTTCCAGCAACTGAAAGTGTTTATCTTCGACTTGCTGACCTTTCATTTCCGGGATGCCGGCCTGATCGGTTACGGGTACCGGGAGTTTTTCAAACGCGTCCCGATGATCAGGAGCCATGTCCGGCAGAACCGGACAATCGGCCCCAACTGGCTTTCGTTATGATGCTTTCCCTGGTTCTTCTCTCCCTGTCGGTCCTTGCCGCTTCTCCGGCTCCTTCTCCTGTCGAAGGCGCCGTGAAGGAGGAATACATACCCGAAGGGGAAATGATGCAAGGACTGCTGGAATCGTTGGCCCGGTTCAGCCAGTACATGGCCGGCGACTACCAGCCCTGCGCGGTGCCCAACCGGCGGGGTGAGCCATGCGGCTGTTTCCGGGGAATGCGCACCATGACCAGTTCTGAAGACGGCGTGCGGACCAATGCGGACCTTTCCATGCTTTGTGCTTTTCTGGCGAAATACGGAGCGGAAGCCGGTGTCAGCCTGCCTCCCGGGGTGTCCTATGGCCTTTTGGAAAAAATGGCGAAGGAAAGCCTGGTTTATGCCTATTCGACTCACAAGGCCGTCAGGTTGAGGAAATGTTCGGGAGGAGATTACTGGGGCAGTACGGGAACCAAGGACGCCGTTTGGGAAAGCTCCCTGTGGGCTTTCTCCGTGGCCTGGTCCGCTTATCTCCAATGGGACAGGCTTTCCGGGAACCAGCGGCGCAGTATCTATGTCCTGCTGAAGGCGGAGTGTGATTATGAACTGCAGCGGAATGCTCCGACCCGCTATGAACAGGATACCCGGGCGGAGGAAAACGGCTGGGATGTCTGCGTACTTGCGGCTGCGCTCGGCCTGTTCCCGGACGATCCCCTGGCGCCCCGATGGTTCCAGAAGATGCGGGAGTTTGCGGTAAACAGCTATTCCCATCCGGGAGACCGCCAGTTCCGGGAGCCCCTGGACCCCTGGTATGACAACCGCTCCGTGGCGGACCTTTACCGCGGTCCGAATCTCTTTGAGGATTACACCCTCCAGAACCATCGGTTTTTTCATACCTCATACCAGAATGTCGTCATGCAGGAACTGGGAGAGGCGGCGCTGGCCCTGGCATGTTTCCAGACCGGCCTCGGGAAAGAAGAGAAATGGAGGTCCCGTTCGCTGTTCCATAATCTGGCGGCCGTACAGGAAAGAGTCCTTGACGAACTGGCCCTTCCGGACGGGGACCTGGCCATGCCGAACGGCAATGACTGGAGCCTCTTCCTGTTCGACCAGATCACCTCTTACAGCACCCTGGCGACGTTCCTGCGCGATCCGGATGCCCTGATGCTGGAAAACCTGGCGTACAAGAACCTGCTGGCGCGGCAGTCCACCACTTCGGACGGAAGCTGGCTCTTGCGTCCGGACATCGGCGCCCGCAGGATGGGTGTTCAGGGCCACCGGGTGATGATGACCTACCTGATGCACCGCTCCCGCCCGGTCCGGGACGTCCTGCCGACCCGGTGGGAAGACTTCCGCGCGCGGCATTCCCGGGCGAAGCTGTTTCCCTGCCAGGATGTCGTCCGGGCTTTTTCCCCTGCGCGCTTTGTCTCGTTTTCCTATAGCCGGGGGCTGCAGAACTATTCCGGAATGATCGCCTCCAATACGCCGGACAGGAACAAGGTCTTCGTGCCGTTCCGTCACGGGGGGACCGGAAACTTCATCGGATGGTATGAGGTGGAGGGGAAGAAAGAGGATGCCGTGATGGCGACGGAACCTTATTTTGACCTGAAAGGGGATTCCTTCGTAACCGGGTGTACCCTGGTCACGAATGAGGGCGCGCTGGAAACCCGGTTTTCCCTTTATGCCACGGAAGGCAATGCCGTGATTTACCTCGACCGGACTACTGCCCGGAAAGATGTCACGGTAACGGCGGAGCGGGGTTTGACCGCCGGTGTCTCCATGGATGAATTCACGGCTGTCCGGAGGACCGTTTCCTGGGGCGGCGTACGGCCTTCCTCTGAGACGACGGACGGAGAGGGATGTCTCCTGCTGGACGGCAGTTGGGCCAATGTGGACGGCGAAATCGGGCTTGTGACAAGGGGAGGAGGGAGCATCGCCTTCGGGGACCGGGCGGACAACAACAGCATTTATACGGCAAAACTATACGGGTCCTTCAGTACTGCCAGAAGGAAAGCCTCCCGGGGAGATCGGTTGGGAGACCGGGCCGGCGTCTATTATTCCGGGGTTTCTCCGGAACAGACGGCCCGCCTGGACAGGAAGACGGTCCTGCTTGCAGAAGGACGGAACCTTCCGGCCGGATGGGCTGGGTGCCTGACAATGGATCCCGACGGGGAAACCTATCTTCTTACCGCTCATTTTTCCGGGGAAGACTCCTGTGCAACGGTCAGTCTGGACATTGATCTCAACCAGTATCCTGGCGTTCCGGTATTCGGACAGGAAGTCCTTGTCCACAAGGGAGATCGGAGCGGATTGTGCCGGGGAGAGTCCCGGGTCCGGCTTTCCGGGGGAACGGCATCGGGACAGAGTTCCCGGTTCTTTGTACAGGGAGACGGGGTTGGGGCACGTGTCGACGCCTCCCGTCCGGATGTGCTGATGCTCCGTTGTCAGGGGGCGGGGACAAGGGCCATCGTTAGATACATGACCGATACGGGGCGGATTCTTCAAAAAGAGGTTCAAGTCGGCAAAGAGGGAAAGGCGGTCCGCATGGACCCGGAAGGGAACCGGATTTCGGTATGTACGGAAACATGGCCATGACGTATTCCATCGCCGTGCGGACCCTCGGAACGGGAGGGGTGGTCTTCCGGAAAGAACTGTGTTCCATTGCCGCGCAGACAATTCCTCCGGAGCGGGTCCTCATCTATATCGCAGAAGGATATCCCCGCCCGGAGTGGACTGTCGGAAAAGAAGAATACCGGTGGGTGACAAAGGGGATGATGGCCCAGCGCATCCTTCCCTATGATGAAATCGAAAGCGACTGCATCCTGATGCTGGACGACGATGTGTGCCTTGCTCCGGATAGCGCGGAGCGGATGCTTCGGGCCCTGGAGGAAAACGGGGCGGACTGCGTGGGCGCCGATGTGTTCCGGAACCAGGATATGCCTTTGAGGAGAAAACTCTATGCGGCCGTGACGAACCTGGTCTTTCCCCATTGGGACGGCAAGTGGGCTTTTCGTTTGCATGCGAACGGGTCCTTTTCCTACAATGCCCGTCCGGTCAAGGACTTCTACTGGTCCCAGACTTGCGGCGGACCGGCCGCCCTTTGGCGGAAGGAGGCGTTCCTCCGCCTGCACCTGGAAGATGAATTGTGGCTGGACCGGTTTCCGTTTGCCTATAATGAGGACACCCTTTCCTCCTACAAACTCTATCGCAACGGCGGGCGCCTGGGTGTCTTGTACCGGAGCGGTATCGAGAACCTGGATGCCCGGACAGCCAGCGAGGGCTTCCGTAAAAGCGCAGAAAGGGTTTTTTACCGCACGAAGGCCTCGTTCATGGTTTGGTGGCGGACCTGTTTCCGGAACGGCGCGGATACGGCGGCAACCCGCTTTCGGGCCGCAGGGGCCTTTGGTATCAAATGCCTCTGGCTCAGCTTGATTATGGCGGCGGCTTCCCTCCTGATGCGGGATGCGGTCGTGTTCTCTTCCTATTTCCGGGGGCTTCGGGAGGGTTGGAAAGCTGTCCATGGGCCGTCGTACAGGGCGCTGCCCCCTTATGTGAAATGAGAATCCTGCACATCATCACGTCGCTTCGCACCGGTGGTGCAGAAAAGCTGGTGACCGGTCTCCTTCCGCGTTTCCTGCAGGAAGGGCACGACGTGCAGCTCCTGCTGCTGGACGGGACCCGGACGCCGCTCTTTACGGATCTGGAGGCCTCCGGCGTCCGGATCCATGCGTTGTCGAAGGGGGCCGCAGCCATGCGGAATCCCTTTCTCTTCGGCCGGATGGTCCGGTTTTTACGGAAAGGGCGCTTCGATGTTGTGCATACGCACAATACATCCTGCCAGTTCCTGGCGTCGGGGGCTTCTCTCCTGATGCCCCTGAGACTGGTCACTACCGAGCACAACACGTCCAACCGGCGCCGCCGGCGGGCTTTTTACCAGCCTCTGGACCGCTGGATGTACAGTCGCTACAGGCAGATCGCCTGTGTGGGGGAGGAAACCCGTGCGGCGCTGGAAGCCTATTTGCCGGAGACGAAAGGAAAAACGCTGGTGGTTCCCAACGGAATCGACCTGGACCGTTTCAGTAATGCGGTTCCCGATGCGGACATGGCTCGGATGCCCGGAACCAAGATTCTGATGGTAGCGGCCTTCCGTGCCCAAAAGGACCAGGCGACCGTTATCCGCGCCCTGTCTTTGCTCCCGGAATCATTCCACCTTTTTCTGGCGGGGGGCGCAGAAACGCGGGAGGATGCAAAAACGCTGGAATCCTGCCACAGCCTCACGGAACGGCTCAACCTCGGAGACCGGGTTCATTTTCTCGGAGTCCGTCACGATGTTCCTGCCCTGCAGGCGGCATCGGATGTAATCGTAATCTCTTCCTTGTATGAAGGGCAGTCGTTGTCGGCGATGGAGGGGATGGCCTCCGGAAAACCGTTTGTCGCCAGCGATGCGGAAGGGCTTGGCCCGATGGTATCCGGAGCCGGCCTCCTGTTTCCCGTCGGGGATGAAAAGCGGCTGGCGGAACGCATCCTTCAAGTGGTGGAAGATCCTTCCTTGGGGGAAAAAGTGGCCCGGCAGTGCCGTCAACGGGTTTCCCAGTATGGAATTACCGAGACTGCCACTGCGTATATGAATATGTATCACAATCTTATATAACAAGCAACATGAAAAAACTTCTGAAATTGGCATGTCTTGCAGCCATGGCTGCCACCTGCCTGCTGTCCGCTCCGGAAGCGTCTGCCCGTTCGCACGTCAAGCCGCAATGGGTCCGGCGAGGCGAACAGATGATGAACCGGAAACGGATCAGCAAGAATTATGAATTCAAGGTTTTCCACACGTCGGATCCCGATCTGGGAAAACTGCAGGAAGAACGCCTTGACCCGCTTCTCACGTATGTCCGGGAGCGTTACGGGGCCAATCCGCTTTCCGTGCGGCTGGACTCCCTGGTCAGCACGGCCGGAGCGCCTTCCGTGTACCGGATCACCTTTGCCGACGGCGGCTCCGAGTCTGTCGTCTATGCCCGTAAAGTGGCGGAGTATGTCAGCTTCGATGACTATGTGGACAACGAGTACGGTTTTGAATATGACCAGCTGTATGCCGTATCCGAGAAAAACGTCCTGCCCACGTTCGACACCTTCGAGGTGCAGGAGTGCGACAATCTCAAGGCCACGCTCTATTCGCTGTTCCCGGGCGGAGGGCAGTTCTACAAGGGGGCGAACCTGAAGGGCGCCGCCATTCTGGGATCCGAAATCCTGTTCGGTGCCGGTGCGATCGTCTGCCAGCATAAGAAGAACGTTTATCACAACAATGCCGTGAACGGGGTTTTCAATGTCGACAGCTGGGAGAGCAAGTCCATCTCCTGCCGGGACATGCGCAACGTCAACCTCGGCCTGATGGCCGTCGCCTACCTGTTCGGCCTGTATGACGCCATGGTATCCGAGGGGTCTTCCCGCGTCGCGGTCCGTGCTCCGAAAGGTGGGGAACTGACCTTTTCACCGGCTTCCACGGGTGCCGGAGTGGCCCTGGTCTACCGTTTTTAGCCGTCACCCTTGAAAAAGAAAATCATCCGCATCACGACGGTACCCCTTTCCCTGGACGTTTTCTGCCGGGGACTGCTTCGGGAACTGTCGGAGGAATATGAGGTGGTCGCCGTGTCCTCACCGGGCCCTTTGCTGGACGAAGTCGCCCGCCGGGAGGGTGTCCGTACCGCCGCCGTCCCGATGGAGCGGCGGATCGCCCCGCTCAAGGATATCGCCTCCCTGTGGCGCCTGGTCCGCCTGTTCCGGAAAGAACGTCCCGACATGGTCCATTCCATGACGCCCAAGGCGGGACTCCTTTCCATGATGGCGGCCCGCCTGACGGGGGTGCCTGTCCGGCTCCATACCTTTACAGGCCTGGTGTTCCCCTCCATGACGGGGATGCGCCGCCGGCTTCTCGAATTGACCGACCGCCTGACGGCCGCCTGCGCCACCCATATTGTCCCGGAAGGAGAAGGTGTGCGGGATGACCTGCTCCGTTTCGGCATTACGCGGAAACCCCTCCGGGTCCTGGGGTACGGGAATGTCCGGGGCATAGACCTGGACTGGTATGACCGGACTCCGGAAGTCCTGGGGGAAGCGGAATCGCTCCGTCGTCGCTTCGGAATCGGTCCGGACGCGTTCACGTTCGTGTTCGTGGGGCGCCTGGTTGCCGACAAGGGAATCCGGGAACTGACGGATGCATTTTTCCGCCTGTGGGAGGAAGGCAGGAAGGTTCACTTGCTGCTTTGCGGGGAGACGGAGGCTGAAGATCCGCTGCCGGACAGCACCCGGCATCGGATGGAAACGTGTCCGTGCATCCATTTTTCCGCCGGGTGGCTTTCCGATGTGCGGCCCTGGTATGCGGCAGCCGATGCGCTGGTCCACTCCTCCTACCGGGAGGGCTTTCCCAACACGGTCATCGAGGCCGGAGCCATGAGGTTGCCCTGCATCGTTACGGACATCAACGGTTCACGGGAAATCATCCGGGACGGGGAAAACGGACGCATCGTCCCCCCTCGGGATGAAGAGGCCCTGTATGGGGCCATGAAAGCCTTCCTGGAGGATCCGGATGCGCTCCGGGTCATGTCGATGCGGGCCAGGAAGATGGTGGCTACGCGTTTTGAGCAGGGGTATGTCCGCTCCTGCCTGAAAGACTTTTATCACGAAATACTGGTATGATTGCCCAGCTTCTGAATATCAAACACAATTGTCCGCATCTATGGAATGCGGTAGAGCGGGTCAACGGCAGTCTGTTCTGCTTCCGGCGCCGGGGCATGGAAGACCGGGCGGAAAGCCTTATTGCAGCAGGTTCACCGGAGGGCTTTGCCTTTTCCCTGGTGGAGCCGGACGACATCCCGGAACTGTCTGCCTTCCTGCAGGCGCAGCCGCAGGAAAGCCTCGAGTATTTCCGCCCCCACCTGTTTGACCGGGATACCTTGACCCGTCTGCATAGGAACCCTTCTTTCCTGATGATGAAGGCGACAGAAACGGCTTCGGGCCGGATCGTGGGCTATTTCTTCCTGCGTTGCTTTTTTGTCGGAGCAGCCTTTGCCGGCCTTATCGTGGACGGGGATTACCGGAACCGGGGACTCGGTACCTGCATGTGGGCAACCTGCATGAGTGTATGCCGCCGGGAAAAGATGCGGATGTTCGCGACGATCTCCGGACAGAACGCACCGTCGCTCCGCTCCTGTCGGAAAGGGACCGACATGAAAGTGAAAAAGAGAATTACGAAGGACTATCTGTTCATCGAAAGCAAATCAAAAAACAACAGCTAATATTCTAACATTATGAAAAACAAACATTTCCTTTCCAGGGTCGCCCTCTTGCTGGCCCTCGGATTTTCAGCTGCCGCGCCGGCATGGGCCCAGCTGGACAAGTACAAGGATTACCGGGAAGTGTACCGCGACACGGTCGACGCTGCACCGCAGTCCCGTATCTTTGTCCAACAGGATACGGTCATCAACCCGAACCAGGTGGTGATGAATTCCTTCGGTCGCAACTGGTTCGTCTACGGGACGGCCGGTGCCCATACCTACATCGGGGATTTCTCCCGGGACGGTGCTTTCTCCGGAACGGTATCCCCTGATTTCGGAGTCGGTATCGGAAAGTGGTTTGTCCCCGGCCTTGCCCTGAAACTGGAGTTCATCCATTCCAGCACCCGCGGCTATACGGAGTTCATGAATGCCGCCGAAGGCTACGGATACGGTCCCGCGCTCGGCACGACGCCGGCCGGCAATCCGTACCGCCGGATGAAAACGCGCTGGTGGGATCTCAACGGCTTGGTGAGCCTCAACCTGACCCGTCTCTTCCACGGGTATGAAGGGTACGGCAACACCAGGCACATGGGTCAGTGGATGGTCAATGCCGGTATCGGTGCCGTCCACCATCTGGGCTTCGAGGATGACTATGGCTCCGACAACGAATGGAGCGGCCATCTTGAGCTGCAGTACAGCCGTTTCCTCAACCGGAACAAGCGCGCTTCGATCGACTTGAAAGTCCGCGATATCATCTATCAGACGAACACGGATTATCATTATGGCTATCAGGATGTCGCAGCACGCAAGTTCGGCCAGAACCTGGGCCTCGACATCGGTTTTACCTTCTATCTCGGCAAGCAGCGCAACAATGGCTGGAAACAGGGAACCGCCACGGTCTACCGCCAGGATTACCGTGAACGGGAGATCCAGGTGGTGAAGGTGAAGGAACAGGAGGTGGAGCGCAAGAAACCCGCGCGCCACGGTACCCTCACCTTCTATGTGTTCTATCCGAACAACTATTCGGGTCGTAACGATGCCCCAATCATCGCAGACGCTCCGGTGAACGCGCTGGACTACCTGGCCGGCGGTATCTTCACCCAGAAACAGTACGAAAGCAATGAAGCCGTGCTCGCCCGCATCGCCGGCGGCGCTTCCCTCAACGGCCTGAAAGCCATTGACCTTCCGACCGAGGCGGCCAACCAGGATTTCGCCATCGACTTTATCCCGCGCGGCTATGAAATGCTGCAGGATACGCCGATCTCCCTGAGCCTGGCGCCCGGCGACATGCAGTATTTCCAGGAGAAGACGGGCTTCTTCTATGCTCCGATTTATGACGGACTGAACGTATGGCAGTACCGCATCGACGATGCGACGCTCCGCCAGCAGCTGCTCAGCGGCCAGAACTACAAGGAAACCAATTCCTACGGCCTCAATGCCCACAGCGGTCTCGATACCATCCGCCAGTACATGGACGTGGACGGCTCCGACGAACTGGTGAGCTTCGCCGATGTCTATGCGGCCCTCAAGTCCAACGAGGGGTATATCGCCCGCTTTGCCGATGCCGCAACCGTAGACCGCATCCGGGAAATCCTCGACCGCGGCATCGTCCTGCTGATCCAGGTCGAAGGCTTGGCCACCAGCCAGGACAACTACTCCGGCAATGACGCCCGGCGCGTGGGTATCGAGCGTAATACCGCCCTGTCGCAGAACCGTGCCAACACGGTCATCAACTGGCTCAAGCAGGATGCCAGTCTCGAGAATGTCTCTTCCCAGATCTATCTGGTGGGCAGCATGAACGGCGGCATCCGTACGGTCACCGACAAGAGTACCCGCGGCCTGAACGCCAAACTGAACCGCAGCGTGAAGGTCCGGATCCAATACATGATGGACTAAGGGAATGAGCCTGCCACCGAAAACCAGGCTTTATCTGGGATACCTGTGCGCCACGCTGGCGGGATACGCCCTGGTCGCAGGTATCCTTTTGTACGCCTTGGTCCCGCTCAAGTGGATCATCCTCATTGTGGCAGGGCTTCTGGGACTGGCCCTTTTGGCGGTGGCGGTGAGCTGGCTGCTGCCGCTTTCCGTTGACGGGATGCTCCAGAATCCGGGCAGGGAAATCCTGCAGGAGGAGGACCGGAAGCTCCTGGCCATGGCCCTTTCCGAGCATCCCTCGCAGGCGGATCTGGATACCTTCCTTGCCGGCTGGGATATCGAGGCGGCTCCCATCCAGAGCGTCATGCTGATGGCCTATCTGATGCAGAGCCGTCCCGACCTTGCCTTTCCGGCTGCCATTACGCCACGCCTGGAAGGCGTGTTGCGGTTCTGCCGGTTCCAGAACCTGAAACGCTTCGCCCACCTGAGCCGGTTTGGAGGCGAACTGAATCGTCAGAAGATTCCTTTCGTCGTGCTCAAGGGCGGTGCCATGAAAGTGTATCGTCCGGACTTTCCGCGTTGGATGGGCGATATCGACCTGCTGGTGAGGGAACAGGATTTCGACCGGGCGGAGCAGGCGGGCATCGACCTCGGGTACTATCCCGTCCGTGTCCGCCACTCTACGGACCTGCATCCTTCAGGAGACCTGAAAGAAGGCCTGCTGGATTTGCATAAATACCTTGAGATGAACACGGGAAAGGAAATGGCCTATTCCGGGCTTTTGCTGCAGAGGTCGTCTCCGTGCACGATGTTTACCGTCCAGGGGCTTTTGCCAGTCCCCGAGGACATGGTGTTCATCTCCCTGGTCAACCTGTTCAAGAACTTTGCAGAGCGGAACAGCATGGAAAGCGTCTTGACGGCGTTTTTCGATATCGGTTTCCTGGTCCGTACCAAGGAGGATTTCGACTGGACGCTGGTCCGGGAGAATATCCGCCTGACCGGGACGGAATTCCAGGTCTGGCTGGTCGCCCGCTTCCTGTCCGGCATCGTGAAAGGCATTCTTCCGGAGAGTTTCCTGGAAGAGCGTTTTTCCCGCAGGGAAGCGGAACGGCGGTGTGTCTCCCTGTTGTACGACCGGGATGTCCTGGCCCCTTTCAGAAAGAAGGCGCTGGATTTCGATCTGTATGTCGCCATTGACAGCCACCGTCCCTTGCTGCACTTGCTGAGGAGCCGCCGCATCGGGCTGTTCCTGCTCCTGCACCTGCGGAAGCTTCCGGGATGGGAACGCCTTGCCTTGAAATACCGGTATGCCCTGGGCGGGGCCGCCATGAAATAAACAGGAGTATGTTAGAAGTTATCAGTAAAGACCAGTATAGAAAAAGCGTGGGTTACCTGGAGGGTTACCTGGCAACGGAACTCCGGCATGCAGAAGAGCGTTTCGTGAACCTGGGCGGGCTGAAAACCGTCCGGATGCTCGTTTGCGACGGGAATGTGCTGCAGATCATAGACCGGGAATTGCCTTGGGTATTGACCGCGCCCTGTGCAGATCCGGATGCGACACTGATCATCTGGAAAGAGGACAGGCCGGCGGATTTTTTCCACCGGGTCCTCCGGCTTTCCGAAGAAGAGCACACGGACGGTTCCGCCATGCTCCTTTACAGGGAGAACGGGGTTATGATCCCTTTTGCCGAGACCGGAGAAGCGCAGAAAACAGTGCTCATCTCGGACGGTGATACCTATTACTTCGGGAGTGACAAGGAAAGCCTGGAAGAATGGTTTCAGGACGGATCCTTTGCCGTACAATTCTTTTATCGGATCCTGAACACGCCTTCGTCCAGCCTGGTCCATGGGGCTTGTGTCGGGATAGACGGGAACGGGCTGCTGCTCTGCGCCCGGGGGCAGTGCGGTAAGTCCACATTGACCGTCACGGCCATGCTCAAAGGGTTTGAATATGTGGCGGATGACTATCTGATCCTGCACCAGGAAGCCGACCGGCTCGAGGCGTCTCCCATCTATTCCATCATCAAGTTGTCTCCGAAAATGTACAATGCATTGTATGACGACATGGGGAAAGCCCGCTTTCTGGGAATCGGAAACTGGAAGGGGAAATATGTGTTTGACATTTCCCGGTACCAGGACCAAGTCCGTTACCGGTATCCGGTCCGGGCCTGCCTTTTTCCGGAGATAACACCGGATGCCGCAGAGCCGTCCGTTCGTCCGTGTTCAGACGCGGAAAAGGGGAAGGCGATGATCCATCTGGTTCACTCTACGGTCGCCCAGAACATGTACAGTACCAGCCTGATGCAGGCACAGAAAAATTCGGAGGCAATCCGTAAACTCATCGGAATGCTGCAGGGAATGCCTTTTTACAAAATCATCCTCTCTCCGGATATATTCAAGAATGTGGAATGCCTGCGGACATTTGCCGCAGGACTCAAATAGAAACTATGGAAACTGTCAATTATCAGCTCAACGAGGCGAAAATGTTCGCCGACATTACCGATGGCACCGCCATCATCATCAACGCCGTTACCGGCCTCTATTATGGGATGAACGGTTTCGGAACGTCCATTTTTGAAAACCTGATGGCCGGGTCTTCGACGGCGGACATCCTTTCGGCGGCCCGGTCGATGGAAGGCGTTCCGGATGGGATAGAATCTTCCCTGCAGGCCTTCTTTGATACCTTGACCGGCTTCGAAATCGTGATTCCCGGTACTGCTTCATCCCGTCCGGCCGTGTTGAATGTCCAAGATGCCAAAGCGGACAACTTTGTCCCGGAGTGCCAGGAATACCGTGACGTACAAGAACTTCTGTTTGCGGATCCGATTCACGAAGTGAAGGAAGACGAAGGCTGGCAGCCGGAGAAATGAAAGTAAGCGTCATCATTCCTGTCTTCAACACCGCACCCTGGCTGGACCGATGCCTGGATGCGGTGCTGCGGCAGACGCTTTCTGATATCGAGATCCTCTGTATCGAGGACGGATCGACGGATGAATCCGGATCCATCCTGGAGAAACGGGCCGCTCGGGACAGCCGGATCCGGATCCTTTCTTTCGGGGAAAACCGGGGCGCCGCTGCGTCCCGGAATGCCGGTCTTGACGCGGCCGGGGGAGAGTATGTGTATTTTCTCGACTCGGACGACTGGATGGATCCGGACTATCTGGAAGCCATGGTCCTCCGGGCGGAAAAGACAGGAGGAGATGTCGTCATCAACCGGTCGTACATCCTGGAATGGGAAGACGGGAGACAGGCCCCGGCGTTTCCCGCCGATTTTGTCCGGGGAGACGGATACTATACTCCGGCGGTCGTTTCCGGCTGGTTCCTTCCGGCCTTGTGGACCCGGCTTTACCGGCGTTCCTACCTGAAGGACAATGATATCCGATTCCCGGATGATCTCCGCTGTGCAGAAGACATTTATTTTACCGGTCTGGCAGAAGTGCTTCAGCGGCGGAGTTATCTTTTCACAGGCCCCATGTACCATTATTTCCAGCGGGAAGGCTCATTGAGCCGTGCATCGGAGAGCCGCTTCCGGGCGCTGCAGAATTATGACAGGCTGTTCGACGCCCTCGTCATGCGGGGGTATCCTGTTTCGGATCTCCGCCTGTTCTATGCCGGACCGGACCTTCGGGTAGACACGGAGGAGAAGTTCCTCTTCCTGCGCCGGTTCTTCCATAAGATCGCCCCGCTGGTACGGGAGCACGCGGGTTGGTATTTCGGGTTTGACAAACTGTTGCTTGACGCGGTGACGGGAAGCGCCTCCTACGGGGATTTCCAACAGCGTTACGGTGCAAACTATATCGCCGGTTTCATCCGGAATGCCCGGAGTGTTTCCCCATCAAAACCCTAGATGTATGATTCCGAAAGTATCCGTCATCATCCCCGTCCACAACGTGGAGGCCTTTCTTCCCCGGACCATCGGCTCCGTCAGGGAGCAAACGCTCCGGGATATTGAAATCATCTGTGTGGACGATGCTTCCACGGACGGTTCTGCCGCCCTCCTCGAAGCGATGGCCCGGGAAGAAAAACGTCTTCATCTGATCCGTTTCCCTGGAAACCGGGGGGTATCCGCCGCCCGGAACGAGGGCCTCGACGCCGCCCGGGGGGAATATGTTTATTTTCTGGACTCCGACGACTGGCTCGATCCGGACTATCTGGCGGCAATGGTCGCCGAGGCGGAGGAAAGCGGCGAAGACATCGTCGTGAACGCCACGTATTATGAAGAGTTTCCGGAAACGGGGAAGCGGTCCGTAAGCGGCGATTTCGGTTTTCTCGGCGAGAAGCCGGACCGGTATCCTGTCCGTACCGTGCTGAACCGGTTTCCCCCGACGGTCTGGACCCGCCTGTACCGGAGGTCTTTCCTGAGGCGGAACCATCTCCGTTTTCCCGGACCCGGGATCCACAACGGGACGGAAGACATCTGGTTCACCGGCCTCGCCGGCATGATGCAGGAAAGCATCCATGTCTTCCGGGGACCGGGGTATCACTACCTGCAACGGCCGGGATCCCTTCTTCGGTTTAAGGATATACCGTATTACAACATTCTTAGTTTCAAGGATTTGTATAGTGAGTTCGGAGAGCGGAAGATCGCAACGGAAGGGCTTCGCCTCTTTTATGCCGGTCCCGTCGTCCTGGATACTGCGGAGAAATTTGACGCCATCCGTCCCTTTTTCCTGACAATCCGGGAAGAGGTCCTTCGCCATCGGGAACTCTATGCGCCGGTCGACGTGTTCCTGATGGAGGCCGTCTGCGGCAGCGGGGCGTATGCCGGTTTCCGTGCCCGTTACAATCCCAACATTTCCGTTGCATTCATCCGGAGCCGGATGCCCAAAGCCCATGTATGACAAGGAAAAACTGATCCGTTCCCGCCTGCAGGACGACCTTTCCCGTTCCCTTTTCGAGGTGCGGCTCCGGTATGCGGAGACACAGGACTACGACGCCTTCACCGAGGCGTTGCATCCCCTGGTCCGGGACGGGTATTTCGTCAATTATGAGATGCAGGACATTCTCGTCCGCAACGGGACCCGGGAGGTTGTTCTCTACGGGGCCGGAAAGACAGGGCGGCGCAACCGGGCGATTCTCTCCCTGGCCGGCATGGATGTCCTGGCATTTGTGGAGGATAACCCTTCCGGACGGGAATCCCGCTTTGAGGGGCTTCCCGTAGTGGGGCCGGAGGCTCTCGAGAGGGAACCCTTCCGGAGGGCCGTCATCGTCATCTGCTGTCCCTCCCGGGCGCTCTCTGTCCGGGAAATGCTTTTGGGCAGCGGCATTTCCGGGCAGCGGATCTGGGTCCCCTCATCATCGCGGGGGCTTGTGAGCATCAACAAACCGATGCAGTATTTTGATGTGTTCGCACCTTCTGGCGAAGAGACGTTCGTGGATGCCGGCGCCTATGACGGACAGAGCCTGCTGGATTTCCGTACATGGACGGGAGGGCAGTACCGGAAAGTGTTTGCCCTGGAACCCCTGGAGGAGATGGAGGCGGTCATCCGCCGCAGGACGGAGGGAATGCACGGGGTGGAGATTCTTCCCTATGCGGCCTGGAATCGGGAAGAGACGTTGTCTTTCCAGGTGGATGGCGACAGTTCCGCCGTCACGGAAGAGGGAGGGATTCCGGTCTGTGCAGACCGGTTGGACCATTTGGTGAGAGAACCGGTCACGTTTTTGAAAATGGATATCGAGGGCAGCGAACTTCCTGCCCTGGAAGGCGCCCGGGGACTGATTCTCCGGGACCGGCCCCGTCTTGCCGTCTGCTTGTACCATAAACGCTGGGATATCCTTGACATCCCGGCATGGATCCTGTCCCTGGTACCGGAATACCGTTTCTGGATTCGCCACTACAGCGGGACCGACCTGGAGACGGTCCTTTTCGCCAGTGTCCGGGAGGAACCGGTCGGCATGGACGTCCAAAAGTGGAGGCTTCCCAGGGCGGCCCGCCTGTATCAGATGATGAAAGCAAAAAGGAAAACATCATGAGCGTTCCGGTTTTGTCGGTCGTAATACCCTGTTATAATACGGCGCCGTATCTGGAAACGTGCCTGGAATCCGTTGCAGGGCAGACTTATCGTGACATTGAGGTCCTTTGTGTCGACGATGCTTCCACGGACGGGACCGCCGCCCTGCTTCGGATGTGGGCGGAGAAGGATCCCCGGATCCGGTGCATTTTCTTTGCAAGGAACAGCGGCGTTTCCGCCGCCCGGAACGCCGGCCTCTCCGCCGCGCGGGGCGAATTCGTGTATTTTCTGGATTCGGACGATTGGATCGATCCGGATTACCTGGCGGCGATGGTCCGCGAGGCGTGCAAGACCGGGAGGGGCCAGGTCCTGAATGCGAATTACCTGAAAGAATATGGAGAAGGACATCCTGCCCTTCCCGGAGGCCGCTGGGGCTTCATCCGGGAGGAGGCCGGCGACTATGATCCGATTCAGGTGCAGGGCTGGTTCCAACCACTTGTATGGACCCGTCTTTATCGGCGGAAGTATTTGGAGGACAATCATATCCTTTTTCCTGACGTGAAGGGTGGAGCCGAAGACATCTATTTCACCGGCCTGGCCGAGGTCCTGCAGGAGAAAAGCTACATCTTCTGCGGCCCCTTTCACCATTACCGGCAGCGGGAGGGCTCTTTCGTCCATCAGGGCGGGGAAAAGGGCTTTTACTACCTGCAGAGTTTCCGGTTGCTGGTTGAGGAACTGGGCCGGCGCGGGATTCCGACCGAAGGGATGAAACTGTTCTATGCCGGGCCGATGCTGGTCGACTCGGAGGAAAAGTTCGATTTCATCCGCTCTTTTCTCATGGAAATAGAGCCTCAGGTAAGCCGCCATCCGGAAATGTATACGGGACACGACCTGCTCCTGCTGGAAGCGGTCTGTTCCAGTCAGGACTATGCCGCATTCCGGGCGCGGCACAACCCCAATCTCGCGGTTGAGTATATCCGGCAAAAAATGAAAGGGGCTAGATGAAACAGGGTTTTGTCACGGTCGCTACGGGGAAGGGGGAATATTATGTCCTTGCCCATAACTTGCTCCTTTCTTACCGGTACCATGCTGCGAGGCCGATGCCCTTCGCACTCCTGTGCGACCGGGAAAACGAATATACGGTTGATTTTGACGATGTCATCGTGTGTCCGGATGCGCGGTGTGACGTCTGGGACAAGATGCTGTTCGTCTGGCATGCCCCTTATGACGAGAATATTTTTATCGATGCGGACAGTTTGGCCTACAGGGACTTGAATCTGCTCTGGAAACGGTTCCGGCGGGCGCCTGATTTCTGTGTACTCGGGCGGGTACTGCCGCTGGACGATCCCCAGGGGTGGTTTTTGCCGGAATATGCCGGACCGTACGCCAAGGATCTGACGTGCCAGATTGTGTGCCAGGGCGGCATCTATTTTCTTCGTCATGGCGAGGCGTTTCCGTCTTTTCTGGCAACTTGCCGCGATGTTTTCCAACATTTCGAGGAGTACCATTTCAACCTGTATTCCGACGAGGCGCTGCTCTCGTTCGCCTGTGCCGTTCACCGTTTCTACCCGGAGGAAACCTGGTCCGGGGTTTTCTGTTATTATCCGGAATCCGAGATCCTTTCCATGGACCTGTCCGGGGGAAAGCTGCGGTTCCGCTGGCGTTATTGCCCGGACAACGTGTGGGGCATGAGCCAACTCCTGGTTCACTGGGGTACCCGTTTTACGCGGGAAGACCCCTACCTTGGCGAAGCCGGTAAAATCGCCCGTCTTTACGGGGAGGGAAAACATGCCGGGAGGTGGACAAGGGTCCGTTCTTCCCTGGAAGTAAAGGCAGGACGCTTGCGGTTCCGCCTGAAACGGGCCGTCCCCCTCTTCGTGAAAACGACTGTATATCGTCTTATACATTGATAGTTATCGAACCACTTATACTCTACTATGAATAACTTCATTTCCGTAGTCGTGCCGGTCAAGAATGGCACGAACTACCTCCGGGAAGCGCTGGAAAGCCTCCGGAGTCAGGGGATGGACCTGGAAATCATCGTCGTGGATGACGGTTCCACCGACGGGACAGCCGCATTGGCCGCGTCCATGGGCTGCCGGGTTCTCCGCCATGATACGTCTCGCGGGCAGGTGGCCGCCAAGAATACCGGTGTGGCCGCTGCCCGGGGAGCGTATATCCTTTTCATGGACCATGACGACCGGATGCGGCCGGGCGTGTTGAAAACGCTCCTTGAAGCCTTGGAGGCGGATCCTTCCCTTGCCGCCGTTCAGGCGAAGGTGAAGGATTTCCTGTCTCCGGAAATCGATGCCCTGCCCGGCACGGTGGTCCGGCCTGACGCCTACTGGGGCCTTTTTACGGGGGCTGTCTTGATGCGGAAGTCTGCGCTGGATGCGATCGGCCCGTTTACGGAATCCCTCCACACCGGAGAGATCATCGAGTGGCAGACCCGTCTGGATGCCCTGGGACTTCCGGTGCGGAAACTGGATGTAGTGGCCACCGACCGGCGCATCCACCGCTCCAATTTCGGGAAAACCGACGGCAAGGTGGAATTCAAGGATTATGCGGCCGTGCTCCGCGAACGTCTTAAAGCGGCCCGGCGATGAAACAGATCCTAGTCACCGGCGGTGCCGGTTTCGTGGGTTCGCACCTTTGCGAACGCCTGCTGGAAGAGGGGAACTCCGTGATCTGCCTCGACAATTTCTACAGCGGTTCGAAAGAGAACGTGTGGCATCTGATCGGCCATCCGGGATTCGAGCTGGTCCGTCATGATGTCACCGAGCCTTATAGGGTGGAGGTGGATGAAATCTACAACCTTGCCTGTCCCGCTTCACCGGTCTATTACCAGTACGACCCCATCCAGACCACCAAGACCTCCATGTTCGGGGCTTTCCACATGCTGGGCATTGCCAAGCGTACAGGTGCCAGGATCCTTCAGGCCTCGACGTCGGAGGTGTACGGCGATCCTGCAGTCCACCCGCAGGTGGAGAGCTATCGCGGCAATGTGAATCCCATCGGCATCCGTTCCTGCTACGACGAAGGAAAGCGGGTGGCGGAGTCGCTTTTCTTTGACTATCACCGTATTCATGGCGTCCGGATCAAGGTGATCCGGATTTTCAACACGTACGGCCCCCGGATGGCGGTCGACGACGGGCGGGTGATTTCCAATTTTGTCGTGCAGGCGCTGCGCGGGGAAGACCTCACCATCTATGGGGACGGATCCCAGACCCGGTCGTTCCAGTATGTAAGCGACCTCATCGAGGGCATGATCCGGATGATGGCGACGGACGATTCGTTTACGGGCCCCGTCAATATCGGCAACCCGGGCGAGTTCACCATGCTGGAACTGGCGGAGAAGATCCTTTCCAAGACGGGTAGCCGGAGCCGGATCGTGTTCCGTCCGCTGCCGTCCGACGACCCGAAAATGCGCCGGCCGGACATCACCCTGGCCCGGGGAAAACTCGGCTGGGCGCCGAAGGTCTCCCTGGACGAAGGCCTGGATCCGGTGATCGCCTATTTCCGCAGGAAGCTGGGACTATGATCCTGAAATGGATTTTCGACCGGACGGTCTCTTTCCTGGGACTTCTGGTCTTGTCCCCGCTGCTGGCCGTCATCGCCCTTGCGATTCGCCTGACCATGCCGGACGGTCCTGTCCTGTTCCGGCAGGAAAGGGTCGGAAAGGACGGACGGCTCTTTACCCTGGTGAAATTCCGGACCATGTCGGCGGACGCGGGAGGCGGACCCGTCAGCGTGAAAGGGGACGCCCGGGTGACGCCGCTGGGGGCGCGGCTGCGCCGGTGCAAACTGGACGAACTTCCCGAACTGTGGAATGTCCTGAAGGGAGACATGAGCTTTGTGGGACCCCGGCCAGACGTCCCCGGTTATGCCGATGCACTGACGGGCGAGGATCGGGAAATCCTCCGGTTCCGGCCTGGAATCACCGGCCCGGCGACGTTGAAATACCGGAACGAAGAGACGCTGCTCTCGTCGGTGGAGGATCCTTTGCGCTACAATGACGAAGTGATTTATCCGGACAAGGTGAGAATCAACCGCTATTATTGCAGCCACTGTTCCTTTCTGGAAGACATCCGCATCATCATGGCGACGCTGACCGGCCGGCGGCTGTACTATGACGGAGAATGGATTTAAAAAAGAGGCAAGAAATGGAGAACAAGAAACTGCTGATCATTGTCCCGACCCTGTACGGGGGCGGGGCTGAACGGGTCATAAGCCGACTGGCCGAAGCGCTGTCCAACGATTGTGAAGTCTTGATTCTGACATTTCCGACGCCGGAGCAGTATCCCGTTCCGGAGAAGGTCCGGATTCTGTATCTGAAAGAATTCGACGGACCGGCCCTCGCGTGGCTGGGAAAGATCAGCTATGCCATTTTCCCGATTCGCCGGCTCACTTGTCTGTGCCGGCAGATTACGGCTTTGAAAAGGCGGGAGAAAGTAGATGTAACGCTCAGTTTCCTGCGCTCGGCAAACCTGTGGAACGCCCTGTCCGGCGGGGGCGGACGAAAAGTCATGTCCGAGCGGAACAATCCTATGGAAAAGGGGCAGCATTACTGGAGATGCTGCCTGCTTTCGTATCCCAGGAGCGACAAGGTCATTTTCCAGACTCGGACAGCCCTGGAAATGTTCCCGGCACGGATCCGCAAAAAGGGAATTATCATTCCCAATCCCATACGGGTGTCCTGCCTGGCTGCGGCGCCCCGGAAAAAGATTGTGACGATGGGGCGGTTGCACCCGCAGAAAAACCATACGCTCCTGATCCGGGCATTCGCCTTGTTCCTGCGGGATCACCCCGGATACACGCTTCATCTTTATGGCAAGGACAAAGATGGATTTGATGCGAAGGAGGTGATCGCGGAAAGCGGCCTCGAGGGAAAGGTTATTCTGGAAGGATTCCATGCAGATGTCCATGCCAGTATCGCAGACGCCGAACAATTTGTCCTGTCGTCCGACTACGAGGGCATGCCGAACGCCCTGTTGGAGGCCATGATGATGGGACTTCCCTGTATATCGACCCAGTTTGAGGGGGCGACCGAACTCATCGGGGACAGCGGAGCCTGCCTGATGACCCCGAAACGGGATGTGGAAGCGCTTGCTGCAGCGATGTCGAGGCTCTCGGATAATCCGGCTCTCCGGGA
This sequence comes from Bacteroidales bacterium, assembly GCA_017627255.1. Taxonomy (GTDB): domain Bacteria; phylum Bacteroidota; class Bacteroidia; order Bacteroidales; family UBA932; genus Cryptobacteroides. The sequence continues at coordinate 6,222 of JAGAHD010000184.1, read as the reverse complement.
ATCCCTTTCCAAGGCGGGCCGCCGTTTTGCCGGGGCTTTTTCTGTTGAACAGGTCATCCCCCTTTGGAGGGATGTGTTGTTGAACGATACGGGAAAGCGATGACATATAGGATGGACCGCGGAATTTCGGGGTGGGACCGAAAAGTCTTCGGGCGTCCCGGCGCCGGAAAGTTCGCCGATAGCGAGGACTCTTTTGTCCTGTATTACAGGGCGGTCGATCCCCGGAAGGAAAACTTTTCGCTGGAGGCGACATTCGTGGTCGCCGATGCCTCCGGTGCGGATTTCCAGTCCGGCTACGGAATCATGGCCGTTGATACGGTGGCGGCTCCCCGTGAGGACTGCAGGTTCCGTAATCATGCCCTGGTCGGCCGGTTCAGGACTCCGGATGGCAGGAATTACAGCCTGGGGCTCCGTATCGTCGGAGGCTATACCAGTTTCCTGGGGTTGCGGCAGGATGGACGCCGGCGGCTGGATCCTACCCGGACTTTCCGTACCTCGAACGACCCGGATGCCATCCGGACGGGAGACATCCACCGTCTCCGGCTGGTAAAGACCGACCAGGGGCTGGAGGCATCTGTCCAGACCGGCACGGGCTGGGAAACAATCCGCTTTCCCGGCTGCGATTTCCTGCTTCGGCAGGACCTCCGGCGGATTTATGTCGGTTTTGCCGTGGCGGGACAGATGAGAATGGAAATTACGGATATCCGTTTCGGGAAGACACCGGGCGGACTGAGCCATACTCCCCGGAAAGCCATTGAGCATATCGTTCCGGATTACCCGTTCAATCGAACCCTGTTGTCCTGGGCGGACCTTCCGGAGGGAACGGCGCTCCGCCGCTCCGTTTTGCGCGTATCTCCGGGAGGCGGTCCGCAAGGGCTGGCCGCCGCGTTGAGCCAGGCGGGGCCGGGGTGCGAGATTATCCTCTCCGACGGCGTTTATGCGGAGGGTCCCTATTACATCCCCCCTTCCCGCTCCGGAGAGCCGGGTCATCCTGTCATCCTCCGGGCAGAGCATCCCGGAAAGGCTGTCATAGACGGGTCTCGCCAGAGGGAAAAACTCCCGGCATTGACGCTCCGGGCGGATGAATGGACGATCGAAGGGCTGGTGTTCCTCCATGCTCCTTCCTGCGGCCTTTTTCTCTGCGGCTCGCACAATACGGTCCGTGGCTGCGAGGCTTGCTTCAACGGAGATACGGGGATTCTGCTCTGCAGCTTTCCGGGAGCTTCCAAACGGTCATGGCCGGCCTGGAACCGGATGGTGGATTGTGTCTCCCATGACAATTGCGACACCGTCCGGCGGAACGCGGACGGATTCGGCGCCAAACTTTCGGTGGGACGGGGCAATGTCTTTTCCCGCTGCCGGGCATTCCATAATATCGACGACGGCTTCGATTTGTATAACAAGAGTACGCTCGGTCCGACGGGGCCTGTCCTTCTGGAGGATTGCGAGGCTGCGTGCAACGGTTATCTTTCAGGGGAGGGAAAGCCGGTCAAGCGCACGGGATCAGGGGTCGGTTTCAAACTCGGGGGAGAGGGCCAGCGGGTCCGGCACCGGGTGCGGAACTGCATTTCCCGGGATAACGCCGGGAGCGGGTTTGATTTCAACGGCAATCCCCGGCCTGTCCTGGAAGGATGCCGGGCCTGGGGCAACGCTCCGGATTTCGTCCGGAAGACCTCGTGCCGGGCATCATGGAAACTGCGGCTCGCCGGCTGCCTGCTGAAATACTGCGGGGCGGAACGGATTCTCTTTTTTGAAAAAGAAAGGTTATTTTTGTAAAGGTGAAATGTCGGTGCCGGAACAGAGGGGGGATCACCGGACTAAACAAAAAACTATGCGAAACTACTATGGAAAACGAAAGGGAATGGCATTCCCCGAAGGCCGATGGTGTCTCCTGGTTTGCCATGCGGGTATTCAACCGCCAGATTCTTAAAGTAAAGGCAGACCTGGAAAACGCGGGCATGCAGACCTACATGGCCCTGAAGACGGTGGACAGGATGAGGGGAGGAGCGCTTGTCTATGAGCAGGTTCCCATCGTGCCGTCCCTGCTGTTCGCACGGACGCGTCCTTCCCGGCTGGTTGCCTACAAACAGGACCATTTCACGGATGTGATGCTGTACAGCGCGGTGCCGGGCGGGGCGCCCGAACCGATTCCGGACGCCCAGATGGACATGTTCATTCTGGTTACCTCCCGGGGCGGGGGACGGGATGTCGAGTTCCTGGGCGAAGACCGTCCCGTATTCCGGAACGGGGAGCGGGTACGGGTCGTCGACGGTATCTACAAGGGAGCGGAAGGCATTGTCAAGCGAATCCGGCGGGACCGTAAACTGCTGGTTGCCGTTGAGGGCGTGGCGGTGGTGGCCGTCTCCAAAATTCCGTTCGAATTTCTGGAACGGATTTGAAAAAGGAAGTTCCGTTCCCCGTAAGCCTCTGGCCCGGCGGGCTGGACAGAAGTCCGAAATCGTGAAGAATCAGGTGGTTTTATCGGTGAAATTTGTATTTTTGCAAATCAGTAACGGATGATAAAATACCATGAAGCTATCCCGATTCCTTCTTTTTTCAGCCGTCCTTGCGACGGCGGCATGTGCGCCGAAACAGGCTGCGGCTCCTTCGGCCCTTGATACCATCTTTTCCCGCAAGAGCGTCCGTTCTTATACGGGGCAGGATGTTACGCCCGCGCAGGTGGAAACCCTGCTTCGGGCTGCCATGGCGGCGCCTTCCGGCATGAACGTCCAGCCCTGGCGCTTTGTCGTCGTCCGTGACCAGGCAGTCAAGGATGTCCTCGCCAGCGGCTTCAACAAGATGATTGCCAAGGCGCCCGTCGTCTTTGTTATCTGCGGCGAGACCACCTTGCAGCGCCCGGACGGTCCCGGCGGTGAAACGACCCTCTCCGAGAACCACAACTGGACGGCTGACTGCGCCGCAGCAACGGAAAACCTGTTGCTTGCCGCCGAGGCCATGGGATTGGGCGCCGTCTGGACGGCATGCTACCCGTACGAAGACCGGATGGGTCCCGCCCGCGAGGTGCTGGGCCTTCCGGACAACATCTCGCCTTACTGCGTGGTGCCTTGCGGCTATCCTGCCGGTGACGACCAGCCCAAGGACAAGTGGAAACCGGAGAATATCCATTACGACAGGTGGTAGACTGCCTTCGTGTACGACCGGCCGCCCTCGCTGACATTCCTGCCGTCCTGCCGGTGTTCGAGGCGGCCAAGGCCATCATGCGTGCGGATGGGAACTTCCACCAGTGGGCGGCGCCGGGTTTCCCGGGTGCGGAGCTTCTGCAGCGGGACGTAGAACGGGGAGGAGCCTTCCTGATCGAGGGACCGGCCGAAGACCGGCTCGCCAGAGACGTCACTGCGGCTGCCGGGCGCCGGATTGTCGGCTATTTTGCCCTTCTTCCCTCGCCGGAACCGACCTATGCCCGCATTGACGGTGCATGGGTGACCGGGGAGCCTTACGGAGTTCTCCACCGCATTGCCAGCTATCCCGAAATACATGGCATTTTCCAGACAGTCATTGCATTTGCAAAGCGTCGCTATGCGCATCTCCGCATCGATACGCACCGGGACAACCATATCATGCAGCATCTCATTGCGAAGGCTGGTTTCACGTATTGCGGGGTGATCTTTCTGGAGGACGGGTCCGAACGTCTTGCCTATGCGTTCTGACCCTGCTTGAAAAAAAGTGGGGTCAGTACGCGCCCTGTTCCGCCGCTGGCTTTTCATCTGATTCACAGCCAGTCTTCCAGCCGGGACTTGTCAACGCCCAGGAGACGTTGCAGCTGGTCCGGCGTGGCACCGAACCGCCGGTACATCATCTGGCAGAGGCGCAGGAGTTCTTTCGCTCCCAGCAACTTGTAATCCTGCACGTTCCATTCATTCCGGCAGATGGCGGGGAGTCGCTCCGCGAGTTCCCGGTCGCTGAATTTCACGGCCATCGGCCTGCCGGATAAACGGGCGGACCGGAGTTCGACCGGTTCCTTCAGCCTTCTCAAAAAGACAGCCTCGTCATTGTCAAAAGCAAGTTCAACAGTTTTCTCAACGCCCGTACCGTGAAGCCGGAGGCTGGTTTCCCTTGCATGCGGAAACGCGCCGAGAAGTATGTTCCGCATGAGCTCCAGGGATAATCGCCCGGGACACAGATCTTTGCCTTGTGACATGCTCCTTGCCTTTCACTTCGACGATATGGCACGATTTCTCGCCGAAGGGAACGACGCCGGAAACTCCGTACTTCTTCCGGAGCATCAGGGAAACCCGGTGCATGACGGCATTGTAATATGCCTGGCAGGCGGACCGGGGACCACCCAGCAGCAGATGGATGTGGTTGCTCATCAAAACGAAGGCGTAGACGGACACATCCGGGAAGCCTGTCTTGAAAAGGGCCAGGCGGTCCTGCCAACCCCCAGTGGATAACTTGTGTTGTTTCAGGGGGTAAATTCACGTTTTCGCGGCCGTTTGCACGAAGCGCCTACCGCCCGTTTTCCGGGAAAGCGAGCAGCGCCTCCAGGAAATAGTAATCAGCATAGGTGAGGGGCACATCCACTTCGGAGTTCCCCGGGAGGCTGCCGACACTGTGCCGGAGGAGGAAGCCGCCGTTGGTCCCGGGTTCAGAGAGATAGTCAGGAGAGGCGAGGGTGCGGAGAATCTTCTCAGCCGTCTTCAGCGCCGGGTCATCCGGCCCGCCGTTCCGAAGGGCGTGCAGGTCCAGCAGGGCGGAGGCGATGATGGCACCTGCGGAGGCGTCCCGGTAGTCGGTCTGCGAAAAGTCCCAGTACGGGACCCCGTCTTCCGGAAGGCGGGGAAGGATCCATCCTTCCAGTTTGGCGGCGATGTCATAGAAGGTTTTCGCGAGCGCCGCGTTGCCGGCTTCCCGCTCCTTTCGCGCCATCATGGCATATCCGTACAGGGCCCAGGCCTGTCCGCGCGCCCAGGCGGAGTTGTCCGCATAGCCCTGGACAGTCTGGCGGCCGAGGATGGCCCCGTCGTAATCGTAATCCACCAGGTGGAAAGTGGTGCCGTCCTCGCGGAAATGGTTCCGGGCGGTCGTGAGGGCGTGTTTTTCAGCCACTTCGCGGTCTCCATAGTCCATCAGGAGCTCTAGGTTCATCATGTTGTCGATGATGACCGGGATGGTCCAGCGGCTTCCGTTCCAGCTCCGGAGCACACCGGCTTCGGGGACGAACCGGGCGGCAAGCGTCCGGGCCCCAGCGCGGAGGATGCTTCCGCACGAGGGGTCGCCGGTGTCCCGGGCCATCCGGCCGAAACTGGACATCAGCTGGAACCCGATGTCGTGGTCGGTTTCCCGTCCGAGCAGGGCTTCCAGCGGCCGGGTATGCTTGACGGCGAGAGCCTTGAAGGTTTCGTCTCCGCTGTATTCATAGACTTGCCACAGCACGCCGGGGTAGAATCCGCTGCACCACCAGCCGATGTCCGAGGTGACGAGGCTGTCTCCCTGGAAGGTTCTGGGGCACAGGACGGCATCCGGGGCCTGCTGCCGTGCGGAGAGCAGGCTGTCCATGTATATGGTTTGGCGGCTGGCCAGGCGGAAGACCCGTTCCGCGAGCTGCGTCATGGTTTCTTCTTGCGGGCGGGGGCCGCAGGAAAGGGCGGCAAAAGCCGCCAGGATCAGTGCAAAGTGTCTCATAACGACAAAGATAACATTTTCATCGACAATAACCGTCCACCACATTTGTCCTGTTGAAAACTTTGTTAATTAAAAAATTTTACGTATCTTTGCCGACCCAAATTGCGGGGAAGAGACTCCCGCAAGGAGGTAAAACAACACAATTTATTTATTAACAAACATTTATGCCTACTATTCAACAACTTGTCCGCAAAGGACGCGAGCAGCTTGAAGTAAAGAGCAAGTCTCGTGCGTTGGATGCATGCCCTCAGAAGCGTGGCGTATGTCTTCGTGTTTACACGACGACCCCTAAGAAGCCGAACTCCGCGATGCGTAAAGTCGCGCGTGTCCGTCTGTCCAACGCGAAAGAGGTCAATGCCTACATCCCGGGCGAAGGTCACAACCTCCAGGAACACAGCATCGTGCTGGTTCGCGGCGGCCGTGTGAAGGACCTTCCGGGTGTTCGTTACCACATCCTTAGAGGAGCTTTGGATACCGCTGGCGTAGACGGAAGGACCCAGTCCCGTTCCCTCTACGGAGCCAAGCGCCCGAAGAAATCTAAGAAGTAATCAATTATCACCTTTAATTCTTTTTCAAAAT
>JAGAHD010000183.1 GCA_017627255.1 Bacteroidales bacterium | reverse complement strand
CATGGATTTCCCGCTCCAGCGCGCCATGCTGACCGCCCTCTGCGAGGACGAGGTCAACTGGGACGAGGGCATGACCCGGGTCTACAGCGTGATCGCCCAGGATTTCGCCTATACGGACCTGGACAACATGCTGATTTTCTTTGCCAATCATGACCATGCCCGCACGGGCGACGTGCTTCGCAGGGATCCGCAGCGGATGGAACTGGCGCTGGCGATGCTGGCCACCCTCCGGGGTATCCCGCAGCTGTACTACGGCGATGAGATGATGTTTACCGAACGCCCCGGATTCGGCAACGACGGATCCAAGCGGATCGATTTCCCGGGCGGCTGGAAGGGTGACCCCGTGAATCTTTTCACGGAAGAGGGACGCGCTGCGGCGGGGGTCACGGAAGAAGCCGACTATTCGGCGGCCTCCGGTCTGCACGAGTATACCCGGCGGTTGCTGAACTGGCGCAAGGGATGCTCCGTGATCCACCACGGCAAAACCCTCCATTTCCTGTCCCGCCACAACGAAGGCCAGCGCAACATCACGGACAACACGTATGCCTATTTCCGGTATGACGACACCGATGCCGTCTTCGTGTATATCAACAACACCGCCGAAGACCGTGCCCTTGACTGGGCGCATTACGATGAACTGGTTCCCGGGCCCGTGACCGGCCGCAATGTGATTACGGGAAGGGAGGTGACCCTGCAGGACGGTCTTGTGGTCGGCCCGCGTTCCGCCCTTATCGTGGAATTCAAGCGATAGACAGAAAAAGAGTATGGACAGACTGAAAACGATTCTCGCGTCGTGCTTCGGCGCCCTTGTCCTCCTTTCCTGCGGACAGAATACGCCGCAGATGCCGTCCGGATCCCTGACGCTCAACAGTCCCGACAGCCGCCTGGCGCTGAAATTCGCCGTGATCGGGGGCGTTCCTGAATATGCTCTCGAGCGGGACGGCGCTCCCGTAGTGCTCCCTTCCCGGCTGGGATTCGACCTGATCGGGGAGGAAGACCTTTCCGGCGGATTCACCCTGGTGGATACGGCGTTTGACACGGAGGATGAGACCTGGGAGCCGGTCTGGGGCGAGGAATCCGAAATCCGGAACCACTACAATGAGTTGCTGGTGACTCTCTCCCAGAAGGGAGGAGCCGTCATGCGCATCCGTTTCCGCCTGTACGACGACGGACTCGGTTTCCGTTACGAATTCCCGCAGGAAAATGCGCTGACATACTTCCAGATTCGGGAAGAGCTGACGGAATTTGCCATGACGGGCGACCACACGGCCTGGTGGATCAGCGGAGACTATGATACGCAGGAATACAATTATACGGAGTCCAGGCTGTCTGAAATCCGGGGCATCTCCGAGAAAATGCGCCTGGGCAACGCCTCCCAGGAGAGCTTTTCCCCGACCGGTGTGCAGACTGCGCTTCAGATGAAAACGGCGGACGGTCTGTATGTGAACCTGCATGAAGCGGCGGTGGTGAACTTTCCTACGGCCAATCTGGATCTGGATGACAGGACGTTCGTGTTCCGGGTCTGGCTGACTCCGGATGCCGAAGGGGTGAAGGGGCGGCTGCAGGCCCCCTGCCATAGCCCCTGGCGGACGGTCCAGGTATGCGGAAGCGCGACGGAGGTCCTTTCCTCCCGCCTCATCCTGAACCTTAACGACCCGTGCGTCCTGGAAGATACGGAGTGGATCCATCCGGTCAAGTATATGGGGGTATGGTGGGAAATGATTACGGGAGCGAGCCAGTGGTCCTACACCGACGAACTGCCTTCCGTGCGGCTGGGAGAAACAGACTACCGGAGTGTTACGCCGCATGGAAAGCACGGAGCCAACAATGCGAATGTGCGGAGCTATATCGATTTCGCTGCGGAGAACGGGTTTGACGCCCTTCTCATCGAGGGATGGAACGAAGGCTGGGAAGACTGGTACGGCCACCAGAAGGACGATGTGTTCGACTTCGTGACCCCGTATCCGGATTTTGACCTGCCCGGTCTCAACGCCTACGCCCACAGTAAGGGAATCCGTCTGGTGATGCATCATGAAACTTCTTCATCCACTGTTAATTATGAGCGGTGGATGGAGCAGGCCTACACCTTGATGAACGAGTATGGCTACGATGCCGTCAAAAGCGGCTACGTAGGCAATATCATCCCGTACGGGGAGCACCACTACAGCCAGCCCCTGATCAACCATTACCTGTTCGCGATCCGCCAGGCTGCCCGCCACCATATCATGGTGAACGCCCATGAGGCGGTGCGCCCGACGGGACTGTGCCGTACCTGGCCGAACCTGATCGGCAATGAGTCGGCGATGGGGACCGAATACCGCGCCGGAATCAATCCGGGGCATACGACGATCCTTCCGTTCACCCGCCTGCAGGGCGGACCGATGGATTATACGCCGGGCATCTTTGAGCCCGACATGTCCGTGACCGCCCCCGGACAGACCGGAAAGATGCGGCATACGATCGGCAACCAACTGGGCTTGTACGTGACGTTCTATTCCCCGCTCCAGATGGCGGCGGACCTTCCTTCGAACTATTCCCGCTTCATGGACGCCTTCCAGTTCATCAAGGATGTGGCCGTGGACTGGGACCGCAGCCTGTACCTGGAGGCTGAGCCGGGCGCGTATATCGTGACGGCCCGCCACCCGAAACTCTCAACCCTCAACAAGGCGGCGGAAGGGGTGGCGACGCTCCGGGACGGAAAGAAAGACATGCTCTCCGGGGCCGCGCGGTTCGTGTACGGCCTCCCGGAGACAGCAACGGCACGGGATCTCGAAGGAGCGTTCCCGCACGATGTCTGGTATGTCGGCGGCATCACCGACGAGCAGGCACGGGACGTTTCTGTCCGCCTGGATTTCCTGCTGCCGGGAGTGCGGTACGAAACTGTCATCTATGCCGATGCTCCTGAGGCTGATTTTGAGACGAATCCGCAGGCCTATACCATCACCCGCCGGGATGTGACTTCGGAAACGGTACTGGACCTGCACATGGCCCGCAGCGGCGGTTTCGCCATTTCCCTCCGATCACTGTAGATCCTGCGGTTCATCCTGACGGCCCCGACCCTTTTCCCCGATACTCCGGAGGAATTCGGTCGGGGTCATGCCGTACCGTTCCTTGAAGAGGGCGTGAAAATTCCGGCTGTTCGCGAAGCCCGCGTCCAGGGCAATGGTCTGGATGGTGTAATTCGGATGGGCGCGCAGGAGTTTCAGGCTGTGTGTCAGGCGCTTTTCGTTGATGTACGCTGGCAGGGAGACACCGCCGCCGACTTCCCGGAACATCTGGGCAAGCCGGTTTTTGTCGATGTGAAGGCGCCTGAGGATATCCTCGCGCGAAAGGTCGCTTTCCAGGAACAGCTGTTCCCGGTCCATGAGGTCTTCCAGCTGGTTGAAAAGGTCGGCGGAGGAGGGACCGCCCGCCCTCGGGTTCCCTTGGCGCGGGGTCCTCTTCCGGATGGTCCGGAGCTCTTCCTGGTACTGGAGTTTCTTTTCCAGTTCCGCTGCCAGCGCCCGGTTTTTCTGCCGGACGGTCCGGCTGTGCCGCCGCTCCAGGACGAACAGCACCAGCAAGGCGACAAGGGCGGCACCCAGCAGATGGACAAACCCCATGCGCCGGGCAGATTCCGCCCGGGCACGGGCCACCTGGGCGTCTTTGTAACGCGAGGCATAGGACTCGGAAAGAGCCATGGCTTTTTCCGCAAGCGCCGCCCGGTGGAGGCTGTCCAGGATCCGGTCCGCCCGCCGGAGAAGGCCATAGGCGTCCCGGTTATGCCCCAGGAAATGAAGGGCTTCCGCTTTGCGGCGGAGATAGTAGGCAACGTTGTCCGTCAACGTGTCTGTCGCGGCGGGATAATCGTTATTCCCGTACAAGTCAAGCAACCTTTGGTACTGGCCCGTGGCGCCGTAGTATTCAACAAGCAGGATCCGTCCTTGAGGAAGTTGGGAAAACGCCGTCTGCTAAAAACGGGACTCGTATTCCCGGGCCAGCTCCGGATCGCCGTCCTTGGCGAGGTAATGGGCCATCTTGGCGAATAGGCTGGCTTTCTGGAGATCGGTTTCTCCGGGCGAAAATCGTTCGGGATCTTCCTCCATACGGAGGAGGATCGTCTCCCGGCGCCGACCCTGCCGGATGGCATCTTTGTAGCGTCCGTCGTCGGAAAGGGCACACATCAGTTCTCCGTAGGCCAGGGAAAGAGTCGACAGAAGCGAGGGGTCCTCCAGATGCTCCATCTGGTCAATGCCGGCTTCCAGGTGGCGGTATCCCGCATCCCTCTGTCCGATCCGCAGCATGCAGTTGCCCGCCTGGAACAGGAAGAGGGCCTCATACCGGGCATCGCCCTCCCTCAAGGACAGCTGCAGCCCTTCGGAGGCATACCGGATTCCGGATTCGAATTGTTCCCGGATGGAGGAAATCCGGCAAAGGAGGTCCAGAATATACATCCGTTCCTGCGGACTTGTGGTCAGGGTATCTGCCTCCTCATAGGCCTTCCTGGCGTAAAGAAGCGCTTTCTCATCGTCCTGCAGGGGGGAATAGCAGATTTCTGCACGAAGCAGGTCCGCCTCCCGGACGGACGTCCTCCCGAAGATTTCGGCAGAATCCAGCAGCCGGAGCGCCCGCACCGGATCCTGGTAGGAAAGATCCCGGATGCCGGCAAGGGAATACCGGGGACCGGCCTGTCCCTCCGGTTCGGAGACGGGGCGCTTCTGACAGGTGCACAGCAGAGTCAGGACAGGCAGAAGTAGGAGACGTAGGGTGCGGAAGGTCATCTTGTTCAAGTGGTTTAGGCAAAAATAAGCCTTTTTTGCCGGATGTCCGGGAAAAACTGTCAGAAATCATTTTCCCGGGACAATCCTTCTTGAACATGGGACGGATCCGCCCAAAAAGGGACAAAGGGACCCTTTCTTCCGGAAAAGGACGTTTACATTTGCGGCGGATGTCCGGGAAAGTCCGGACCCGCTAACACTATCAAGGAAATGAAAACAAAGTGCAGGAAACAGTATGTTCCTCCCCGGCAGCTGCAGGAGGTGGGCGTGGAATTGGAGAACAATTTTGTCGCCTCCGTGCCGGCAAAGGCCCTGGATATCCGGACAACCGGACAGGAGATTGAAGGATTCTACGACCTGGAAGAGGGGAGTACATATTTCGAACAAGAATGGGGAAACTGATATGAAAAGGAAACTATTCACGGTTGGGACCCTGGTCCTGGGAATCCTGCTGGGCGGTACCGGATGCCGGCAGGAAACGTTCGACAGCGGCGGGGCGGAGATCCGTTTCACGGCCGCGACCGGTTATGGAAACGGCGCCCGCACGCGTACGGAATACAGCGGAGAATTCTTCGATGCCGGTGCCCGGCCCTATGAACGGATCGACTGGGTCGTACAGGAAGACCTTGTGCGAATCTGCTGTGATGAGGCGGCAGGAACCCGGGCGGATTACCGGATTACCGGCCGCACCGCGGAGGGAAAGGACAGCCGGGCGACCATTTCCCCGGAAAACGGATCCCTGCAATGGGGCGGGGACGTCCCCCATTTTTTCTATGCGATGTATCCCTCGCCGGAAATGCGCTCCGGGATTGTCGCCGGCATCGGGGACGGGAAAGTATCCGGTACCATTCCTCCGGTACAGCCTTACATCTCTTGTGTCGAGTCTACGGTAATGGAGGGCGACAAGACCTTGACGCTCCGTACATTCCGTCCGAATATGGATTATGCCTACCTGTATGCCGCGGCGCTCTCTTCGCCCGGCGCGGAAAGCGTGTCCCTTCCGTTCCGGCCGCTCATGACGGCTTTTGAATTCACGGTCAAGGCCAAGGCGGGGGACGAAGCGGCGGCCGGCCTGGCCCTGACGGCGCTGCGTCTCCATGCTGCGGCGACCTTCCTCACCGGCTCTTTCAGCGCGACGGTGGAAAGGGACGGGTCCTTTACGCTGGACCCCCTGACGGAGACCGGCCATACGGTGGAAATCCCTCTCCGTGCGGAGGATGTCCGTCCCCTTGGAGAGGACGGACTGCTCCGGTTCACGGTTTTCGGTCTTCCCGTCGACCAGGACCGGCTGACGCTGGAACTCGTTTTTGAAGGGAATATCCGTCGGACCCTGGAACTGCGGTATGATACCGACGGGGACGGGGAGGCGGAGACCTGGCTGGGCGTGGAAGCCTGCCGGAAGGTCTTCATCCGGAACGCCGGTGTCCCGTCGGAGGCCGGTGCATTCGAATACTTTTTCGAATCGACAGACCCTGAGGGCCTGACCTATGACGGAACGGCCCCGGCCGAAGGCCGTGTCACCAGTTACAAGACGCGGGACGGGGGAGAATCGAAAATCCCCGTTTCCTGGGAGGTGGAGGGGTATTTCCTTTCCATGGATGACGCCCTGTCGGGAGCGGATCCCCTCCCGCAGTCCGGGACTTTCCTGACGTCGTTCACCCCGGACGCGTCGGCAGGCTCCGCCGAAGGGGAGACGGTAACGGCTGGTTACCAACGGGATCCGGGCACGGAGACGGTCGTCGACCTGGAAGAAGAGGCGGACCGTTTCCTCCGTACCGCAACCCCCCGGGGATCCGCCGGGTCTCCATGGAATCTATCTGATCCTCAGGCCGGTGGCACATCCATTCTGGAAAGTGCCAACACCTATATTGTCAATGCTCCGGGTTTTTATCGTTTTCCGTTGGTGGCCGGCAACGGTGTCGTGGAAGGGGCGCCTCATCCTGTTTCTTACGGCGAATCAAATTTCAGGGATTACAGAGACGCACCCTTCCAGTCACCGTATCTGCACCGCACCAGCGCGGGAGCGGGAACTCCGTCGAAAGCCTTTGTCCTGTGGGAAGAGCGGAAATGCCTGGATGTCGTGGACGAGGTCTCCTGGGAACTCCCGGACGCGCTGGAGATGACCGGAGAAGGAGAGAATGCGGTCTGGTGGCTCCGGTTCCACATCGGGGCGGAAAACATCCGGCAGGGGACGGCTGTGGTGGCCGTGGCTGACGAGGATGGGACCATCATGTGGAGCTGGCTCCTGTGGATGACGGACTACGTGCCGCGGCGCGATCCCGCTTATGATGATTCTTCGTCGCTTGCGGACATCACCTGTACCTATGACGAAGAGGGCCATACGGTGACCTTCATGCCGAGGAACCTCGGCTGGGTGGGTAAGGGGACGGTCACGGCGACCGTTTATGCCGAAGCGTCCGTCTATGTGAGGCTGCGGCAGGAAGAATCCGGCGAAGTCCGGGTGATGACGCTCGTCCGTCCCGCCCATGTCGATCCGCATGGGGCGGTCGGTGGCCATTCGCCCTACTACCAGTTCGGGCGCAAGGATCCCATGATGCCGCGTGAGGGCAGTTCGCTGGAAGGATTTCCCGAACTGTACGGAGTGGCGATGCAGGCGTATCCACCTCTCCCTGCTGTCGACGGAAGGGGCTCTGCCGGAGAGTCGGTCCGTCATCCGGATATCCAGTATACGTCGATTTACGAGCGTCCGAATGACTGGTGTTCGGATACCGGGCGGAACAACTGGTGGTGTGCCGGGAATACGGATACCGATACGGACAAACCGACGGTCAAGACGGTGTACGATCCCTGTCCGGCCGGTTACTGCCTGCCTCGGTACCATGCGTTCAACGGGTTCATGATCGGCCGGATCCAGTCTCCGACATACCAGCCGAACTGCGAAGGGGCTTTTGACGGTGGCTACTATTTCTATGACGGCTGGCGTCTCTCCGCGGATGCGCCCGTCACGGGGATGGGGACGATTTTCTTCCCGGCCTGTGGGCGCCGTGATTTCGACGGCTCCATGTATCCGCTGCCGGTGGACAGGACGGGCTTTTACTGGTGTGCGATGCCGACAGCGCCCCAGTCCGGTTATCTGGGTGACGGGCGGTACATGGTTTTCAGCGACGGTTCGGGCTATTTCTCGAAAATCAATCCAACATACAGCGATTACCGGGCTTCCGGTCACAGCATCCGTCCTGCCGTGGAAGAATGAGTCGGGTTTTGGGCTGAAGGGATGGAATTATGGGGCTTTTTTCGTAAATTTGTGAAAAACAAGCACCCATGATCCAGATCCTGTGCAAGAACGACGGCAAGTATTATAAAGTGAAGCCCGGAAGCTCACTGCTCGAGTTGTCCCGGAAAGTATGTACTGAAACGACAGATCCCAAGACCGGAGCCCGGTATCCGGTCCTGGCTGCCCTGGTGGACCACAAGCTGAAAGAACTGGGCTTCTCCCTTTTCTATCCGCATGAGGTGGAATTCATCGGATACAACCATCCCGATGGCAAGCGGAGCTATATCCGGTCGCTTTGCTTCATGCTGCAGCATGCTGTCCGCACGTTGTTCCCGGATCGGGTCCTGGTCATCGACCATTCCCTGCCCAGCGGCTTGTACTGCGAATTGCAGGATCCCTTCGGGGAGGAGGGCGGCTCGCCTCGCCGCTACCGCCTGCAGCCTGAAGAGCTGCGTGCCCTCCGGGAACGGATGCAGGCCCTCGCTGAGGAGGATCTTCCGTTCACATCGGAAAAAATCCCTTCTGTTGAAGCCCAGGCTCTTTTCCTGGCCCAGAACCAGCCCTGCAAGGCGGACCTTCACCGCTCCCTGGGCCGTTATTTCTGTCGGGTGTATCATCTGGGCGACCAGGTGGATTCCTTCCATGGACCGCTGGTCATCTCTACGGGCCAGCTCAAGGTGTTTGACCTGATGCGTTTCCATGACGGATTCTGCCTCCAGTATCCTTCTGAGGACGATATTTCCCGTCCGATTCCGCGCCGCCCCCAGACCAAATTGGCGGCAACCCTGAAAGACTATTCCCAGTGGTGTACGACGACAGGGATCGTCGGCATCGGTACGCTGAACAAGACGCTGCTCGAAGGCGGGGCCGTACCACTGATCAACCTCTGCGAAGCCCGCCAGGAGCGGAAATATGCCGAAGTGGCTGACCAGGTATGGGCCGAACGGGACCGGGTGAAGATCGTGTTCATTGCGGGCCCCTCCTCAAGCGGAAAGACGTCTTCTTCCCTGCGCCTGGCCCAGCAGTGCCGTGTCCTGGGGATGAATCCGAAGGTAATCGAACTGGACAATTATTTCGTTCCCCGTGAGCAGACGCCGGTGGACGAGGACGGAAATTTCGATTTTGAATCCCTCGGGGCCATGAACCTCGATCTGCTGGGGTGCCACCTGAACGCTCTCCTGCAGGGCGACCGGGTAGAACTGCCCCGGTTCGATTTCAAGTCGGGCGTTCCCGTTTTCGAGGGAAACTACATGCAGTTGAAGGACAATGACATCCTGATCATGGAAGGCATCCATGCCCTGGATCCCGCCATGGTTCCTTCGGTCGATCCTGAACGGATTTTCAGGGTGTACGCTTCGGCCCTGACATCGCTGAACGTGGACGAGAACAACAACATTTCCACTACTGACAACCGGTTGCTGCGCCGCATTGTACGGGACAACCGGACCCGGGGCGTCAGTCCCGAACAGACGATCCTCCGCTGGCCTTCGGTCCGGCGGGGTGAGAACAAGTATATCTTCCCGTTCCAGGAGAATGCGGACGTCCAGTTCAACTCGGCCCTCCTGTATGAGCTGCCGCTGCTGAAATACTATGCGGAGCCGCTCCTGCGCAGGATCCATCCTTCTTCCCCGGCCTATTCGGAAGCGGTCCGCCTGCTGAAGTTCCTCGACTATATCGTCGCGCTCCAGCCTTCCGAGATCTCGGCGGTGCCTCCGACCTCCATCCTCCGGGAATTTATCGGAGGACAGAGGCTCTGAGGAATCGGATCAGGCAAGAGCCTGGAGGTTGCGCTCGTTGTGGAGGAGCTTGCCCTCCGGCGTATAGCACCATTCAATGAGGTCAGCGTAGTGTTCTTCCACTTTACCGCGGACGATCTTGGAGGTGGAGTTCATCATCTTGTTGGCGATGGTGAATTCCTCGTCGCAGATGCCGATGGCGGAAGGCAGCCAGCGCTCCGGGAACAGGCCTTCGCGGCGGCCACCCTTCTTGTAGGAGTCGACTTCGCCTTGGAGGATGTCCAGCATGGCTTTCCGGCCTTCCACAGACTCGGGATCGAGGCCTTTCTTCTGGACCGCTTCCTTGAGGGCAGCCTTGTCCGGTACGATGAGGGCCATGCAGTACGGGTTCTGGTTGTTGTGGAGGACGCAGGCATTCACGAACTTGGAGCCGTCGGTAAGGCTGTCTTCAAAGCCTTCCGGTGAATACTTCTCTCCGTCGGAAGAAATCAGGAGGCTCTTGAAACGACCCACGACATACAGGAAATCAGGATCTTCCGGGCAGATGTAACCCATGTCGCCGGTATGGAGCCATCCGTCCACCACGGTGTCGGCCGTCGCTTTGGGATTCTTCCAGTAACCGGCCATCACGTTCTCGCCGCGGACGACGATCTCGCCGCGGGTTCCGTGCGGGACTTCCTTCCCGTCGGCATCCAGGATGACGCAGTCCATCGGCTTGACGATGCGGCCGGAGGAGCCGAAACGGGCATGTCCGGCGGAGTTGGCACAGATGATAGGCGTGGCTTCCGTGAGTCCGTATCCCTGGAACATCGGCATGCCGACCGCGCAGAAGAAGCGCTGGAGCTCGATGTCGAGAAGGGCGCCGCCGCCCACGAAGAACCGCATTCTCCCGCCGAAACTTTCGCGGACATTCTTGAACAGGATCTTGTCAAACAGGTCCACGAGGGGCTTGCGCCAGAAGGTGCCGCCCGTGCCGCGGTTGTAATACTCCTTGTTGTACTTGATGGCGTTGTTGAGGGCGAAGTTGAAGAGTTTTTCCACTTTCGGTCCCTTCTTCTTGATGCCGGATTCGATGTTCTTCTTGAAATTGCGGGCGAGGGCCGGCACGGAGAGCATCACGTGCGGACGCGTTTCGGCAATGGCAGCCGGGACATTGCGGAGGGTCGCCAGGGCATTCTTCCCGATGGGGACGAAAGCGATGGAACCACCGTAGAACATCATGGTATACATACCCGCTACGTGGGCGAAGCAATGGTCGAGGGGAAGGATGATGAGCATCACTTCGTTCTCGCCGATGGTGATGACCGAATTGCCCTGGGCCACGTTGGCGGTATAGTTCCGGTGGGTCAGCAGGATACCCTTCGGGTCGGCCGTGGTACCGGAGGTATAGGAAATGTTGGCATAGTCATCCGGCCCGATCGACTTGAAGCGGGCCGTGAATTCATCCATGTGCGCGGCGAGGAATTCATCACCCATCTTCTGGATTTCGGACATGCGGATTTCCTTGTCGCCGAGCTTGTCGTAGTCGAAGGCGTTGTCGTCGAAGACGATAACTCTTTCCACGTCAGGGCATTCGGGAAGGATGGCGCGGATCTTCGGCAGATGGTTGCCGGACACGAGGATCCACTTGGATTCGGAGTGGTTGATGCGGAATATGAGGTCTTTACCCTCACCGAGGTTCACGGAAAGCGGAACATCCGTGGCACCGGCATACAGGGCGCCCAGTTCGGCCATGATCCACATGGCGCGGCTTTCGGAGAGAAGGGCGATCTTCTCCCCTTTCCGTACACCGAGGGACATCAGGCCCGCACCGATGCGGTAGGCTTCCTTGCGGGTCTGTTCCTGGGTAATGGCACGCCATTCACCCGCGACTTTTTCGCGGAGATACACATGGTCGGCAAACTGCCGCGAGTATTTCTCTACAAAATCAATAATCGTGGTTCTTTCTGTCATAGTCTATTGATTGAAAATAGTTGCTGATAGTCCGGAAATAGCCTGCCTGCGGTCAGCCTTCGGACGGGAAAAGTCCGAAGAGTTCGGCGTCGATCTTGTCCGTAATCGTCTGGAAATCCTCGGGACGGTTTTCAAACTTGATATGATCCACGTCAATGATCAGAAGACGGCTCTTATAGTCCTGGATCCACTGTTCGTACCGCTGGTTCAGGCCGGTGATATAGTCGATGCGGATCGAGCGCTCGTATTCGCGGCCGCGCTTCTGGATCTGGGCGATCAGGTTCGGGATGCTGGAACGCAGGTAGATCAGCAGGTCCGGCGGGTTCACCAGCGACATCATGAGGTCGAACAGATCGGAGTAATTCTCGAAGTCGCGGGTGGACATCAGGCCCATCGCATGGAGGTTCGGCGCAAAGATGCGGGCGTCTTCGTAGATGGTGCGGTCCTGGATGATCACCTCTTTCTGCTTGGAAATCTCCACCACGTCCTGGAACCGCTTGTTCAGGAAGTAAATCTGGAGGTTGAAGGACCAGCGCTCCATGTCTTCGTAGAAGTCGGCGAGATAGGGGTTGAAGTCGACGGATTCGAACTTCGGGGTCCAGCCATAATGGGCGGCGAGCATCTTGGTCAGCGTGGTCTTGCCACTGCCGATATTTCCGGCGATTGCGATATGCATAACTCAAACGGTTTGGAGCCCTCGCGGGCGTTAACTTGCAAAGATACCTATTTTTCAGAACAATCCATACAACTCGGCGTCGATCCTGTCCGTGATGGAAGCAAAATCTTCGGGACGGTTCAGGAAATCGAGGCTGTCGGCATCGACGGTGATTAGCCGGCCTGTGTAGGAGGCGATCCACTGTTCGTACCGCTCGTTGAGGCCGGAGAGGTACTCGATGGAGATGCCCTGCTCGTAGTCACGGCCGCGTTTCTGGATCTGGGAGACCAGGTGTGGAATGGAACTTTTCAGGTAGATCATCAGGTCCGGTTGCCGGACCACCGCCATCATCACGTTGTAGGTGTCCATGTACGTGTTGTAGTCCCGTTCCGACAGGTTTCCCTGGGCATAGTTGTTGGCGACGAAGATGTGGACGCCCTCGAACAGGGTGCGGTCCTGGATGATGACATCGTCGGACTTGCCGATCTCGATCACGTCTTTCAGGCGCTGGGAAAGGAAATACATCTCCAGGGCAAAGGACCAGCGCTTGATGTCGGCATAATAATCGGACAGGTACGGGTTGTAGGTGACCGATTCGAATTTCGGTGTCCAGCCGTAATGACGGGCCAGGAGGGTGGTCAGCGTCGTCTTGCCGCTGCCGATGTTGCCTGCGATTCCGATGTGCATGTTGGTTCGGGTTTGTTAGCAAAGTTAGGGAATAATTCCGTATTTTTGCAATCAAAATGAACGAACTGCCATGCTCCAGATCAAGATTCTCCAGGTCAGCCCGCTGACCACCAACTGTCTCGTCGTATGGGATGACGCCGGAAGCGCCTGTGCCGTCGTGGATCCCGGATTCTACCGTCCCGAGGAAGAAAAGATGGTCCTTGAGTACCTGGAGAAGGAGAAACTCGTTCCGGAGGCCATCCTGTTGACTCACGGCCATTTCGACCATGTGTGGGGAGTCGCTTCGCTGGTGCGGCGTTTCGGCATGCCGGTGTACATGCATCCCGACGATGAACCGATCATGCGGCTCGGAACCGGTCTGGTGCCTCGCCTGAAACTGGGGAAGGAGGTGGAGCCATTCGCCTTCCGGAGCGTCTCTGACGGGGAGGAGGTTCGTGCCGGCGGGTGTTCGTGGCAAGTCATCTCGACGCCCGGTCACTCTCCCGGCGGTGTCTGCTACTGGTGCCGGGAGGCGGGAGTCCTCCTGAGCGGCGACACGCTGTTCGCCGGCAGCATCGGCCGCACCGACCATGAAGGCGGCGACTACGATGTCCTGATCCGTTCGGTCATGGACAAGCTGATGGGGCTGGACGGCGACATCCGCATCCTTCCGGGACACGGAGGCGTCTCCACGATAGCGCAGGAGCGCACCGGCAACCCCTTCCTCGAGCCCTGGGGCGAAGCGGAAGAAGAGAGCTAGAGGGTCTGTCCCCCTATAAATTCACGCATGATCGAAGTGGGCGGGATCGCGGCGATTTCGGAGGGCTTCAGCACCGTCACCT
>JAGAHD010000182.1 GCA_017627255.1 Bacteroidales bacterium | reverse complement strand
CGTCATCCTCTTCCGGGAGCCACTCACCAGGCTCGAACTGGCGACCTGCGCGTTACGAATGCGCTGCTCTACCGACTGAGCTAAAGTGGCCTCTGACCGATGTCAAAGCATCGGGAATGCAAAGATATACATTTTTTTCAATTCTGCGAAATTTTCAGAAAAGATTTCCGAGAAGGCAGGCTATTCTTCCTGCAGCCGGGTCACGTCCGGTCCCAGCCGGAGCCGTTGCCGGATTTCGCCGCCATACAACCGGACCCAGGTACGGAACGAAGGGTCCCCTTCCGTGAATTCGAAGACCCGGCATCCGTTCAGGCCCAGATGGTTGTATTCGGTATCCCCTCCGCTGTACCGTCCATAGATATAGAACATTCCGTCATGCAGCATGACGAAATCGCAGTCATGGTCATGGCCGCACACCACCGCCTGGATGTCTCCCATCTCCTTCATGTTGAGCACCAGGCCGCTGTTGTACTGGGCGGGGCAGGGTTCTTCCCCGCTGTTTCCGCAGAGCTGGCGGGCCGCATTGCGAAGGGCATCCGAGAACTCCCGCGGCGGAATGTGCACGAATGCCAGGGAAGGAACCGGCTTCCCGCCATGGGCTTCCGTCATGGCCCGGCTGATCTTCCGGTACCATCCGATCTGGTCGTAGTGGACATAATCATATCCGCCGGACGGAGCCATGGCTCCGGAATCGAAAAGATAGAACACACGGTCCGTACCGCGACTGCCGGACAGGGTGAGGACATCATTCGAAACTCCCGTGATTCCTTTATCCGAAGGAGAATTGACACAGTATGGGAACGAGAGGATCCGCTCGTACAGGCCCTCCCGGGATAAGTCGAACTGGCCGTCGTGGTTCCCCAGCGCAACGGCGAACGGAATCCGGCGCTCGACCATCGGGGAGAGGATTTCCTCAAGACATCCAAGAGCCGGCGTCGCGTAGATGATGTCCCCGGTATGGATGACCAGGTCCGGCCGTTCCATATCCAGCATCTGCCGGACATTCAGCAAGGCCCGCTCGGACCGGGGATCGCCCGCAATATGGTGCGTATCCGTGAACTGGAGCACCTTGAAGCGTCCGGAAGGGCCGTACCGGAAATCTCGGGCAGGGGCCTGCGGATGCGCCGCTCTCGCCGCTCCGGTTCCGGGAAAAGCCACTGCGGCCGCCGAAGCCAGGGCCAGGGCCGCCGAATCTTTAAGGAATTCACGTCGTTTCATAAAGTCAAAGATACGAATCAAATTGCAGAAAATACCAAAATGTCGTATTTTTGCGGAAATTTTCGAGGTATTTATGAAATCTGACATCATCGTAATCGGAGGAGGAGCTTCCGGATTGCTGGCCGCCCTCGGCGCCGCAGAAGTGTTGGCACAAACGGAAAACGGAGGCACCGTCACTGTCCTGGAGAAGATGCCCAAGGCGGGCCGCAAGATCATGATCACCGGGAAAGGCCGCTGCAATTTCACCAACGTCAAGCCCTGGACGGATTTTTCCGAGCACATCCGTACCGATGTCAATTTCGTCAGTCCTGCCTGGCACAATCTCACGCCGGAAAAACTCATCTCCCTGCTCCGCTCCAACGGGCTACGCAGCGTTGTGGAGCGCGGTGACCGCGCCTTCCCGGAATCCCACATGGCCGGAGATGTCGTGGATACCCTGCTTCGGGCCTGTACCCTCGCCGGAGTAAAAGTGGTCACCGGCTGTGAAGTCAAGACGATAGACAAGACGGCCAGGGGGTTCAGCCTCGATACGGTCAAGACAATCACCAAGGAAATCCGCATCCGCCAGGAAGATCCGCGGAAAAAGCCGCAGTTCCGCACGGAAACGACCATTGAAACCGAAGAATACACCTGTTCCAAACTCATCGTCGCAACCGGCGGCCTGTCCTACCCCGGCACCGGGTCCACAGGAGACGGCTACATGTGGGCGGAAGAACTCGGACACCGGATCGAACCCTGCTACCCTTCCCTGACCGCACTGGTTCCCGAAGGCTACAAGTCGGACAGGAGCGCCCTTGCCGGAGAAATCAAGGCCGCTTTCCAGGGCCGGACGGTGTACGGCAAACGGAAGGAGCGCAAGATCAATCCCCTTCCCGCCCACTATCCGAAATTCGACAAGCACATTGAGCGCATCCAGCCCCTGTCGGAACTCGGCGAGATGTTCAACGGAAACAACCTGGACAATGTCCAGTTGACCCTTTTCATCAATGGGGAAGCTGTCCAGACAGAGTTCGGGGACATTGAATTCACCGACGGCGGACTGGAAGGTCCCCTCGGTTTCATGGTAAGCCGCAAGGCGGTGAACGCGCTCAACAACGGTCAGAAAGTCAGCCTCTCCATCGACATGAAGCCGGCTGTCGAACTGGAGAAACTGGATACCGACGTCCACCAGAAATGGGAGGAGGTCATCCACGACGAGCGTTCACAGGGGCAGTCTTTCCAGCGCTGCTTCCGCATCATGCTGGGCAAATTGATGCCTTGGGAGCTGACCGGCGCCTTCCTGAAAACCCATCCGAAAGTGAGCGTCGACACCCTCGCTTCGATGATGAAGGACTGGAAGATGGACATCGCCGGCTTTGTCGGTTTTGAACGCAGCGTCATCACGGCCGGAGGCATCTCCTCCGGCGAGGTCGTCGCCAAGACCCTGGAATCCAAGAAGCAGCCTGGCCTGTTTTTCTGCGGTGAAGTCCTCGACATGGATGCGGATACGGGCGGATACAATCTCCAGCTCGCCTTCTCCACCGGGTACCTGGCCGGCCAGTCTGCCGCCAAGGCCCTGTAAGCCATGAAATTCTACCGGCTTTTCGCGATTTGCGTCCTCGGGATCCTCATGGCCGTCCCGGCAGCCGCCCAGATCCGGAAGGCCGTCCTTTCCGGTTACGTCAGGGATGCCGAGAGCGGGGAGCCGCTTCCCCAGGCGGTCGTCTTTACCCAGGACCGGAAAACCGGTGTGGCGGCCGATGCCGTCGGTTTCTACTCCCTGAGCCTCCCAGCCGGGGAATACACCATTATCTGTTCCTATTTCGGCTACGAAACGGAGAAGAAGGTGGTAGACCTCTCCAAGCCGCTCACAATGGACTTCCACCTGCATCCGGACCGGAACGAACTGGAAGCATCCACCATATTTTCCCGTTCCAAGCGGGAAGAGATCCGGCTGCCACAGATGGGCATGCAGCGAGTCGACGCCGCCCTGGTGCAGAAAATGCCCACCCTCATGGGCGAAGCCGACATCATCCGGGTCATCCAGATGATGCCGGGCGTACAGACCCCGAGCGAAGGCTCCACCGGATTCAGCGTGCGGGGCGGCGGCATCGACCAGAACCTGATCCTTGTCGACGGGGCCCCCATCTACAACTGCGGCCATTTCCTCGGATTCCTGTCCATGTTCAACGGAGACGCCATCCGGGGTGCGGACCTGTACAAGGGCGATTTCCCTGCCTCCTACGGCGGACGGCTGTCCTCCGTGCTCGACATCTCCACCAAGGACGGGAACAACCGCGCTTTCGGAGGAAACGCTTCCTTCGGCCTGATTACCTCGAAACTGTTCCTGGAAGGGCCCATCGTCCCGGAAAAGCTTTCTTTCATGGTGGCCGGACGCCGCACCTACATGGACCTGCTCCTTCCGGTGATCGGCGCCAAACTGCCGGACAAGACACAGATGTATTTCTACGACCTCAACGCCAAGTTGAGCTGGATTGCCGGAAGCAGGGACCGGGTGTACCTGAGCGCTTTCAGCGGCAAGGATGTCTTCGGATTCAGCATGCAGGAGTTCAACCTTGGAGAGATGGTCTTCGGCTTCGGCAACCATACGCAGTCTTTGCGCTGGAACCATGTCTATTCCCCTCGCATCACCTCCGACATTACGCTCTATAACTCCCTGTACCGCAACGATATCGGCACGGAGATGGAAAGTGCCGACTTCGATACGCGGCAGGAGATCCGGGAGAGCGGCGTCAAGGCAGGATGGACCTGGTACATCAACGGAAACAACACGCTCAAGACGGGGATACAGGCGGCCTGGTTCGGGGTTGTCCCCGGAAACACGGCGCCCCGGAACGAAGAGTCGATGGTCAAGGAAGTCAAACTTCCGGAAAACTATGCGTTCCAGCCGGCCGCTTATCTGCAAAACGAGCAGAAAATCGGCCGGATGACCCTCCGCTACGGGCTTCGTTTCTCCACCTTCACCACCCTGGGACCGACCGCCCAGAAGTATTTCGATCCCCAGACGCACGAACTTGTCAACACGGAAAACGTAGCCAAGGGCAAGCCCATCAAGACCTTCTCCGGCCTGGAACCGCGGGTTTCCCTGTCCGTCCCGTTCACGGAGGATTTTTCCCTGAAAGCTGCGTATGTCCGTTCCTTCCAGTATCTCCAGCAGTCCCGGATCAGCATCACCGGCAGCCCGGTTGACGCCTGGTTCACGGCTTCCCCCAACGTGGAGCCGCAGCGCTCCGACCAGTATTCCGCAGGCCTCAACGTCCTGCTAGCCGACCAGGCCCTCCAGTTCTCCATCGAGGGGTTTTACAAGGACAACCGGAACACGATGGATTTCACTGACAATCCGGGACTCGTGCTGGCCGACCCGGACCGGGAAGGACTGCTCCGTTTCGGGACCTCCTGGTCCTACGGGACGGAATTCATGCTCAACTATGATTTTGCCCGCTGGAGCGGCTGGCTGGCTTACACCTGGTCCCGGGCGTGGTACCACATTCCCGAGTTGAACGGAGGCGAGCCGTATCCGTCACCGTTGAACCATGAGCACGCCGTCAATTTCGTACTCAGCTACGACTTTTCCAAGCGCTGGTCCGCTTCCGCCGAATGGGTTTTCTACAGCGGCTCCCCCACCACCTACCCCGTGGGACGATTCGACTACATGGGCCGGTGGATTCCCGTATATTCGAGCCGCAACGAAGACCGGCTTCCGGACTACCACCGGATGGACCTGTCCCTTACCTACCGGACGGCCCGGCGGGCTGCCCAGAAACGCTGGTCCACGGAGTGGAACCTCTCGCTGTACAACGCCTATTCCCGGCACAATGCCTGGTCCATCGCCTTCCATTACAACAAGAAGGAGGATGCGGCGGAGTCGGCCAAGATCTATCTGTTTACCATCATTCCGTCCCTTTCCTGCAATATCCAGTTCTGACCGATGCGAAGAAGAAAGTTCCTGCTCCCCTTCCTGTTGATTCTCTGCGCCTGTACGGAGAAAGTCGATCTGGCATCCCGGTCGGACTATCATGACTACCTGGCTGTGGAGGCGACGTTGACCGACCGGAGCGAGGATCCCCAACGGGTCTTCCTCTCCCGCTCCATTTCCTATTTCCACAATGAGGCCGAGCCCCCCGTCAGCGGCGCTTCCGTCCTGGTCAACGATGTCGTTTTCGCGGAGAAAGAAGCCGGCGTCTACGAAGCGCCGGAAGGATTCGCGTGTGAAACAGGGGTGGATTACAGACTCCGGATCCGCCTTCCGGAAGGTGATACGTACGAGGCGGAAGCTACCATGCCCGAACCCGGTTTCCGGATGGATGCGATAGACTACGCCTTTGCCGGAGGAAAGACGATGGATTCCGACAGTCTGTGGACGGTCGGCGTGTGGGGCTATGAAAAGGAGATGGACAGCAACTACCTGCTCACACATGCCGTCAACGGCCTGTACCAACCCTTCGAAATGGCGATGGTCTCGGACGACAAGTTCTTCAACCACAATGAGGTCGTGGGATTTCCCATTACGGCGCTCATGCAGTCCGACGTGCTCCGGCAGCAATACGGGGAGTGTTACAAGTATCTGGAAGAGGGCGACGTTATCACCCTGGAAATCTGGACGTTGGAGAAAGAGTACTACAACTTTCTCCTGTCCCTGACGATGAACAGCGTCTCCATCCCGCTCTTCACCCCGCAACCGGCCAATGTTCCGACGAACATCCGGGGGGAACATGTCCTGGGATACTTTGCCGTCTGCCCGGTAAGCAGGGCCAGCGTGACAGTGGATGACCCCTTCCGGCCGTACTTCAAGAAACTGCTGCCGTCCCCCTTCCTATAACAGTTCCTCCAGCAGGGCCTTGCAGTGTCCGGGGATGATGATGTGATGGTTACCGATGGGGTCGGTCAGGAAATAACGGGCGTCTTCAGGCTGCAGCTGCAGGTTCACCTGCGTCCGGCAGAGATTCTGTTCATACTGGTTCCCGAGCAGTTCCCCTTCCGCAGCGAAATACCGCTTGAGATCGCCGGAGACCTTGAAAACAGTCACCGGCCCCTCCGGGAACACCCCATGGATCCCCACGCCGATACCGGATTCGAAATGGGTGTCGAACTGCCAGTTTTCCACCATGTTGAACGGGATGGTGCAATGGGCGAAGAGCATTCGCCCGGTTTCCCCATCAATCCGGGCCGGGTTGGCCTGGAAACCGCTGACGCCGGTAAGGGCATTTGAAATCATCATGGACAGCAGGGCCGGCACATCGCCTTCGCAACTGGCCGGAATGCCCTCCGAATTGAAGCAGGAAAGGGCCAGGCAGCCCGTATTACCCACAGTGGAAAGAAGGTCGAAACACCTGAGTGTAAAGGCACTGAGGCCATATCTTCCCACCAGGACCTTGAGGGCATTGTAGATTTTGACCGCACCGGGATAGGCAGTCCGCACCTCCGGAGCCATTTCCTCCCCCGCCGGAGCCGGTTCGCCTTCCGCCTTGCCGATTTCCACCAGCAATTCTTCCATAGGCACTTCCACCATCCGTACGCCCAGCCTGTCCAGCAGCGCGATGGGATCGGCATGACTGGCAATCAGCCAGTCGGAAGGGCGGCCGATGACACCGATGCGCATTCCCTTCAGCGCAGCCCGGGCTTCCTGGACCCGGGCCAATGTCCGGACCCGCCCGGCGATATAGCTGTCGCTTCCATGAAGGACCTCCCCTTTCAGGCCCTGCTGCTTCAGGTAAGAGAGAATCTCGAGGGAAGCGGCCAGGGAATTGCTTTTCCCGGAGGTCAGCAGGAAGTATCGCTCGATTCCGCGTGAGAGCATTTCCGGCAGCAGGGACTTGAAAATCCCGTCCGCACCGCCGGTACGCACATAGATGAGATCCAGGGTGTGGGTCCCGAAATCGGAGAAATCAGCACCCTTGTACAGGAAATCCCCCTCCGGAAAAACGCCCTTGAGGAAAGAATCGGAAAGACGGGTCACGGCTGCCTCGTCATGCAGGCTGGAAGTGATGGTATAGACTGCGATCATGGGAACAAAAAAAGGGAAAGCTGATTACATCGCACCGCTACGACCTCCTACCCTTGCTACATTCCTGTCCTGGGGGGCTTCAGAGGGAGCTGGTCGTGTAAGACTTTCCCGATGCAAAGTTAGCTATTTTTTGGATACTTCCAAACCCCGAAGGTCAGGAAAGCGTCAAACTGTCGAAGATCAGGGGCAGGATATCGTCCACCTTGGAGAACTTGTAGATGGCGTGGGTGCCGATGAGGATCACCTTCAGGGGACGGTCGAAAAGCTTCTGGTATTCGGCCATTACCTGACGGCACGCTCCGCAGGGAGCGGCAGGCATTTCACAGACTTCCGCCCCGTTCCCCCCGGCGACGGCCAGCGTGTCGAACGCCACGCCAGGATAATTGGCCCCGGCCGCAAACATAGCTGTCCGCTCCGCGCACAGCCCGGAAGGATAGGCGATATTTTCCTGGTTGGCACCCTTGACGATCGTTCCGTCTACCAGCCGGAGGGCGGCTCCGACACGGAATTTCGAATAGGGGGAATAGGAACCAGCCCGGGCCTCAAGGGCGGCGGCTACCAGTTCCTGGTCCAATGGCTCCATCTCTCCGACAGCCGCATACTCGATATAGTCGATCGTGATACGTTTATCAGTCATAGTGTAAAAATCCGCCCGTTTTCCTTTCGGGCGGTCGAACAAGATAGGAAATTTTTTTCAAAATCGTTACTTTTGCAGTTGAAAATCGAACGAAATGGCATCTTTTGACCCTGAAAACCAGAGAATCAAAGTCTGCGTCGGTCTATCCGGCGGCGTTGATTCCTCCGTTGCCGCCCTTCTCCTGAAAGAGCAGGGATACGACGTGTTCGCCATGTTCATGCAGAACTGGCACGACGCCGACGCCACCCTGCACGGGGACTGCGAATGGGAAGAAGACCGCTTCGTCGCCGAGATGGTCGCCCGGAAAATCGGCATTCCCTTCTATTTCGTGGACCTCTCCCGGGAATACCGCCAGCGGGTCGTAGACTATATGTTCGACGAATATGCCCGGGGACGTACGCCGAATCCGGATGTCCTGTGCAACCGTGAGATCAAGTTCGACGCCTTCCTTCGCATCGCCGAAAAATACGGGGCCGATTACGTAGCCACCGGCCATTACTGCCGGAAGGAGGTACTCCCCGACGGAACCTGCCGCATCCTGGAAGGGTCCGACCCGAACAAAGACCAGACCTATTTCCTCTGCCAGCTGACCCAGGAGCAGCTCAGGAAGGCCCTATTCCCCATCGGAGACCTGGTCAAGCCGGAAGTGCGCCGTCTCGCGAAGGAGGCAGACCTTCCCTCGGCTGAAAAGAAGGACTCCCAGGGAATCTGCTTCGTCGGCAAGGTCGACCTCCCTACCTTCCTGAAGCAGAAACTTGCATCGGCAGAGGGCGATATCGTCGAAGTCTTCGATGCATGGTATGCCGATGACCCGTTATACCGGTGGCAGCAGTCGATGCTGGACAGCCTTCTGGCCGAAGGGGTTTCCCTGGACCGGACCGTGCAGTACGCCCCGGAGGAAAAAGTGCTGACGACAGACGGAAAGCCACTGGGCGACAGCCCGTTCGATGAGGAGAGAGTCACTGCGCTCACCGATGCAGACCTCGCCCGTCTCTCCACTCCGCTTCACTACGACATCCGCTTCGAGACCGAAACCTACCGCAGCGGGAAGAAGCATGTCCGGAAGACCCGGATCAAGGCCCATCCGTACGGAGCCCTTGCCGGACGACACGAAGGAGCGCAGTTCTACACCATCGGCCAGCGCAAAGGCCTCCGGGTCGGAGGACACGCGGAACCGGTCTTTGTCATCGACACGGACATGGAGACCAATACGGTCTATGTCGGAGAAGGCCATAACCACAAGGGGCTCAGCCGCTTCTGCCTTCGCATAGACCCGTCCGAAATCCATTGGATCCGGGAGGACCTCGATATGGCCGTCGGCCAGATGCGCCGCTACCGTGTCCGCATCCGCTACCGCCAGCCTCTCCAGGGCGCAACGCTCCTGATGCGGGAAACCGGCCTCTACATCCTGTTCGACGCCCCCCAGCGCGGCATATCCGCCGGCCAGTTCGCCGTCTGGTACGATGGGGAGGAAATGCTGGGAAGCGGGGTAATCAGCTGAATTCCAAAACAAAAGAAAAAAAGAGGCAACCCCCTCGAGCGGGATTGCCTCCGGCTTGTTGAATAATGCTTCCTAGAAAGCAGCTATCAGTTCATCATTCGTATAGGCGTCGGCGCCATAGCAGGTCTTCAGATAAGCAAGGCCGTACTGATAGTCCTCCTCTGTGAAGGAATTGGTCGCTTCCTTGGCAACCACAACGTCGTAACCGAGACAGTAGGCGTCGGCGGCGGTGTGACGGCAGCACATGTGCGTGTGCAGGCCGGTGATAACGACGGTCTTGACGCCCAGTTCCTTCAGGAGAATGTCCAGGTCAGTCTGGAAGAAACCGCTGTAACGGCGCTTCGGAACGACGTAGTCGCACGCTGCCGGTTTCAGTTCGGGGACGACCTCCGCACCGTGCGTGCCGACCAGGGCATGGTCACCCCAGATCTGGAGTTCGCGGTCGATACCGGGAAGATGGGCATCATTGCAGTAAATGACAGGAACACCCTT
>JAGAHD010000181.1 GCA_017627255.1 Bacteroidales bacterium | reverse complement strand
TGCTGGTCCTCCTCATTTTGTATCCATACATCCGGAGCGGACGTTTTGCCACGACGGGGGCCAGTGTCCCTCCCAACGCCCAGCATTTCTGCCTGGATGTCTCCCACTACAACGAATCCATTGTCTGGGATTCCCTGAAGGTCGTGATCGACCGGAAAGGAAGGACCTCGAAAGACTTGCTGAAAGCCCGCCGCATCCTCCCGCTCTCCCATGTCATTATCAAGGCGACGGAAGGCGAATCCATGACCGACGCTTGTTTTGCCCGCTACTGGCAGGAAGCCGGAGATGCGGGCTATTCCCGGGGAGCCTACCATTTCTTCCGCTCCTCGAAAAGCCCTGCCGAGCAGGCACGGAACTATATCCGGACGGTTACGCTGCGCCACAGCGACCTTCCCCCCGTGCTGGACGTGGAAACCATGCACCGGGGATGTTCCCGTGAGCAATTGAACGCCGCTGTCCTGGAATGGCTCCGGATCGTGGAGGCACACTATGGACGGAAACCCCTTGTCTACACCTCCGACAGTTATGCACGGGATATCCTTTCGCCGGAGATTACCTCCGTCTATCCCATGTGGATTGCCCGTTATCATGCAGAGCCGCCCCGTTTCGAAGGATGGCGTCTCTGGCAGTTTACCGACAAAGCCGTCTTGCAGGGTATTGAGGGCTATGTCGATCTCTCCGTCATCCAATAAACGAACCATATGCGACTCTCTCTCCTTTCCCTCGCCCTTCTCCTGTCCATCAACGGAGCATGGGCACAGAAAAAACCGTTGGACCATACAGTTTACGACAGCTGGCAAGCCGTCGGCACAACCTTGCTCTCCCCCACCGGATCCGTCCTGGCGTACGAAGTAAATCCGCAGGAAGGTGACGGCACCCTTACCATCCGGGTTTTTGGAAAAAAAGAAAGCGTTTTCGTAATCCCACGCGGTTACAATGCCCGGATCACGGATGATGAACGGTTCGCCGTCTGCCTGATCAAGCCGGAATTTACCAAAACGCGCCGTGCGAAAATCGACAGGAAAAAGCCCGACGAGATGCCGAAAGACTCATTGGCCGTCATCGACCTCCTGACGGGAAACATCAGCCGCTATCCAGACGTAAAGAATTATCAGATGGGACGATATGCAACCATTGCCATGGCCTTTGAGACAGCGGATACCAACTTTGTCAGCCAGAAGGAACGAAAGGAGAAAGACATGGGAAGCGTCGTTGCCGTCCGACGTTTTGCTGACGGCCGGATCGATACCCTGCACCATGTCGACCGGTACGGGTTCAGCAAAGACGGCCTTCGCCTTGCCCTGCTGTGCAAAACAGACAAGATAAAATCCGTTACAGGTTTTTACGATGTCGCCACCGGATCCCTTCATATGCTGAAGGACACGGCGGCCTGGCATGGCCTGCCCGTTTTTGATGAAACCGGAGACCGTGCCCTGTACCTCCTGGCAGCGGATACCCTGGACAGCGGCAGCAAGCATGCGGAACTCTATCTGTATGAAACAGCGTCATCCCGTTCACACCGCCTGGTCGGACTGGACGGGATGGAGAACCTCCCCGCCGGCTGGGGCCTGACGGAAAACAGCTCGCTTTCCTTTTCCCGGGACGGATCCCGGATTTTTGCCGGCATCCAGCCCTATACGCCGCCCAAAGACACAACCCTCGTTCCTTTCGAGACGCCAGGACTGGATATCTGGAACTGGAATGCCGATGAGATCCCTCCCCGCATGAAAGCCGATCTTTCACGGGACAAGCGCCGCAGCTACCCGTGCCTATACCGGGACGGGGTCCTGGTTCCCATCAGTACATCCAAAACGGAGCGCCTTGTTTCAGGAGCGCATCAGAACGGTGATGCAATACTTAAGGTGAGAACCATAAATCCTGTTGAGACTCAATGGAATATCCAGAACGAGACGGCGCTTTCCATCTTCTACCTCGACTCCGGAAGGGTGGTTGAATTTGCACGGGGACCCTTCGAGGCCGCCCAGCTTTCGCCGAAAGGACGCTATGCAATCTGGTGGGATCTCCGGCAGCGGAACTGGTTTGCCTACGACATCCGGGAGGAAAAGATCGTCAACCTGACCGGTGGGGTCGATACTGTTTTCTGGGATGAGAAAGACGACCATCCCGCCTGGCCGGACCCCTATGGGCTCGGTCCCTGGATGAGCAACGATAATGCAGTCCTCCTCTATGACCGCTATGATATCTGGCATGTGAGCCTCTCCGACGGAAACGCCGTAAGGCTCACTGACGGCCGTGAACAGAAGCGCACATACCGCTATCTCTCTACAAAGGACAGTGAGGACGATCCGTCCATCGGTCTTCCCGAAACCATATTCCTGAGCGTTTTTGACGAGA
The DNA here is from genome assembly GCA_017627255.1 of Bacteroidales bacterium. GTDB lineage: Bacteria > Bacteroidota > Bacteroidia > Bacteroidales > UBA932 > Cryptobacteroides. The sequence goes on along the minus strand of JAGAHD010000181.1, from coordinate 851 downwards.
CGACGAAAGAAAACGGACTGGCTTCCTTCACATTAGGCAAGAAGGCCATTTTGAAGACACTCGCCTTTGGCGGATATTCCTATTCCGGCCTGCAGAAAGCCCGGAAAGCGGATCGATACGTATACAGGAAAGGCAATTTTGTTGATCCGATGGACCTTTACTATACGGATTTTGCCAAGATGGACCGCAAACTGACGGCGGTGAATCCGCAGCAGAAAGAGTACAACTGGGGGACGGTCGAACTGTATCACTGGACAGCCTATGACGGGAAGCGCCTCGACGGCCTGGTCTACAAGCCGGAGGATTTCGATCCCGCAAAGAAGTATCCTGTCATGATTTATTTCTACGAGCGGAATTCTGAAACGCTTTATACGAATTATGTTCCGCAGCCCAGTTGGTCGATCATCAATATCCCCTTCTACGTGTCCCGGGGCTACATCGTGTTCGTGCCCGATATCGTCTACACGCCCGGAATGCCCGGCCAGTCGGCTTATAACTGCATTGTCAGCGGCGCCGAATCCCTGTTCCAGTTCTCGTGGATCGACAAGGAGAATATGGCGATCCAGGGACAGAGCTGGGGTGGCTATGAAGTGGCGTACCTGATCACGAGAACCGGCATGTTCAAGGCGGCCGGCGCCGGCGCTCCGGTTGTCAACATGACATCCGCCTATGGCGGAATCCGTTGGGAATCAGGTATGAGCCGCCAGTTCCAATATGAGCAGACCCAAAGCCGGATCGGCCGCTCCCTGTGGGACGGCATTGAACTGTATATGGAGAACTCTCCCCTTTTCAAGCTTCCGAATGTCACGACACCGGTGCTGATCATGCATAACGACAATGACGGAGCCGTG
>JAGAHD010000180.1 GCA_017627255.1 Bacteroidales bacterium | reverse complement strand
CTCATGTTCGGTGGAGACATGCCTTCGCTGGATCCGTTCACGACGTCCCTTCTGACCAATGAAGACGTCCTCCGCATGCACCGCGAAAGCCGGGACGTCCGTCAGGTCTACCGGGAAGAAACGAAACTGGCCGTCACTTCCGTGGACAGCGTCACGGGAGAAACCTACCTTGCCCTGTTCAATACGGCTGACGAGGAGCAGACAGTCGAAGTCGCCCTCGCTGACCTCGGGCTCAAGGGCCGCAGGAAGCTCACGGACCTCTGGACCGGAGAAAAGAGCCGCAGCGGCAAGGAAACCGTTTCCGCCGTCCTCGCTCCGCATGAGAGTGTCCTGTACAGGATCAGATAACGATGCACCACGAGATTCAGATACCTACCCTGGAGGAGCTCCCGCACGCCGCGGGGGCTTTTCTCCGGGATATCGGGGACCATACCCTCATCGCCTTCTATGCCCCGATGGGGGCCGGCAAGACGACCTTCACGACCGCCCTTTGCCGCGAACTCGGCGTCCGCGCCGACGCAGTCAGTTCCCCGACTTTCGCCATTATCAACGAATACCGGACGGCCTCCGGAAGGCCCGTCTACCATTTTGACTTTTACCGGATCGAACACCTGGAAGAAGCGCTGGATATCGGCCTGTACGACTACCTGGACAGCGGGGAACTCTGCCTGATGGAATGGCCGGAAAACATTGAGCCCCTTCTTCCGGAAGAGACCTTGAAAGTCCAGATCCGCGTCAACCCCGACGCCTCCCGCACGGTGACGTGGGAGGATTAGGATCCCTACAGGTTTTCAGGAATCACGCGCAGCCTGTCCCGGTAGATAGACTTGAGACGGGCTACTGCGGAGGTGAAACTCATCCTTTCATCCCCGTTGATGATCCAGCCGCCATTCTGGGAGGCGTCTTCCGCTGGATTCCACATGGCGAAATTCAGCCGCGCAGACGCCTCCAGCATCTCCTCGCAGGCATCGATGTAATCCGGTATCGTTTCCAGTTGGGGGAGAAGTTCCTCGAAACGGGCTTTGACCCGGGCCTTGAAGGCTGGATCCTGGAAAAGACGGCCGTACCAGATGGCTTTGCCGTTCACCAGACCGGTCCTGGCCTGCGGAGAAGTCGCATAGGACAGCACCCCCCAGTCGAAATCCCAGCAGGGTCCCGCGACCAGTTTTCCACCCCGGTCTTTGTGGAGGAACACGCTCCCCGGATTTCCCAGTTCATGGTTTCCCATGACCTCGAACACAATCCAGTAATCAATGAATGAATCAACGTCCAGATATGCGGCATAGCCCTTTTCCGGATCCTTGAAATTCTCTCCGTAAAGGACGGAGGCCGCGGCGGAGACATACTTCTTGATATAGGCTTCCTGCTGGGAAGTCAGGTCGTCCGGATCGGGATATTTCACCGCAAACGGGATACCGTTCCCCCACTGCCCGTTGCGCCCGTGGGGATCGATCCATTGGACCTGGTTGTCGAAATGGAAGTCCAGCTCCAGCAGGTAGCCGCCCGTGACGGCATCCCCCGCATTGTCTTCAGGGGTCATCTCCGCAACCGCAACCCGGTTCTCGTCCACCCGAACCTGCTCGATCAGCAGGTACGATCCCCGGTGCTTCCCGTTCAGGACCAGTTCCACCGGTACGCAGGAAGGGGTCCATGCCAGGGAGGTCATGGAGGACACTTTCATGGAAACGAGATTTCGCATCAGGGTCCGGTCCATGAAGTTCGCCAGCAGCACCCACCGCTTGTGCTTCTGCATTCCCAGCAAGGGTTCCCGTGTCTCCAACCGGATCAGATACGGCTTCTTGGGCCAGGACCAGGTCGTGTTGCCCCGTCCTCGGACTTCGCACGGAAGCGGCTGTGTATCATCATATTTCTCCGTCCCTCGGATATACAGGGTGGCAGGAAGGTAATCGGTTTTCGAGACAACCTCCTTCCGATCTTCCGTTTCCACATACACGACCGGAAGACCCGTATCCAGGGTCAGTTCGGCATATTTCTTCTCGGAACGGACGGTGAAATAGGACGAGGACACCAACGATTCGGCACCGGTATCCGGATTCCGCTCCGCGATGGCCAGGCAGACCTGCTGCTCGTACACCGCACCCGTTCCCGTATCCGTCAGGGTCGCCGAATAGGCCCCCTTGACTTCACCCGGAATGATTTCCGTCAGCCTGAATCCGACCGGGACCACACCGCCGGCCTGCATGAGCCGGACCTGGCAATCCGAAGAGGAAACCGTATAATTGAACGCATAGGAAGGGGCATTGACTGTAAAGGAAACAGAAACCGATCCTCCGGGAGGGAGGACCAGTTCCGTTTCAGATACATGGATGGCTGTCAGCTGCGGTTCCGGGTCCGAAAGCGAGATGTCATCCTCGCCGGAACAGCCCAGAACCAACAGCAGGACAAGCCCATGGAAAAAAAGCCATTTCCCCTTATTCATGCGTCTCAGTTCACTTTGAAGGAAACCGGCTCGCCGGAAGCGCTGTCTCCAGCCACCCACAGCTGGAAATCACCCGGTTCCACCTTCCATGTGCCGTCAAGGCCCCAGAAGGCCAGTTCCCGGACGGGAATCCGGATCCGGAGCGGACGGCTTTCACCGGCCTTCAGCGGAACGCGTTCGAAATGCTTGAGCTCCCGCACCGGCCGGGTGACGGAACCGACCAGGTCCCGTACATAGACCTGTACAACTTCCGTACCGTCACGGCTCCCGGTATTGCGGAGCGTCAGGGAGATGTCCAGCGTCTCTTCCGGTCCGTAAATCTCCTTGTCCAGCGCGATGTCCGAATAGGTGAACTCCGTATAGCTGAGTCCGTAGCCGAACGGGAACAGCGGATAGGCGCCATAGTCCAGGTAATAGGAGGTGTTCCCCAGCGAGGTCTGACCCGCTTCCAGCCCGATGTCATCCAGCATGGTTTCCCTATTGTAGGGGCGTCCGGTCCGGTTATGGTTGTAGTACAGGGGCGCCTGGCCGACGGTACGGAGGAAGGTGACCGGTGTCTTGCCGGAAGGATTCACGTCTCCGGACAGCAGGTCTGCCAGGGCGGGACCGCCCATCGTGCCGGGATGGAAGGAATACAGCAGGGCGTTGCAGTGGGGCAGGTCGCGCTCAACAGTGAGCGGACGGCCGGCCATCACGACGGCCACGACCGGCTTCCCCGTCGAATGGAGGGCGGCCAGCAGGTCGCTCTGGGAGCCTTTCAGGTTCAGGTCCGCGAGGGAATGGGCCTCACCGGAAAGAATGGCTTCCTCGCCCAGGAACGCCAGGACCACGTCAGAGCGGCGCGCGGCGGCCGTCACGTCATCGAAACGGTCCCGGTGCTCACGGCTGTACCGAAGGCCGGGAACATAGGTGACCTGGCCTGGGAAACGGTCGCGGAGGGCGGCGAGAGGAGTGATGGTATGGTTCTTTTCCCCATCAAAGGCCCAGGTTCCCAGCTGGTCATGCGGAGCATCGGCCAGAGGTCCCGTGACCAGGATGCGGAGCCCTTCGCGAAGCGGGAGAGTCCCGTCATTGGCCAGCAGGACCGCCGATTCCTGCGCCGCCGTCCGGGCGGCCTCCAGGTGCGCCGGAGCATACTGGACCGCCTTCGCGGCCTCGACATCCACGTACGGATGCTCGAAAAGGCCCAGCAGGACCTTCACCCGGAGAATGTTCCGGACTGCCCGGTCAACATCCGCTTCCCGGACGGCGCCGCTGCGGACCAGCTCCTCCAGGTGCGAGACGAATCCGTAGGTCATCATATCCATGTCCACGCCGGCTTTGACCGCTTTTTCCGCCACGTCCTTGCGGTCCGTGCCGAATCCGTGCACAATCATCTCTCCCATCGAATTCCAGTCCGTGACGACCAGGCCGTCGAAACCCCACTCGCGGCGGAGCACTTCATCCAGCACAAAGGCATTGCCGGTGGAGGGGACGCCGTCATTGTCATTGAAGGAGGTCATCAGCGTCATGGCACCGGCCTTCACGGCTGCCTCGAAGGGAGGCAGATAGACATTCCGGAGCTGCCGTTCCGTCAGGAACGTACTGTTGTAGTCCCGTCCTCCTTCGGCCGCGCCGTACCCCACGAAATGCTTGATGCAGGCGGCCATGGAGGTCGTGTCAAGCACCTCGCCCTGATACCCCCGGACCATGGCCTCTCCCATCCGTGCATCGAGGAAGGTGTCCTCTCCGCTGCCTTCCGCAATCCGGCCCCAGCGGGGGTCCCGGGCGATATCCAGCATCGGGGAGAATGTCCAGCGGACGCCCTGTGCCGTCGCTTCCAGCGCAGCAATGCGCGCTCCCTTCTCCACCAGCGCAGGATCGAAGGTTGACGCCAGCCCCAACGGAATCGGGAAAACCGTATGGAAGCCATGGATGACGTCCCGCCCGACAAGCAGCGGGATTCCTAGGCGGCTTTCCTCCACGGCCAGCCGCTGGAAAGCGTTGATCTTTTCCGGATCCACTTCGTTGAGAATGGAGCCGACCTGACCGTTCCGGACGGCTTCGGCATAATCGGACACGCTGCCGCCGACGGAAATCTGGTTCATCTGGCCGATTTTCTCAGCCAGGGTCATTTGGGAAAGGAGCCGGGAAACCCGGGCTTCCACTTCCGGAGTCGAGCCCGTCGTAGAGACGGACGGGCGGCTGCAGGCGGCCGCCGCCAGGATCAGGATGGGGAGAAAGATGCTGATCTGCTTCATATGGTTACTTTTTCTTGAATACGCGGACATAGTCTACTTCATACGTGGCCGGAAGTCCGCTTTCATCGGTTGTACCACCCATGTTTCCGCCCCAGGCCATGTTGAACTTGAGGTAGAACGGCGCATTGAACGGCCAGGTATCATAGCCCTTGCCGTCATTCTTGAAGGTCAGGTGCAGCTGACCGTCCACATAGAATTTCATTTCGGATTCCGTCCATTCCAAGGCATAGACATGGAATTCCGACGCGGCATTTTTGACGTTGCTGACATGGGTCTTCTGGGTCCCTTTCGGCCAGTTGTATGCATTGCAATGGATGCTGGAAGAGGATTTGTCCTTTCCCTGCGTGGAAATGGCATACTCCATGATGTCGATTTCGCCGTCGCCCGGCCAGGTCTTGAAATCCTGCGGCATCATCCAGAAGGCGGGCCAGCTGCCCGGCGTGTCGGACACTTTGATGCGGGCTTCGAACCAGCCGTATTGCCAGGACCGCTTGGTGTTCATCCGGATCGAGTACACGGTTCCGCCGATCTTGCGGGCCTGGATCTTCAAGGAGCCTCCTTCCATGAAGGCGAGGTCCACGCCGTCCTTGGCGCTGGCCACATAGACCTGCTGCTCATTGTTGCCCCAGCCACCGCCGCCGGTCTCATACCACCAGTCGGCGAGGGAGGGTTTCCCGTCCTCATTGAATTCCTCGTTCCAATCCAACACATAGCCTTCCGGGACGACGAACTCCGGAGCCGGAGCCGGAGGGGGGAGTTCCTTGCCTTCCTGGGTCACGGAAACTTCGACAGACCGGGTCCCGTAACGGAAAGTGATGGCATTGGACCGCTTCTCATACGTGCTGTTTTCCGCAATCCGGACCGTCACGGGCGTCGTTCCGCTGATTCCGCCGGAAGGAGACACGGAGCACCACTCCTTGTCCGTAACCGACACGCCCCAGTCGCAGTTGGAAGTGACGGTGATTGTTTCCTCGGCAGCGCCATCCGCAACGGAAAGCGAGGTCGGGGAAACGGATACGACAGCCGTTTCCTGCACCGGGTTTTCCGATGGCCGGCATCCGCAGGCGGAGGAGAAAAGGGTTGCCGCCCAAAGCGACAGCAACCCCTTTGTAAACAGACACTTCATCAGTTGACGCGTTTCAGGATGAACTGCCAGGCAATGCCTCCGTTGAAGCTCATCAGGACCAGCT
>JAGAHD010000179.1 GCA_017627255.1 Bacteroidales bacterium | reverse complement strand
GGGAAGTCATTTCCGTTTCCTCATGATGGGCGCCGATGGCATTGCAGATTTCGGGTTTCTCCTTGTATTGTTCTGCCAGGCGCATGCCCAGGAGGGCGTGCGGAAGGTCGGGGTCCTCTTCCGAGACTTTACCGATGTCATGCAGGAGACCGGCCCGTTTGGCGACTTTCGGGTTCAGGCCGAGTTCGGATGCCATGATGGCGCAGATGTTCGCCACCTCGCGGGAATGCTGCAGCAGGTTCTGGCCATAGGAAGAGCGATATTTCATACGCCCGATCATGCGGACCAGTTCCATCGGCATGCCGTGGATACCAAGGTCGATACAGGTACGCTTGCCGGTTTCCAGAATCTCTTCTTCGAGCTGTTTCTGGACCTTGGTGACCACTTCCTCGATACGAGCTGGATGGATGCGGCCGTCAATGACCAGCTGGTGCAAGGCGAGCCTGGCCACTTCCCGGCGGACCGGATCGAATGCGGAAAGCAGGATGGCGTCCGGCGTGTCGTCTACAACGATTTCGACGCCGGTCGCCGCCTCCAGGGCGCGGATGTTGCGTCCTTCGCGGCCGATGATGCGTCCCTTGATCTCGTCGTTGTCGATCGGGAAGGTGGTCACGGCATTCTCGATGGCCGTTTCCGTCGCCGTGCGCTGGATGGTGTTGATGACGATGCGCTTGGCTTCCTTGGCGGCATTCAGGCGCGCCTCGTCCAGGCAGTCGTTGATGTATGCCTGTGCCTCGCTCCGTGCTTCGGCTTTCATGTTCTCCATCAGCAGATTCTTGGCCTCCTGGGCGGACATGCCGGCAATGCTTTCAATCTGTTTGTTGGCCAGGGTAATCCGCTGTTCATACTCTTCCTCCTTGCGCTTGAGAGCGTCCTGCTGGCCCTTGAGGGAGGTCCGCATGCTGTCCGCTTCGCGGTTTTTCCGGTCCAGTTCGTTCATTTTCTGGTTGACCGTGTTCTCCTTCTGCTTGATGCGGGATTCGGCTTCGCGGATCTGGGCGTTCTTTTCGTTGATGAACTGCTCGTGCTCGCTCTTGAGCGACAGGAATTTCTCCTTGGCCTGGAGGATCTTGTCGTTCTTGATCTTTTCGGCTTCCACCTCGGCGATTTCGAGTATTTCATCCCTTTTACCTTTCAGGATGGACCGCCTGACGAGTATGTATGCGGCCAGCGCGATAAGCGCTCCGGCCAGAAATGCGAGAAGAATAAATAAAAAGTTCATAAATATAGTTATCAATAAATTATAAGCATACATGCAGGCCTCCTTCCAGGAAACCTGCATGTATTGAAAAAAGCCGTCAGCATCTGTGTCAGAAAATCTTAGAAGATAAGATTTGAGTTCCGACCAGTTTCTGATATCCCACGTCCTGCATCGCTGCAGAATCCCCGTTCGGGTCACCTGGGCCCGTCATCCCTGATCTGAGTAAACTCGGTACGTTGTTACGCGTTGTTTTCAGCAAGAGGACCTGACGGCTTATTTCCCTATGTTGGCCAGATAGTTCTCCAAGTCACTGCCAAGCTTTTCCGCTTCGGCCTTCCGGGCGTCGATGTCGCGCTGGAAAGCAATCCGGCAGGCGCATTCGTTCAGCGCCACCATGGACATGAGTTCCACCATCGTTTTGCCGGGATTCTTCTGGGTGTAGCTGGCCAGGCGCTTGTTGATAGCGTCGGCAGCCAGTCTGATGACCTCTTCCTGCTGGGGGGAGGAGGCGGTCAGGTTGAAGGATCGGTCGGCGATCTTGATGCTGATCTTCTGGTCCATGTCCTAACTTTCGAGCAAAGAGATACAACGGTCTATCTCCTTGATCAGTTTGTCGATTTTTTCCCGGGAGGTACGCTTGTCGCCCCCGGCGGTAAAGGCTTCAGTCAGTTTCAGGGTGTCTATCGTGGATTCCAGTTCCATGATCTGTTTCCTGTAGGAATCACCGGTTTCCCTGCTCTCCTTCAGCTCCTGGCGGAGACGCTCGTTCTCCACTTTTTCAGCCTCATAGAGAGCAATCAGCTTTTCGATATGTTTTCTGATATCTTCGAGCATGGCCGGTTCAACCTAGTCATTGCAAAAATAATAAAAATCCTTTGAATAAAGTAAATTTATTGCGCATTATTCTCGGGAAATGCATTAATTTTGCGCGTACAGAACGAATTTAGATGAAAAATTACGGCTATATACGAGTTGCCGCCGCGTCTCCCAGGGTGAAAGTGGCGGATGTGCGTTCCAATCAGGAAGAAATCTGCCGGATGATGGACGAGGCTGTCCGCCAGGAAGTTTCTCTCCTCGTGTTCCCGGAACTGTCTGTCACCGGTTACACCTGTGCGGACCTTTTCGGCAGCAATCTCCTGCTGGAACGTTCGGAAGAGGCTGTCGCCGCCATCCGAACCCATTCACGCGGAAAATCCGTCACGGTCGTGGTCGGTGCCCCGGTCCGCTACAATGATAAACTGTACAATTGCGCGGTCGTGATCCGGAACGGGCAGATCAAGGGCATCGTCCCCAAGATATATCTGCCGGACTACAATGAGTTTTATGAGGCGCGCTGGTTCTCCTCCGGTGCCGATTTCCTCTCCGGTAACGTGCATAATGAAGGCCGCTTCATGGATGACGGCCGGAATTTCGTGCGGGAGGGATTCTGTGCCGAGGTCCGCTACTGTGGCTGCCGGTGCAACATCTCGCCGAACATCCTGTTCACTGTCGGCGAGGCGACATTCGCCATCGAGATCTGTGAGGATCTCTGGACACCGCTCCCGCCTTCCTCTTTCCATTGTGTGGCCGGAGCACAGCTGATCGTCAACTTGTCCGCTTCCAACGAGGTATTGATGAAGCATGTCTACCGCAAGAACCTGGTCTGTGAACAGAGCGCCCATACCCTTTCCGGATACATTTACTGTTCCAGCAACTACGGCGAGTCCACCCAGGACCTGGTCTTCGGCGGGTCGTCGCTGATTTATGAAAACGGCACCCTGATGGCGGAAATGGACCGTTTTAGGACGGAATCCCAGTTGATCGTGGCGGACCTAGATGTGGAGAAACTCACGATTCTCCGCCAGAAACAGAGTTCGTTCTACTATGTCACGCCGGACGGCACCCGGGCTTCCACCTATGCACAGATGTATTCCCGCGTGGAAGCGGGGGACAGTGCCGATACAGATTTTGACAAGGAATTCCACCGTTACATCGAAGCGCATCCGTTCGTTCCGGCAGGGGATCCCGACGATATCCGCGCCCGTTGCGAGGAGATCTTCAGTATTCAGGTCCAGGGACTGATGACCCGGCTGGAGCATGTCCAGTCCCGTACGGCGGTAATCGGCATCTCGGGCGGGCTGGACAGCACGCTGGCCCTGCTGGTGACGGTGATGGCGTTTGACCGTCTCGGATGGTCCCGCGAGCGGATCATCGGCGTGACGATGCCCGGACTGGGCACCTCGAAACGCACCCATACCAATGCGGACGACCTGATGGCCGCCCTGGGTATCACGGCGCGTGAAATCTCCGTCGTGCCGGCGGTTGAACAGCATTTCCGGGACATCGGACACGACCCTTCCGTCCAGGACACTACGTATGAGAATGCCCAGGCCCGCGAACGGACCCAGCTCCTGATGGATATCTCCAACCAGACCGGGGGAATCGTCATCGGAACGGGCGACCTGTCGGAACTGGCACTCGGCTGGTGCACCTACAACGGTGACCACATGTCCATGTACGGTGTCAATGCCTCCGACCCCAAGACCCTGGTCCGCTACCTGTGCAAATGGGTGGGGGAGACGCGGTTCCGGCCGGGAGAGAATGCCGGCGGCCGCTCTGTGCGCGACATCATCCTGGATATCGTGGATACACCGATCAGCCCGGAACTGACACCGGCGGATGCGGAAGGCAATATCGCCCAGCTGACGGAAGACCTGGTCGGCCCGTATGAGCTGCACGATTTCTTCCTCTACCATTTCTTCCGCTTTGGCTGTGAGCCCCGGAAAATCCTGTTCCTTTCCCGGAAAGCGTTCGGCGACAAATACGACGAAAAAACGCTCAAACACTGGCTGTACCAGTTCTTCAAGCGTTTCATCGGCCAGCAATTCAAGCGCTCCTGCCTGCCGGACGGCCCGAAAGTCGGTTCCGTATCCCTGTCTCCCCGCGGAGACTGGCGGATGCCCTCCGACGCCAAATGGGCGCTCTTTCTGGAGGAATTGTCCTAAAGCTTTCGAATTAATTCTTTGAAAATCAATGTCATCCGGTCTGCGGCTGCATTCGCGGCCGCCACGATGGCCTCTCCGTCTGTAACGTAGTCTTCATCGTCTGTCGCATGGGCGACATCGGTGATGACGGACATACCGAAGACCGGGATCCCGCTGTGGCGGGCGACGATGACTTCCGGGGTCGTACTCATGCCGACGGCATCGGCTCCGATCAGGCGGAAGTAACGGTATTCGGCAGGGGTTTCATAGCAAGGACCGGAGCAGGCTACATAAACGCCTTTCCGGAGGGCGATGCCCTTGTCTGCGGCTATCCCTTCCGCTAATCGGATGAGTTCCGGGTCATAGGGCCGGGTCATATCCGGAAAACGGGGACCGAACTCATCCAGGTTGGGCCCGATCAGCGGATTCGGGATCAGGTTGATGTGGTCCTTGATGATCATCAGGTCTCCGACATGGAATCCCAGGTTGGTTCCTCCGGCGGCGTTGGAGACGAACAGATGCCGGATGCCGATGCTGATCATGACACGGATCGGCAGCACGACCTGGTCCATCGGGTAGCCTTCATAGTAGTGGATGCGTCCCTGCATGGCGATGACGCATTTTCCGGACAACTGTCCGACAATGAAATTGCCCTTGTGTCCGATGGCCGTGGACACTGGAAAACCGGGGATGTCCCGATAGGGAATGACGAGAGGATTCTCGATTTCGTCGGCCAGCTTGCCGAGTCCGCTTCCAAGGACGATGCCCACCAGCGGTGTCGCTCCGCCGAGCCGCTCCTTCAGGCAGTTGGCGGCGGTATGGATGGTTTCAATGTTGTTCATTACAGTCTTTCAATCATCTCGCGGATCAGAGCCGTCATGGTTTCCGCTGCGGCATTGGCAGCGACAACGACGTCGTGTCCGTCATTGACATAATCTTCGGCATAATCGTCATGTGCCTCGTTGGTAATGACCGAAATGCCGAATACCGGAACGTTGGCATGACGTGCGGCGATGACCTCGGGAACGGTGCTCATACCGACGGCATCACCGCCGATCAGGCGGAAATACTTGTATTCGGCCGGTGTCTCGTAGGAAGGTCCGGTGCCTCCCACATAGACGCCCTCATGGATGGCAATGCCTTGTTCAGCGGCAATTTCCTTGGCCAGTTTGATCAGTGCGGGGTCATAGGGCCGGGTCATATCCGGGAAGCGCGGCCCCAAGGCATCCAGGTTCGGTCCGATGAGCGGATTCGGAAGCAGGTTGATATGGTCTTTGATGATCATCAGGTCGCCGATATGCAGGTCGAAGCTGATGCCTCCCGCCGCATTCGAGACGAAGAGTTTGCGGATTCCGATGCTCATCATGACACGGACGGGCAGGACGACCAGATCCATCCCGTAGCCTTCATAGTAATGGATACGTCCCTGCATGGCGATGACTCTTTTGCCGCCAAGGGTGCCGAGGATGAAATTGCCCTTGTGTCCGATGGCCGTGGACACCGGAAAACCGGGGATGTCCTTGTACGGGATAACCTGCGGTTCCTGGATGTGGTCGGCCAGTTTTCCGAGTCCGCTTCCGAGGACGATGCCGATTTCCGGCTGGAAACCGGAGAGGCGGTCCTGGACGAAATCGGAAGCCTGCTGTATCATTTCAATTCTTGGATCCATAAAAAAAATATGTTATATGTGGTTAATCTGACGGAGGACATGCCTTGCCTCTTTGAGAATCTCGGCTTCCCCTTCGATCTGGCGGTCACGCATGACAAAATTGCCTTGTGCGATGACGGAAGAGATTACATCGCTGTGGGCGGAGTAGACGAGGTTGGCCAGGAAGGATCCCGGAGACAGGAAGTACAAGTTGTCGACATCGACCAGGGACAGATCCGCGGCGGCACCTTCGCGGAGGACTCCCGTGTTCAGGCCGAGAGCCTTGGCGCCATGGACGGTCGCGCAGTCCAGCAGCTCCTGAAGCGGCATCCGGGACGGATCCCTGCGCCATGCTTTCTGGAACAGGGCGGTCGTTTTCATGGTCTCCAGCATATCCAGGTTGTTCGATGACGCGGCACCATCGGTCCCCAGGCAGACATTGGCTCCGGCGTCCCGAAGCTCATCATACAGGAAATGGTAGCCGGATGCGAGTTTGGCGTTGGAGTTGATGTTATGGACACAGTTGACCTTGTTCCGGCCCATCAGTTCCACGTCGTGCGCGCTCAGCCACAGTGAATGGGCGGCGATCACGTGCGGGCCGAGTACTCCGAGCGTATCCAGATACTCGGTGGGGGAGAGCCCTCCGTGGGCTTTCATACAGTTGATGTTTTCCTCCTCGGTCTCCGATACGTGGATGTGGAGCTTCATGCCATGGTCGAGCGCAAACTGGCTGGCCCACAGGATCATGTCTTCGCTGACGGTGTAGACGGAGTGGACAGACAGCGCCAGGTGGGCGGAGTGTTCCCAGCCGAGGGACTGCTGGTACAGATCCAGAAAGTTACGGCGCTGCTTTTCGGCAGTAGCCTTGTCGAAACCGTCCAGGATGACGAACGATATGAAAGGGCGGATGCCGGACTCGATGGCCGCCTGGCGGGCGTTGGAAGCAAACCAGTACATGTCGTTGAACGTCGTAGTGCCGCTCTTGATCATTTCAAGGCAAGCAGCCCTGGTCCCCCAATAGATGAATTCCTCGTCGATCCTGGCTTCCATCTCCCAGATACGGGACAGCCAGTTCCGGAGGGGAACGTCTTCCGTAATGCCCCGCAGCAGGCCCATGGCGGCATGCGTATGCATGTTGACAAAGCCGGGGATGGCCGCTTTTCCGGTACAATCCACTGTTTCAGCACCTTCCGGTGCGGTTTCTTTGCCGTGTTCAGTGATACGGCTGATCAGCGCCCCATCGATGGTGATGTCGGAGGGCTTTCCGTCCAGAAGCAGGTTACAGAGGAAAATCATAGCTTTGTCGGATAAAAAAACCGGCAGGAAAAACCTGCCGGCTACTGTCTAGTTTAAAGCTCTTCGAACGAGACGTCCGAGAAGGAGGATTTGCCGGCAGAAGGGCGCTCTTCGTCATATTGGGGAGCCTGCCTGTAAGGTTCACCTTTGAGGAGGTTTTCCTTGATGTATTTCACTGCCTCTTCCAATCCTTCCGCGAATTTTTCGAAATCTTCCTTGTAAAGGAAAATCTTGTGCTTGTCGAAGACAAACGAACCGTCGCGTTCCTGACGGCGCTTGCTTTCGGTGATGGTCAGGTAATAATCATTGTTGCCTTTTGTCGCCTTCACATCGAAGAAGTAGGTCCGCTTTCCAGCCCTGACGGGCTTGGAATAGACGTCTTCCGTGTTGCGTTCCTGGGACCGCACTCTCTCGTAATCTTCACTGTACATGGCCTTGTCTTTTATAATTCTGTTCACAAATTTAGGGAAATAATTTAAAAAACACTAACTTTGTACAAATATTTTATACCGCGAAAAAAGTTATTTGAAATATGCTTAACAGACGAATCCTCAGAATCAAGGCTTTCAAAGTCCTGTATTCATATGCCGAAAATCGGGAGATGACCCTGAAGGAGGCTTTGTCCGCCCTGGATGCATCCTGTGAGGCTACGAGGGACCTGTACTTATTCATGCTTTCCGTCATTCCGCCCCTTACGGCGGAGGCCGCCCGACGCGTGGAAGCCGCCCGCGGCAAGTTCAATCCGACGGAGGAAGAACTTCATCCCAACCTGAAATTCGTGCGGAACGCCCTGGCTCCGCTGCTGGAATCCGATCCGGATTTCCAGAAAATCATTGAGCGGAAAAAGTTTTCATGGGACCAGAACGACGCCCTTTTGCACCATTTGTACGAGTCGATGAAGTCCCGGCCTTATTATGAGGCTTACATGGCCGATCCCGAGGTGTCCCTTGACCAGGACGTTCGCCTGTTCAAGAAGGTTTTTGAAACGGAATTCGAGGACAATGAGGAACTTGCCGCCCTTTTGGAGGACATGTCCCTGTACTGGACGGACGACTTGGCGTATGCCCTTTCCTGCGACATCCGCTCCCTGGAGGATATCCGCCGGACGGGCCGCTGGAACCTTCCGCCTCTGTACCAGAGCGATATCCTCCAGGCGAGGGGGAAGGCCGCAGACAGCGACCGGCAGTTTGTGACCCGGCTGCTGTCCTCCGCTTTCGCCCGGTTTGACGAGTATGACGAAAAGGTGGCCTCGAGTGTGACGAAATGGGACCGGGACCGTCTCTATGTGACGGATACCGTCCTGATCGCCATGGGGCTTGCTGAAGCGGAGAATTTCCCGGAAATCCCTGTCAGGGTGACAATAAATGAATATGTGGAAATCGCCAAGTACTATTCCACGCCGAAGAGCCGCTCGTTCGTGAACGGCCTTCTGGATAAATTGATCAAGGAGAGCGAGGCGGAAGGCCGCGTCTCCAAGAGCGGAAACGGACTCATCTAAAAAAAACAAATTCTATTATGCATCCTTATTTCATCCTTCTCCAGGCCGCGCCGGCGCAGCAGCCAGGCAGTTCCCTTTCCATGTGGATTATGTTGCTGCTCGTGTTTGCCGTCATGTGGCTTTTCATGATCCGCCCGCAGCGGAAGCAACAGAAAGAGATTGAAAACTTCCAGAAATCGCTCAAGAAGGGAGACAAAGTGGTGATCGGTAACAGCGGTATCCTCGGGGAGGTTGCCGAAGTCGATGAACGGACAGCGCTCGTCCGCGTGGACGGTGATGTGAAACTCCGCGTCTCGAAGCAGGCTCTCGTCAAGGATTACAGCGATTCGGCAGCCCAGCAGCAGTAACGTGGCCCGCCTGCAGGAGAAAATCAATCCCCGTCTTCAAATGCGGGGGCGGAACGGTGTCATTTTTCTGACAGCGGCCACCCTTGCCTTGTTGATTTGGCTCCTGACCAACCTTTCCCGCGAGTATTCCGGGGTCATCAGCGTTCCGGTCATTGCCGAATGCAATATCGACGGGCACAGTGATGTCTCCGTCAATGCGGCGATGGTCTCTGCACGTTGCCGCGCCAGCGGTTACCGCCTTCTCCAGGAGGAAACCCGGAAGAACCGGAAGCCGGGACGTGTCCGGCTGGACCGGGCGGATATCCGTCTCCGCTCCGGCGATCAGTTCTACCTGGCCGGCAATGCCAAAAACAATTATGTACAGCAGTTCTTCGGGGATGAAGTCTACGTCGAAGCCTTCATCTCCGACACCCTGCTTTTCACGTTTCCTGCGGAAAATCATAAAAAGGTCCCCGTAGAACTGGTCCATGATATCGATTACCGGACCCAGTACATGATGACGGAACCGATCCGGCTTGTTCCGGACTCCATCATGGTGTACGGGGAGCCGGGGCGGTTGGAATCGGTCGAGCGGATCCGAACGGCCCCTCTGTCGATTTCCGACCTCCACGAGAGCAAACATGGCGTCCTGCGGCTCTCCAAGATCAAGGGCGTCCGTCTTTCCGCCGAGGAGGTCAGTTACGAACTGACGGTTTCCCGGTATGTGGAACTGCGTTCGGAAGTGCCCATAGAGGTCAGGAACGCTCCGCCTGGACGCCATCTTCAGGTCTATCCTTCCGAAGCGACGGTGATTCTCCGCTGTATTTTCCCGTTCGGCCGGGATCCTTTCACCCAGTTCCACCTGTATGTGGACTATGCGGATTTCGCCAAGTCCCTTTCCGGCCGATGTGTTCCCCACACCGAGCATCTTCCTTCCGGCGTACTGGATTGCCGGATCGCTCCCGAGGTCTTCGATTGCATTGAAGTAGATTGACCATGCCCCGTACTGTCGTTATAACAGGTGGCATCGGAAGCGGGAAATCCGCCCTTTGCTCGTATCTTTCCTCGAAAGGAATTCCGGTCTATGATTCGGACTCCCGCACAAAGTCACTGTATGACCGGGAGCCGTGGATCGTGCATCGGCTTGAAGAGGAGTTCGGCTGTTCGCTGCGTGACGGGAAGGGGCGGTTGGACCGCCGGTCCCTCGCGGCTGTCGTTTTCTCTGATCCGGCCCGGCTGTCCCAGCTCGAGTCTGTGGTTTATCCCGTCGTCCTACAGGATTTCAAGGACTGGCGCGAACGCTATCCGGAAGCTGATTTTGTCGTCCTCGAATCGGCGGTTATCCTGTCCAAACCGATATTTGACGGCATCGCGGACCGGGTGGTCCTGGTCGATGCTCCGGAGGCATTGAGGATACACCGGGCGGCGCAGCGTGACGGACGTGGTGAAGAATCGGTCCGGGAACGTGCGCATCTCCAGCATTTCGACCTCTCCAAGGTGGATGCCGTCCTGGTCAATGACGGCACCTTGTCTGACCTTTTCCGAAAGGCAGATGCGCTTTTCGCGCACTTGTTTGATGAATAATCGCTATATTTGCACAAGAATAATTATCCAAAACATCATGAAAACCGATCTGGCAAAAACCCTTTCCATCCGTGGTCAGCACGGATTGTTCAACTATATCGCCCAATCCCGCAACGGCGCCATCGTCGAATCCCTCCGGGACGGAAAACGTTTCAATTTCGGGGCGAACAGCGGCATCACGACCCTGGCCGATATTTCCATCTATACCCAGGAAGGCGAACTTCGCCTGCGGGAAGTGTTCGGAAAGCTTCATGAAGTGCTTGGCGAGGAAGATGCCCCGACATCCAAATCCGCTCCGGCCGACCTCCAGGCCCTGTTTGCCAAGGCTGTGCCTGACTACGATTCCGACCGTTTCTACGTTTCTCACATGAAGAAAGTAGTCGAATGGTACAATGAACTGAAGAAATATGCTTCCCTGGATTTCGTCGATCCGGAAGAGGAGGAAGCACAGCCGGCCGAATAATGAAGACGCTGCGGGTCATCACGCTGGGATGCTCCAAGAATACCGTGGATACGGAGCATCTGCTCTATCAGGTACGGAATGCTTACGATATCGTGCCTGAAGGGGATGACCGGCCCGTAGACTGTCTTCTGATCAATACTTGCGGTTTTATCGGGGATGCCAAGGAACAGTCTATCCAGACTATCCTTGAGGCGGTTTCCGCCAAGCAGGAAGGCCGCGTCGGCCGCTTGCTTGTTTTCGGGTGCCTTTCCCAGCGGTATGCGAAGGAAATGCCCGACCTGATTCCCGAGGTGGACGGTTGGTTCGGTGCGCGGGAGCTTTCGCCGCTGGTGCGTGCGCTTGGCTGCGAACCGGATCCCAACTGCTCCCATCAGCGAGTCCGGACGGACGGATTCCATCCCTACGCCTACCTGAAGATTTCCGAGGGATGCGATCGCCGTTGTTCGTATTGCGCCATTCCCCTGATCCGGGGAATGCACCGGTCCGTTCCCATGGAAACCCTGGTGGCCGAAGCCCGTGAACTGGCTGCGCAAGGGGTCCGGGAACTGGTTGTCATTGCGCAGGATACGACATATTACGGCCTGGACCTGTATGGCCGGCGTGCCCTTGCCGAGCTGCTGAGGAAGCTTTCCGCGATAGACGGGATCGAGTGGATTCGGATCCATTATTCCTATCCGGCGGATTTCCCGGTGGACGTCCTTGAGGAAATGGCGGACAACCCCAAGGTCTGCCGGTACATGGATATCCCTCTCCAGCATGTCTCCGACCGTGTCCTCGAAAAGATGCGCCGGCATGTGGACGGGGCGTGGACCCGCGAACTGATCCGCACCATGCGGGAGAAGGTCCCGGGCGTCGTTCTCCGTACGACCATGATCGTAGGCCATCCCGGAGAGACCTTCTATGATTTCTCGGAATTGCTCGATTTCGTGTCGGAAGCCCGTTTCGAGCGTCTGGGGGCTTTCATGTATTCCGAAGAAGAGGGAACCTATGGTGCCCTCCACTTCAAGGACAGTGTCTCTCCCCGGACCAAGCGGGCCAGGCTGGATAAGTTGATGGAACTCCAGCGTGGCATTTCTCTTGCATATAACCAGTCCCGGGTGGGAACGGAAACCCGTGTTCTGGTGGATGATTTCTCAGACGGTTTCCTGGTGTGCCGCAGCGAGTTCGAAAGTCCTGAAGTGGACGGTGAGATCCTGGTCCGTTATGAAGCGGATGCTTTTGAGGGAATCGAACCGTATTCCTTGGTCGGGTCTTTCCTGCAGGTGCGGATCACCTCCGCCGATGAATATGACTTGACAGCAGAACTTGTAAGCTTATGAAACCATTCTTTCCGGCCTGCGGCCTTTTTGCCGCCCTTGTTATGGCCTCCTGTTCTCCGGAGACCCTGACGATGAATATCGAGATGCGCCATCCCTCTTCTTCCGGGCTGGACCTGGCCAGGAAAACGATTGCCATCGTCTACCCTGACGCTTCCGGCCCTGATACGCTGTTCAACAATGCTGTGGCCACCGGTCTCGCACGGAGTCTTGAGGCGGATTATTTCGGGGGAGAAGAGGCCATCCATATTTACAAGGTGGCTCCCGACAGCGTAAACCTGGACCGCATGCACCAACTGGTCATGGACACCGGAGATGACGTCGTCTTTCTGCTGGACAATCCGGTTTTCGGAGAGGTCCGGATGAGCGAGAATGCTTCCGTCAGGAATGCCCGCAATGTGGATTCTGCTTTCATCGCTACCGCTCGGATTCCGTACAGCACGCGCCTGTTCGTTTATGACAGCATGGAAAAGGAGTCCGATGCCATCCATCAGTTCAGCGGCAACAGCACTCTCCGTGTCGGTGTGTTCAACAACGGTACTACGCCGGTCGAATTCCTGCAGGACAAGGCGTTCCAGTCCGTATCCAACAATGGTGAGAATGTCGGCGCCCAAATGTCGAATCGTTTTGTATCAACCTGGAAGACTGAGCGTTACTCGTTGTACTACTATGATGACTGGGACGGTTCCTGGGTCGATGC
>JAGAHD010000178.1 GCA_017627255.1 Bacteroidales bacterium | reverse complement strand
CTTTACAAAGATAAGAAAATTTCTTGTTTTTGGCCCGTTTCCAGTATATTTGCATACCTAACGCGATTGCCCTATGGATAAGATAGACCCCAAGTACCTCCAGGCCGTTGAGCTAATCAAGACGGCCATACTCCAGAGCCAATACAACGCCATCCGGCTTGCCAATCAGGAGCAGCTCAAATTGTACTTCGGAATTGGCCGATACATTTCAGAGAACTCCCGCGCCGGATACTGGGGTACAGGAACGTTGGAAATCATAAGCAGTCAGCTGAAGAATGATCTGCCCGGCCTGATGGGATTCGGAGTCACAAGTCTCAAGAATATGCGTAAGTTCTATGAGGCTTGGGCGTCCCTTGAAGACAAATCGGCAACCGCGGTTGCCGATTTACAAAACACTGAAAATGAGAGAATTGCAATTCGGCAACCAAAATTGCCGAATTTTGGCGGATTCCCTCTTAATGAATTTAATGGCTGTGAATTCTATGTTGGCTCCGGGAGCTAGCACTCGAAACGCTCTCCGAGATAGCGGTTCCGGGCCACCAGGCAGGCGCCCACGGCGCCGGCATCCATGCCCAGGGCGGACCGGCAGATGCGCGTGTCCTGGCTCACGAGGTGGATGGAATGCTTGTTGATGGTCATCCGCATCGGGTCCAGGAGGTAGTCTCCGGTGAGGGCCAGTTCGCCTCCCACCACGACGATTTCGGGATTGAAGACATTGATCAGGCCGGCGACTTTCTCGCCCAGCCGGCGGCCGATCTGTTCGATGGCGTCGATGCAGAGGACGTCTTCGTGGGCGACGGCATCGATCACCTCGTGCAGGGAAAGCGGCTCGTCGGAAGAAGACACGCGGGGACTCAGGATGGACGATTCGCCCTCGCGGATCCGCCGGACGACGTTCCGCAGGAGGGCCTGCCCGGAGATTTCCGTCTCGTTGCAGCCGCGCTTTCCGCAGCGGCAGATGATCTGGTTGTCAAACCCGTACACATGGCCGAACTCCCCGGCATAACCGGATTTTCCCCCGTACACGCGCGAGTCGATGACGATGCCCATGCCGAGGCCCCAGTTGACATTGATCATGAGCATGTTGCGGGTCCCCTCGCCGGCCCCTTTCAGGAATTCGCCGTAGGTCATGGCGCGGGTGTCATTGTACAGGCACAGGGGAAGCCCGGCTTCTTCCCGGAGGCGGGTCGCCAGCGTGAGGCCCGGGCTGTGGAAGAAGGTGTAGCTGTCTTCGGTCCGGTTGTCGATCCGGCCGGGCAGGGAAATGCAGCAGTTCTTGATGAGATAACCGGAATCCGCCGCCTTTTCCTGCGCCCTTTTCAGGATCTTGCCCAGCCGGTCGAAGGAACCCGGCTCGTCCAGGGCGAAATGCTCCAGCAGGCGCCGGTCCAGGATCCCGCCTCGGAAATCCATGAGGGCCACATTGATGTAGCGGTCGTTCACGTCGAACCCCAGGAAATGGCCGGCCCCGGCATGGAGGCCATACAGGTGCGGCCGGCGTCCGCTCACGGATTCCGTCTTCCCGAGATCCTCCAGATACCCCTGTTCCACCAGGGAGGAGATGTACTTCGTGGCCGTTCCGATGCTGATCCCGAGCGATTCCGAGATTTTGGGGATGGTACATCCGTCGTTTCGGGTGAGAAATGAAAGAATTCTGCTCTGTGGCGTGTTCATGGGAGGAAAAGACAAATTTTTTGCCTTAAAAATAAGTATTTTTTTGATATGTGGAATAATTTAATTCAAAAATAAAATTTTGCCGCCAATAAAAATTTCGAATAAATAAAATAAGGGGTTGATTATTATAGAAAAGATGCATATTTTTGCAACGTGGCCCCGTTTGGCCGCCTTGGCTTGACTGAAACAAAGGGGAACTTCACCTGCCTGTAACCAATTTATTAACCATATCAACCAATCTATGCGTATTTCACAGAAATTGCTTGCAGTGATTTCACTGTTTGGCATCATGCTTGTGGGGGGGGGTAGTCTCCCGGCCCAGAACCGGACCTGCACGGGTACGGTGACCGACGCACAGGGCGAGCCCGTCATCGCGGCTTCCGTCCTGATCAAGGGCGCCCCGGTTTCCACTGGTGTCGTGACCGACATCGACGGCCGGTTCGTCCAGCCCAATGCGAAGGTCGGCGATGTCCTCGTGCTCTCCTGCATCGGCTATGCCACCACGGAAGTCACGTGGAACGGCCAGCCCCTCACCATTGTGATGGCGGATGACCAGAATCTCCTGGACGAAACCGTCATCACCGCTTACGGCGGAAAGACCCTGCGGTCGAAACTGACGAACTCCATCTCGACGGTCAAAAACGAGACCATCGCCTCCGGTATGCATGCGCAGGCTGCGGCATCGCTGGCCGGAGCCGTGGCCGGTCTCGCCGTTTACCAGACCTCCGGCAGCCCTTATGCCGAGCCTACCATCATCCTCCGTGGCGGTACGGAGTATTCGGGCATGGGTTCTCCGCTCGTTATCGTGGACGGCGCACAGCGCTCCATGGCTGATGTGAACCCCAATGACATCGAATCCATCGAGGTGCTCAAGGATGCCGGTGCCACCGCCATTTACGGTGCCCGTGCTGCCAACGGCGTCATCCTGGTTACCACCAAGCGCGGTCAGGAAGGGACTTCTTCCATCAGTTTCCGCGCCAAGAGTTCCCTGAGTTTCTTCAAGAGCCAGTATGAATACCTGAACTCCGAGGATTACCTGTACTGGCAGCGCACGGCGCTCAAGAATTCTTCCTGGGCTCCCGACTATTTCACCGCCGTCCAGCCCATGGGGACGGGCAACAGCTATTTTGACAGCTATGGCAATGTGGCGGCCGGTACCTCCGGTGCCGCGGCGCTGTGGGGCGTGTACAAGTATTCCGACGAACTCGCCTTCCTCCTGGACAGCAGCGACTGGGGCGTAATGACCGATCCTGTCAGCGACCCCAAGAATCCGGAACGCATCATCTTCTGGCAGGGGCCTGCCGTGAAGGACATCAATATCGTGAGCCCCGCCCTCTCGCAGGACTATACCGTGGATTTCCGCGGAGGCAATGACAAGGCGACTTATTATTCCTCCATCGGCTACAACAAGTCCAACGGTATTGCGCGGGACAACGACTACGACCGTCTCACTTTCGTGCTCAACGCGGACTACAAGCTGCGCACGTGGCTCACTTCCAGCTCTTCCTTCAATTACTCCCATACCAACCGTACCCCGCTCAAATTCAACAGCGAGGCCCAGTATTTCGCCCGCGCGTTCACGGTTCCTCCCACCATGCGCACCTACGACCAGTATGGGAACTATAATCCCAGTGCCCGCAATTCGGCTTCGGACGGTCCCGTGGGCCTGATCAACGACAAGATCGATTACCAGGACCAGTATGACAAGTTCAACATGTCCCAGAACTTTACCATCACCTTCACCCCCTGGCTCAATCTGCGCGTGGGGGCGAGCTGGTTCTACCAGGACCGGGGGTACGAGTATTTCGAGCAT
>JAGAHD010000177.1 GCA_017627255.1 Bacteroidales bacterium | reverse complement strand
GGAAGCAGAGTCCGTAACTTCTGTTTGGACAAACGTTTCAGATGCGGATTGCCGGGCTTTGCATGCACCCAGCAGGCAGATCAAGGACAGTAAGAGGACCTTCTTTTTCATTTGCAACGGCAAAATTAGCAAAATCCGCGGTAAAAGAGTATATTTGTGAGTTATTTGTCTGAATATATGACTCTGCTGTTTGTATTCCTGCTCGGCGCCATGGCTGTCTCCTTCCTCTGTTCTGTGTTGGAGTCGGTCCTGATGTCTACGCCGATTTCGTTTATTACCATGAAAGAAGAGGATGGGGACAGGAATGCGAAACAGTTCCTGAAACTGAAATCCGAGCCGGACCGTCCCCTGACGGCAATCCTCTCCCTGAACACGATTGCCAATACCATCGGTGCGGCCGGTGTCGGCCAGCAGGCCACCCTTGTATTCGGGAGCCAGTGGTTCGGAGTGGTTTCCGCAGTGACCACGGTCCTGATTCTCATCTTCTCGGAAATTATCCCGAAGACCATCGGCACCTCACATTGGAAAAATCTCCTCTGGCTGGCCAAGGTGATGAGTTTCCTGGTAGTTATTCTCTACCCCATTGTCTGGCTGGTTGAAAGGCTCCGCCGCTCGATCAGCGACGGTGAACCGGATACGGGGATTTCCCGCGAGGAGGTCTCCGCCATGGCCAATATCGGCGAGGAGGAAGGGGTCATCGACAATTCCGAAAACAAGGTGATCCAGAACATCATCAAACTGGATGATATCAAGGCATATGACGTCATGACTCCGCGCGTCGTCGCGGCGATTGCTCCGGAAAACATGACGCTCAAGCAGTTCTACAAGCAGGAAGAGCTGTCCCATAATTCCCGTATCCCGGTCTATGCAGACTCCCCCGAGTTCATCACCGGCTATATCATGCGGTATGACGTCCTGGAGAACCTCGCGGAAGACAAGTTCGACACGCGCCTGAAATCCATCAAGCGGAAAATTGCTGCCTTCCATGAAGAGACGTCTGTCAGTGACATCTGGGAATCGCTGCTCAAGACCAAGGACCAGATTGCCCTGATTATCGATGATTACGGCTGCTTCCAGGGAATTATCACGCTGGAAGATATCATTGAAACCATCCTCGGGATGGAGATCATCGATGAGAACGATACCATTACCGACATGCAACAGTACGCAAAAGAACGCTGGCTCAAGCGGAAGAACCAGTATAAACAGATTGTCCTTCCGGACGAAGATGCTGAACAGTAAGTCCTTAATCCAAGATAAAAACGGCGGCCTCTGAGAGGTCGCCGTTCCGTTTCTTAAGGTTCTGTCAGACAGTTTAGCCGATAATCAGGCCGACCGTCCAGGTAGTGAATTTAGGTCCGTTGACTCCGTCGAACTGGGGAACCGGATTGTATTTCGCATAAAAGCCGAAATTGAAGAACTGGAGCTTGGCGGTGAGATGATAGCCGAAACGGTTGACTTCAATGTCATTGGCCTTGAAAGTGGAAAGGGTCGTCTCTTCGGAACCGCCGAGGCTGGTGTTGACAACGCCTTTGAACTTGGTGGTACCGGCCATGTTGAGTTCCAGGGCGCCGCCGAGGGTGATGCTGAAATCCCCTATCTTCTGCTTGAACTCAATGGGGAAATCGAAGCCCCAAACACGGAGGTGCGTTTTTTTGACTTCGGCATATTTGTTCTTATCCACGATGCTGACATGGTGGTCATTGTCAAGCATCCAATAAGAACTCTTGTCAACCCGATACGAATCCCAATCCACATCGGCGCCGATAGAAATGGTTCCGGTGGGATACGGATGGATGGAGAGCGTCGCGATATTGAAGAAAATCTCCGTGTTGTACCCGAACTTTGAGTGCCGGTTGAATTGATTGGCATTGGCATCATCGGCTGCCGGAGTAATACCATGGACACCGAATCCGAAATGGTCAAGCACATCGAAGTTGACGACAGACTCGTCTTCCGGATCCTCTACGGGACCAATGGCAAAGGAAGGGACGGCGAGGAGAGATGCCGCGATAAGGATAAAAAACTTTTTCATTGTATGAGTGATTAAAAATTCTTTACAATTCAGTCAATGCTTTGCAAAAATATCATTTTTCGGGAAATATTGCAAGAATTGCCGTATCTTTGTCATTATGATGCACGTCGCCGTAATAGGAGCCGGAGCCGCCGGATGCTTCTGTGCCGCCCATCTGCGCAGAAGGATGCCTGATGCGCTCATCGATGTATATGAAGCGGGTCCAAAGGCACTTGCCAAGGTGGCCGTGACCGGCGGTGGTCGCTGCAACCTGACGAATTCATTCGCCCGGGTCCGCAGTCTTTCCGACGTTTATCCACGAGGAGAACGCCTGATGAAACGGGTGCTGAAAGCCTTTTCTCCGGAAGATACATGGCGATGGTTCGAAGACGAGGGCGTCCCTCTTCTCCTGCAGGAGGACCAGTGTGTGTTCCCCCTTTCCCAGGATGCCATGCAAATCGTCCATACCCTGCTGCATGCGATGGAGGGGGTCAACCTCCACCTCAATGCAAAGTTTATCCGCCTGGAAGAAGGGTTCCGCTTGATCCTGAAGGACGGGAAGCAGTTCTCCGCCGACCGGGTCGTCATCACGACCGGCGGCGCTCCCAAAGGCCTGCCGATGCTGGATGGATGGGATTTGGAAATGGTTCCGCCGGTTCCTTCCCTATTTACTTTTACCGTCCGTGACTCAGCCCTTCGGTCGTTGATGGGCCTTGTCGCAGATGCATCCGTTTCCCTGGCGGGAACCCGGTTCCGGGCATCCGGTCCCCTGCTCATTACCGATTGGGGCCTCAGCGGGCCGGCGATCCTGACGTTGTCTTCCCATGCGGCCCGGTATCTGGCGGAAGTCGGTTACACCGCACGGCTTTCCATCAACTGGAGAAACGCTCCGGAGGATTCTGTCCGGAAAGAGATCGCGGCAATAGCGGCCGCAAATCCCCGTAAATTCGTAGCCTCCGTCCATCCTGACGGCATGCAGTCCCGTCTGTGGGAAATGCTGCTCAATAAGGCGGGATTCCGGCGGGAGATGCGCTGGGGAGAAATGGGAAACCGGGGTTTGAACCGGCTGGTGTCGGCACTGACACAGGACGGTTATACCTTATCCGGAAAGTTCCCGTTTCGGGAGGAATTCGTTACTTGCGGCGGTGTCTCCCTGACCAATATCAATCTGTCTACCCTGGAATGCAAACATTATCCAGGCTTGTATTTCGCCGGTGAAGTGCTGGATGTCGACGCCGTCACCGGCGGCTTTAACTTGCAGGCGGCCTGGTCCATGGGCTATGTCGCCGCCCAATCCATTGCTGGTTCATGAAAGAGATTCTGATTATTGTGGCTCCAATCGCGGTAGCCCTGCTCGTCATTGCTGTTCTCATCACCTGGCTCATCTTGAAATCCCGGTATGGGAAATCGATGAATGCGGTTGAAAATGAACTGATTGCAGCGCGGGGGGAAATCAAGTCACTGGAAGCGCTCCGTGCCAATGACGCCGCAGCACACGAGAAAGCGACGGCCCTTCTGACTCAGGCCCATGATGCGGCGCTCCGGCAGCAGATTTCGGCTATCCGGGCTGAAATGACGGCCGAAACGGAACGCCTGCTCAAGCAGCGGGAAGAGGAACTAGCCCGAAAGGCTGAAGAAACGTTCAAGTCCATATCCGGCTCCCTGGACAAGGATCTCAAGGAGATGAAGGAGGCTTTCGACGCCCAGAAGAAGAGTCACACCGAAAGCTCGGCCTCCCTGAAGGAACAACTGGAGGGTGCGGTCCGGAACCTGGCTGCCCAAACCCGCGATATCGGTCTGAAGGCAGATAACCTGGCCTCCGCCCTCAAGGGGCAGAACAAGATGGCCGGATGTTGGGGCGAGACGATCCTGTATAATATGCTGGTGGCAGAAGGAATGGTGGAGGGTCGGGATTTTGACAAGGAAGAGACTCTTCGCGACGCGATGGGACTGGTCATCCTGAATGAAGACAGCGGAAAACGGATGCGCCCCGATTTCATCCTCCACTATCCCGACAAGACGGAAATCATCATCGATGCGAAAGTCTCGCTGGATGCCTATTCGGACTGGACGGCTACCGAAGATCCTGCGGAGCGGGCAGATGCGGCCCGAAGGAATCTTGCTGCAATCCGTGAACAGATCAAGTCACTGTCGTCCAAGCGGTATCAGGACTATATCCGGGAAGGATACAAAACGCTGGATTATGTGATTATGTTCATTCCGAACTACGGCGCGCTCCAGCTGGCGAAGAGCCTGGAGGCGGATATCTTCCGCACGGCCTATCATGACGGAGTCCTCCTGACGACGGAGGAAACCCTGATGCCTTTTCTCCGGATGATCCGCATTGCATGGACCAATTATGACCAGGCCCGCAACCAGGAAAAAATCGTAAAAACCGCCCAGGCAATGATCGACCGTGTCTCGGATTTCGCCTCGGCTCATGCCGCGATGGGAAAGAAACTGGAAGAGGCGATGAAAGAGTACGAAAAATGTTCGGCAAAAATCAGTGATTCCGGACAGAGCATCCTGGTTTCCGCCCATCAGCTGGTCAAGCTCGGTATCCCTAAGAATCCGAAGAAGCCCCTCCCTGAAACCGGAGAGTAAGGGCCGCTGTCTCCATCAGGATTCCTTCCATACCGCAGTTGCGGGCGAAGCGCATGTCCGATTCCGAATCTCCGAGCATGACGGACCGGTCTGCACGGATATCCGGGAAATCCCGGCAGGCCGCTTCGAACATGCCTGTCTGGGGCTTTCGGAAAGGGTCGTCCTCTTCCAGACTCGTACAGACATAGATCCCGTCGATACGACCTCCGGCGGACCGGATGGCATCACACATTTTCCCATGGATAGCTTCAAGGTCTTCCGGTCGGACTTTCCCCTTGGCGACACCCCGCTGGTTGCTGACGACAAGGATGTGGCGGAAACGTTCCGACCACCTCCGGAGACAGGAAAGGATTCCGGGCAGGAAATGGAAATCCTCCCAGGTCCTGACATAATCTCCGGGAAGCCAGCGGTTGATGACGCCGTCCCGGTCGAGGAACAGGGTTTCCGCCGTGGTTGCCATCACCCGGTCAGACGCGGAGAGGACGGCTTCCGCCTCGGGCAGTTCCCGCTGCGCCACTTCATAATCGGAGGGGATCCCGATATCGATGAAATACCCGTCATGGACCCAGCCGGCGACCTGGCCGACCGGCGCGAGTTCCCTGAGGACGTCATTCTCAAACGAAAAACGGGCGGGCATCAGGCATAGATCCAGTTGGGAGCGGTCCAGGGCGTAGATTCCTCCGTTGACCAACCCTTCCTGGCAAGGCTCTTTCTCATGGAACCCTTTCACCAGTTCTCCGTCAAAATCCACCTTCCCGTACCGGTCGAAATCGTGCATGGGTTTCAACGCGATGGTCACCGGCGCAGAAAAAGGCATCCGGTCCAGTTCGACGGGGAAGAACGTGTCTCCGTTCACGACGTATACCTGGTTTTCCCGGCATTTTTGCAGGGCAAGTCGGATTCCTCCGCCGGTACCCAGCGGTGTCTCCTCTACGGAAAAAACCACCTCGAAGGGCCATTCCCTGCTGGCGATATACTGGAAAATCACCTCCCGAAGATATCCGACCGAAAGAATGACACGAGATATACCGTAGCGGGCAAGCCAGTCCAGCAAATACCCCAGGAAAGGCTTTCCGTCAACCGGTGCCATGCATTTGGGGACTTCACTGACGACACTGCGAAGACGGGTGCCGAGTCCACCGGCAAGGATTATGGCTTCCATACGGAAGAAACTTTATCCGTGTCATAGACCCGCCAGGCATGGGCCCCTCTCCCGGTAAACTGGAAGGGAACCACTTTGCCCGGAAGGCTCTCCAGCGCCTGCACGACTGCCATCTTGCGGGCAGGAGGCACCATCAGCATGATAAAGCCGCCTCCGCCGGCGCCCGAAACTTTTCCGGAACGGGCTCCTGCGGTGATCGCCATGTCAAAGGCTTCCTGGATAACGGGGTTCGTAATCGCCCCGGCCATTTTCTTCTTGTCTTCCCATGCCTGTCCCAGAATCCTTCCGAATTCCTCCATATCCCCTTTCAGCAGGGCAAGTTTCATGTCCCGCGAGCTCTGCTTGATCCGGTGCATCGCCTCGAGGGCAGAAACGTTGCCCGAAGCGGTGTTCTTTTGCTGCTCCGAAATAATCGCGGCGCTGGAACGGGAACGTCCCGTATAATACAGGACGAGGGATGACTCCAGTTCCTCGATGATCCAATCCTTGATTTTCAATGGATTGACAATGACCATATCATCCTGGAGAAACTCCATGTAATTGAATCCTCCGAAGGCGGCGGCGTACTGGTCCTGCTTGCCGCCGGCGAGTCCCAGGTCTTTGCGTTCGATCTCATACGCAAGCCTGGCGATTTCATAATCTCCCAAGGGCAGGTTCATCCATTCCGCAAAGCATTTGAGGATGCAGACAACCATGGTAGAGGATGTGCCGAGGCCGGACCCTGCTGGAGCATCATTGTACGTCGTGATCCGGAATCCGGACGGAACCGGACCGAAATCCCTGACAACCCGCTGGTAAACACCGCGGATCAGTTCAGCGCCCTGCGGCCACTCTCCATGGAGAGGACAAGCGCCATGGAAACCGGCATCGTAAGCATCAATGCTGACGGAGGACGTCTTCTCCGTTTCGATGGTACAGTAGGCGGAAAGATTGATGGTAGCGTTCAGGATGAGCCCGCCATACAAGTCGCTGTACGGGGAGACGTCGCTTCCCCCGCCTGCCAGCCCCAGCCGGAGCGGTGCCTTGCTTCGGATAATCATAAACGTTCGATTAAGAATTCAGGGCGGCTATCTTTTCACGGATTCCCGTTATCCTGGCAGAAGCGTCGGGATAACCGGTTTCCTCCGCCTTGGTGTAGTACAGGAGCGCCTTTTCGTACATCTCAAGCGTCAGTGACTTGACCTTGGCCCTGTCCTTCCGGCGTGAGACCCTCGGAGACTGGTCCCCGATCTGTTCGAAGTCCAGTCCGGCCTGGAACAGCATCCGGGCCTGTTCCTGGACGGCATGCCGGATATCTTCCTGCTGGGAAGAGATGGTTTCGTTCTGGCTCTGGATAGTCCCGTGCTGCTCCGTGATGGTCTGGAACTGTTCGCTGATGGTGCGGTCTTTCATTTCAATCTCCTTCCTCAGGCCCTCGATTTCCCGCTCCTTTTCCGTAATGACATTCTTCAGGTTGGCAACAACCTTCCGGTATGCGGCGTTATCCCGGCTCAGGCGGTCCAGTTCTTCGAGCTTAAGCTTGATCTCGTCAATGTTGTCTTCGATCATTTCCACCTGGGTCAGCCGGGCGGTTCCCTGCTCGACATCGGTACGCAGGGAGGCTGTGCGGCCGGAAATCTCAGAGAGTTCCTGAAGGATGCCGTCTACGGCAGAGGCCTGTTCGGCAAAGTCCATGCGCGTCTGTTCGGAACTGATGCGCAGTTCCTCATACGCCTGGACGACACTGTCATAATCCTCCTTCGGGACCGTTTCCCCTCCGGTCAAGGTACATCCGACCGCCATGCAGAGGACGGACAGTAAAATGATTAGCGTGTGAGTTCGCATATGAAATTCTCCCTTTCGAACCGGATCGTCGTCTGTTTGAGGTCATCCCGGTAAGAGAGTTCCCCCTCTCCCAACTCCGCAGAAGAGACCGTCGCATCATTTCCCAACTTAAAAGTGTACAGGACAGGGCCATAGACGGTGACGCGGGCAATTTGATACTCATGGTCGGAGACCTTCTTGACGACGGCCGTCGAATAACGGGTCTCCCCCATTGAGGTGAATTTCATCGAATAGCTGCCCTCCAGGTTACCGATCTTCTGGATGTCGGGAATGACGCTCACCTGCTGAACGGACCGCCCCACACAGCCGGAAAAGGCCATGCCCAGGACGACGAAAAGGACAAGTTGACGGATGGTTCGCATGTTATTGTTTTAAAATGGCTTCAGCAAGTTTGTCCAGGGCTGCGCGGTCGTTTTCTTTCATCCGGCTCCGGATGGTGACCGTCTCGCCGACAATTTCCACGTCCTTCATGGCTCCCAGCATTTCTTTCATGACGCGTCCTGCGGAGGGCGCCCAGCTGCCGTTTTCCACGAGCGCGACTTTCCGCTTCTGCCAGGCCTTCATCTGAAGGGTATGGAGGAAAGAATAGGCCGGCGTAAACAGGCCTCCGTCATAGGATGAAGCCGCAAGAATCATCCTTCCGTACCGGAATGCATCCTCGACAGCCTCGGCGGGATCGTCACGTGTCAGGTCTGAAAACGCCACTTTGGGACATCCCATCTCCAGGAGACGGTCACGGAGATACGTGGCAACGTCCAGCGTTCCCCCGTGGATGGAAGCGCAGGCGATGAACACGCCTTCCGTTTCAACGCCGTAGGTGCTCCAGGTCTCATACAGGTCCAGGTAGTATCCGAGATCTTTCCGCAGGACCGGGCCATGAAGCGGTGCGATGACTTTCGGAGAGAGCGGAAGCACTTTTTTCAGCAGGACTTGTACGGGACCGCCGTATTTTCCGCAGATATTGAAATAATAGCGGCGTCCCTCGCACACCCAGTCACCGTCTTCATCCCCGAAAAAACCGCATGTAGAAAGGGCTCCGAACTTGCCGAAGGCGTCTGCGGAAAAAAGGACTCCGGTCAGCTCATCATAACTGACGGCCACTTCCGGCCAGTGCACCATCGGTGCCGTGAGGAAACGGAGCGTGTGATGACCGAGGGAAAGCGTGTCACCGTCCTTGACGGCGATAGTTTCGAATGAAGAACCCTCGAAAAACTGGCCCAGCAGTGCGATAGCCTTGGCTGTAGCGACAATCCGGATCCCGGGATAGCGCTGCGCCAGGGAAAGGATCATGGATGAATGATCCGGCTCCATGTGATGGACGACCAGATAATCCGGGATCCGTCCCTGGAGGCCTTCCTCCAGACAAGCCAGCCATTCTTCCCCCTTCCGCTCGTCGACCGTGTCCATAACGGCGACTTTGTCATCGAGGATCAGATAAGAATTGTATGCCATTCCCTCGGGAACCCTATACTGGCTCTCGAAAAGGTTGAGGTCGAGGTCGTCGACTCCGATGTAACAGGTATCAGGTGCGATGTTTCGAATCATAGTCTCGGTTTTCTCTTACAAAGATAAACCTTTTTTCCATTCTATATCGCTTTCCGTGAAAAATATAAACAGGACGCAACTCCGATTCAATGCACGGGAGTGACTTTGACGAATGGACATTATTTCATAAATTAGCGGCAAGAATGCAGGACAACTACTTTGAAGCTACATGGATATGGCACTAGAATTCGATAGCATGAAACACAGCGAGATCCGCCAGGCGGCGGAACTTGCGGCACGGGCCTTCGATGACTACGAGTATTTCACGAACTGGTTCCCCACCAAGGAGGAACGCGAGCGGGTCCAGTTTGCCATCATCTGGCGGGAATACAAGACCAATTTCGGGCTGGCGACGTACCTTGTCGCCAGGAAGGACGGAAAACTGGCTGCCGTTGCGCAGCTCAATTCGCCTTCCTACCGCAAGCCGTCGGACCTCCGGTATGTGCTTCACGGATGGCTGAAGGTTTACCGCGCCGGAGACAGGAAGCGGATTGATGACTGGCTGGCGATGGATGCCGCAGCCGGCAGGCCCTGCCACGATTACCAGAAGACCGGCGAAGGCATCTGGTATGCCAGCTCCCTGACCGTCGATCCGGCTTTTCAGGGTACGGGTGTCGGTTCCCGGTTCATCGACTACTGGGAAGGTTATGTCCGGGACCATGGCGGCAGGCAGCTGGTCTTCTTCACCAATTCAAAGAAAAACCTGGACTTTTACTGCAAGCGCGGCTATGAAGTCTTCGACGAACGCGAAATCGAGTATAACGGAAAGACCATGGGCAGTTGGAGCCTGCATAAAAGCTTATAGCATGTCGCTCTCCACCGCCGACCATGGCATAAACTGATGTAACTGGCAATGAAAACATTCACCATCCGTCCGGCAATGCCCGATGAAACCGGCATTGTCCTTGATCTGATCAGGCAGCTCGCCGTCTACGAGAAATGCGAAAGCGATGTCGTCGCCGATGAAACCACCCTCCGCCAATCCCTTTTCGTGGAACATTCCGCCGAGGTCGTCCTCGCCGAGGAAGACGGAGCAGTCGTAGGGTTCGCCCTGTTCTTCCATAACTTTTCGACATTTGTCGGCCGGAAGGGAATGTACCTGGAGGACCTTTTTGTCATTCCTCAGAAGCGCGGCCTCGGATACGGGAAGGCTCTTCTGAAATATGTGGCGAAACTTGCCGTTGAGAGAAACTGCGGCCGCATGGAATGGATCTGCCTCGACTGGAACGAGCCTTCGCTGAGAATCTACCGTTCCATCGGCGCCGTGCCCATGTCCGACTGGACCGTCCAACGGCTGGACGAACAGGCGCTGAAAGCTTTCGCGGAATAGGATTGGGAAACTATGGAAAAGGGAAAAGGCTGGCATATCGAAAAAGGGGTCCTGTTTATCGGGAAGGAGTTCAGGCGGGGCAAGGGTTTTCTTCCCTGGTTCGACGACCGGGACCGCATAACCGGTCTTGTCCTCGAGGAGGGTCTGGAGGAAGTAGGGCGGGAATGGTGCGCGTATCTCAAAGGCCTCCGGACGCTGGAACTCCCCCATTCATTGAAGATCATCGCTTCCGGAGCCTTCGAGGATTGCTCCGGTATACGGGAAGTCATTATCCCGGAAGGTGTAACCACTATTGGGGAGCGGGCTTTCATGGGATGTGAATCGCTTACGGAACTTTCCCTTCCCTCCTCTCTGCAGGAAATCGGAGATTTGGGTCTCGGGTGTAACAGTGAAAGACTCCTTCGCATTGATGTCGCCCGGGACAATCCACGGTTCAGTTCCATTGACGGGATTCTTTTCAACAAGACCCGGACGAAGTTGCTGCTCTACCCGGGAGGCAAACGAAAAAAACGCTATACTGTTCCCGACTCCGTCATTCGGATCAGTGAAAATGCTTTCGCCTATGCCCGGCATCTGGAGGAAGTAGTTTTTCCGGAAGGCCTGGAGGAGATTGGAAGCGGGATCTTCGAGTTTTCCCGGAAGATCAGGAATGCATCTATTCCCGACGGGGTGAAGGTCATCCCGTCTTATGCTTTCTTCTGTTGCGAGTCCCTGCGTGAAATTCGGCTTCCCGAGCACCTGGACCATCTGGGATTCGAGTCTTTTGCCAACTGCACCTCCTTGTCATCCTTCCGCATCCCGGACGGGGTGCCGATGCTGGATTATGCCGTCCTCGCATCCTGCCCTATCCGGGAGATCATTATCCCCGAAAGCGTAACGGAGATCAACAACAGCGCCTTTTACGAGTGCACGGATTTGGAGAAGGTCATTCTTCCCGAATCCTTGACCGCCATCTGGGAAAAAGCATTCCGGTACTGCCGTTCGCTCAGGGAGATTATCATCCCGCCCAACGTCTGGCACATCACGGACGATGTATTCAACGACTGCCCGTCCCTCAAGAAGGTCATCGTCCGCTCCAAGGTTCTGGAGAATTTGTACTGGGTTCCTGACGGCTGTGAGGTCATTCGGGAAGATTGACGTGCAGGACTTCAGGGGATGCCGGCGCAAGAGGTGCTGCGATCAGCGGATTGTGACGTTGGTGGCTCCCATCGGGCCGAAGGTGTAAGTACAGGAAAGAGCGAATACTTCATCCAGTTCCTTTCGGATGGCCGCAGCCAGAATCCCGTCGCCGACACCATGAATGAAAACGATCCTCTTTCCTCTGTGCCAGAGGTTTTTCCGGAGGACCTGCCGGAAATAATTCATCTGACAATCCAGCGCCGCCCACTCCGGCATTCCTTCGCTGCCCGGTATCTTTTCCATGTGCAGGTCCACGGTCAGTTCCGCCGCAGGGTCTTCTGCATGAAGCGGCTCTTCCTCGACCAGGGCATGTTTGCCGGGAATCGCCGAGCGGAGTTTCCTTTCCTCGTCGGGATTGACGGGGATAAACTCGCTCCTGAGGGCCCGGATGGTCAGGCCGTCGAGTTCCAATTCATAATACCCTTTCCCGAAACCGACAATCGTAGCCGTATCGTTGGAGTCCATCATCCGGACAACCTGTCCCTTGACCAGTTCCTCGTTCCGGGCGTGTTCCTCCTCCTTGCTTTTCAAGATTACGGTACGCTTCCGCGGAAGGTTATCCGCCGGTTTCCGAGCTTCTGGATCAAGCTCCTTCCGGAGCCTTTTCAAGTCCTTGAAATCAGTTAGTTTCATCGATCCATCTCTACTAAAGGACAAGGTAACTAAACCACCTTCCAGCGGACCCGCCAGCGTCCATCTTCGTAATCGTGGCTGAGAATCTTGAACGTCCCGATTTCGGACGTGTTCCGAACGTGTGTACCAGCACAGGCGCAGACGTCATACTCACCCACCCGGACAATCCGCAAGGTCTCGGACACCCCTTCGGGCAGTTTGCTCATGTCCACGATTCCCTCAGCCTCCGCCTTGGGAATAAATTCGACAGTGACCGGAAGATTCCGTGAAATGACTTCGTTGACGATCGATTCGATCCGGGCGACCTGCTCCTCGGAAGGAGCCTGTCCCAATTCATAGTCGCACTTGGATTTCTTTCGTTCGATATGGGCATTCCGGGAACGCGGACAGCCGAACAACCTGACCATTGTTGCGTTCAGGATATGCTCTGCCGTATGCATGGGAGGATACTCCTGCTTGTTATGCTCGTTGATAATCGGGTCCATAGTCGGTAATGGGTTTCAATTGGCATTCAACATCCGCTCCCGTCGATCCTGCAGGATTGTCCATAGCCATCTGGCATCGGTTCAAGGCCGACATCTTTTGACAACAGAGTCACCGTCCCGTCTTCTAGCACATAGCAAGGAACACCCACATCTCCGATCTTTTTTGCCTCATCGAAGACCGGGTTCGAGTCCCTCAGTTCCAGGAACTCCTGCAGATGATGCACATGCCTTCCGATGTCGATCACCTCGAAATCCGGATTTCCGGCGACCTGCTTCTCGACATATTCGCAGTACGGGCAAGTCTTCATGACGAACATCTTGATCATCGTCTTATCTTTTGTAGTGCAATCATTTATTTGGCCAGGTTGGCTCCCATCTCGAAAACTTGTTTACAGTGCTCGGGGAATACCGTCTCATGACGCAGCTGTTTAGCTTCCGGATTGAAAAGCGTCCACGGCCAGTCAGTCTTGCTGTAATCTTTGAGTTGGAGCGTATCGCCGCTGACAAAGATTTCAGTGGGCCCCACGAAACGGGACAACACCTCCTGGTAATTGCGGACCAGACCCCTATACATATCGTCAGGCGCGTTGCTGGTCATGATGAGCAGGACAGGGATCGGATGCTGATTGCAGCAGGGAGTCTTCAGATTATACGTCAGGTTCTGGAAGATCAGCCTCTCGTAGAGAGCCCTGAAGGAAGCCGTCATCTCGGATAGATAGTTAGGCGAGCCGATGATCAGGCCGTCCGCTTCCCGGACAGCATCCAGCACAGGCGTCAGGCCATCCCGACAGATGCAGTGTCCCATGTTCTTTTCCTTTTTACACCCGAAGCAGGAAATGCAACCGGTGTACTTCTCCAGCCTGAAGAGATCGAATTTCTGTACGACTGCACCCGCGGACTCTGCGCCCTTGGCGGCCTCCATAATCAAGGTATCCGTATTCCAGCCCTTCCTGGGGCCTGCATTGACGGCAATGATGCTCTTACTCATTTCACTTATAAACGTTCAATCTTGACTAGTTTCATCGTGAACACCAAGGTGCTATGGGCGGGAATATCCTCCATTTTGGAGGATCCATAGCCCCATTTGGCAGGAATGTAGACCTCCCATTTATCGCCCTCGTGCATACGCGTCAGGACAATCTGCCATCCCATGATAAGATCACCCACCATGAACAGAGCAGGGAGCTGGTCTTCATCCGTAGAGTCGAAAACGGTACCATCAATCAGGCGTCCGGTGTAATGGACATAAACGATGCTGCGCGGTGAAGGTTTCCTGGTCCCGTGCCCTTCCTCCAGAACCCGGTAAAGGACACCGTTGTCAAGTGTAATCATCCCTTCTTCCCGGGATTTCACTGCCAGGAAAGCTTCGTTTGCCTCCTTGTAGGGATTGGGCCGTTTGGACTTTTTGTGGAACATGATTCTCAGTACATTCCGTAATCGGGTGTAAATATACGGACAATTAGCCAGATGACAAAGCGGGTGCGTATCATCTACTCTTCGCCCATACCGGCGCAGGTCCCTTATTCATGAAGGGGACCATGGATCTACCATGAAAGCGGCTCCTGCAGGATGTTCCCATCCGCCATGGGGCTGTCAGCCTCTGTGAAGGCATGGGCCTTGTACTGGATGCAGAGCATGGTGAGATTCTCCTTTCCGTTGTTCTTCAGCGCACGCTTGCCTTCGGGGGCGACACGTACCACGGAACCTTCACGCACCGGAAAGATATTTCCGTCCACTTGATACTCCCCTTCACCTTTGAGGATGATGTACAGTTCCTCGTGGGTCTTGTGCGAGTGCAGGAATCCGCTGTCCTGGCCGGGAACCAGCGTCTGGAAGGAAAGCTCGCTCCCGGTTGTACCTACGGCCTGGCCGACGAACACCTTCCCCTGAATGACGGCAGGTCCCATCGGGAGTTCATATCCCGTTACCTCTTCCCAGGAGCCTACGTTCACTGCCTTGTAATTCTGACCTTCAGCAATTGTCTCAATCTGTTTCATATTTCTTTATTTTATTGATATTCAACTTTGGTTTCTATTGGAAACTTTGTATCTTTGTGCAAAGATATGCCTTTTTCGGCAAAGCTGCAAGACGGCACATAAAGGTACAATAGTTACCGCAAAGTAACAATCGCTGATTATCAAAGATTTGAACGATGGCAATTTTTGAAGGTTTTTGTCCGGTAAGGAATATCCTTTCGCAGATTGGAGACAAATGGTCCGTCCTGGCCATGGTTGCCCTGCAGAAATACGGGGTATGCCGGTTCCGGGACTTCCAGAAAGACATGCCGGATGTGTCGCGGAAGATGCTTTCCCAGACACTCAGGCGACTGGAAGATTTCCACCTGGTCACCCGGACCGTTTATCCCGAAGTTCCGCCCCGTGTCGAGTATCGGCTGACGGATCTGGGGGCATCTTTTCAACCAGCTCTGAACGGCATTATTGACTGGGCCCTGTCCAACAGAGAGTCACTTGTGCCGGATGAACGAAATCGTTCCGGTCACGCTGCATACGGACAGAATAATTAATGGATGCAAACAATGATTGAATCGTATCTTCATAGTACCTCTGACCTCGAGCTTGACAAAAAACAGCCCTGGAAGAGTCCTCCACAAGTTCGGATCCCTCGTCGGCGACGGCTGCCGGATCGGTGCGAATGCCGTACTCTCCCCGGGAACGATCCTGCCTCCGAAAACCATCGTAAAGCGTCTGCAACTCATTGAACAGGACCCTCAATAATCACCGGCCATGCTGCACCTGAACAAAGTACACCATATTGCCATCATCTGCTCGGATTATGCCCGGAGCCTGGAATTCTATACCCA
Organism: Bacteroidales bacterium; assembly: GCA_017627255.1. Lineage (GTDB taxonomy): Bacteria > Bacteroidota > Bacteroidia > Bacteroidales > UBA932 > Cryptobacteroides. The sequence continues at coordinate 8,734 of JAGAHD010000177.1, read as the reverse complement.
CGTGCTTGGCTTCCGCATCTTGGCAGAGCATTATCGGGCTGAACGCCAATCCTATAAAACAGACTTGGCGCTGGGCGACGATTATGTCGTTGAACTGTTTTCTTTTCCGGATCCTCCCAAACGCATAACCCGTCCGGAGGCCGCAGGCCTCAGGCACCTGGCTTTTGAAGTGGACGATCTTCAGAAAGAGGTTCGTGAACTTGATGCATCAGGCGTTGTCCATGAATCACCGCGCACTGACGAGTACACGGGGAGGCAGTTCATTTTCTTTCAGGACCCTGACGGCCTTCCGATAGAATTATACGAGCGGTAGCTCCAGTCCGAAATCCGGGACGTCGAGGATTTTCCGGTGAAGTCATCCGGTATATGGGAGAGTGTCTTCGCCGCAATCTCATCGTCGTCTATCCCTCCCCAGAAACATCCATATACAGGCGGCTCCACCACTTGGAGCGGGTCAGAACGTCATCGTAAATGTTCCGGGTCTGTCGGTAGCCCACCCTCAAAGCAATATGCTGTCCTATCGCATCGTTTCCGCCCTATCGGTTCCATCAATGTCCCGAGCGGCCCCGTCCGCGCAGGATGGCGGATATGGGGTTTCGTTGAGTTTGGACTCAATCTTATTGAGGGTATCGAAAAAGCGCTGGGTAGCAACGGCGGGTCCCATCAGCAGGATACCGAAGACGTTCCATCCAAACATGTGCCACCAGGAAGTGTAGGGACCGGCGATGCCCATCCCAATGGCTTTTGCTTTCAGTTCTTCCGCTATCCGGGACATCCAGATTAACGGATAGATGAACGCAGTCGGGATTCCAAGCAGATAGGCAACCCAGTATCTCTGGGTACGTCGGCCCAAGATATAATCGAGCTCATCCTGCAGGCCTCCCAGAGGCATATACAACAGAAAGAACAGCCCGGCCGTGAAGAAGTCGATAAAGCCGAGCCAGAATCCTGGTCTATGTGTATGTTTGAATCTCACTTCATTCCACCCGTATACGTATCCTCTGCAAGGGTTATGGAAATCCTGCTTCTCCAGCCAGGATTTTTCCTCCGTCTCGGGGATATCAATGCGTTCTACCCTGAAGCTGACCGGCCGCGTTCCGCCGTTGCAGCAGGCAGGGCACCTGGTATCCCCAAACGGTTATCTTGCACTCAATATGCGGTTGGTAACGCAAAGATAATGATTTAGAATAAGCAGGCCAAGTATTGAATCCGATTCAATTCCGGTTAAAGAAAAATGAATCTAACACAACGATTAACCCCAGTACGTGGTTGGATATACGAAAAAACTACTACCCGTCGGAAGGGACGCCTGCAGGTATGAAAAGGAAAATGGAAGCTTGGATTCCACAAGCAATGAAACAGAGTATCGGGAAAGGGTTTGGGAAATCCAAGTACAAACGAAAGAATCAGCCCCCCTAATAAAAGCAATCGCCCCTACAGACATCTATAAGGGCGATTTTGAGGTGCCAAGCGGAATCGAACCGCTGTAGCAGGTTTTGCAGACCTGTGCCTAACCGCTCGGCCATAGCACCATCATGGGAATACAAAGGTACGGAATTTTTCCGAATAACCAAAAATTTATTCCACGTAAAGCAGAAGTCCCTTGAGATACTCCCCTTCCGGATGATAGATATTGACGGCATGGTCGGCAGGCTGGTTAAGCCGGTCCAGGATACGGACCCGGCGTCCCGTTTCCGCAGCGGCAGAAAAGACGGCCAGGGCGAAAGCCTCCTTGTCCACGACTTGCGAACAACTGAACGTGAACACGAATCCGCCCGGAGCCACTTTGGAGATCGCCGCCGCATTGAGCCGCTGATAGGCTCTGAGGGCATTCTTCAGCGCGCCGCGGTGCTTTGCAAATGCCGGAGGGTCCACAATCATAAGGTCATATTTCCCGGCAGGGACATCCCGCAGGAACTCAAGGGCGTCGGCACAGACGGAGGTATGCCTTTCCGGTGCGAAACCGTTCAGCGCCACATTGCGGTCCACCATGTCCATGGCTTTCCGGGAACTGTCGACCGAGTCGACATGCATGGCCCCTTCCGCCAGGGCATAGATGGAAAAGCCGCCGGTATAGCAGAACAGGTTCAACACATTCCTGCCGGCAGAGAGCCGTCCTACAGCCGCGCGGTTTTCCCGCTGGTCCAGGAAGAAACCGGTTTTCTGGCCTTCGTTCCAGTTGACATAAAACCGCTTCCCGTTTTCAAGGACGATCCCTTCATCAGAAGAGAACCCGGATGCTCGGTATAGATATCCGTCATGAAGATCCAGTCCCGCCTTGAATGGAGCCGTTCCCGAGCTCTTGTCATATACAGCTTTCAGCGCATCTCCATACACGGATTTCAACGCTTCGCAGATCGCCTCCCTGGAACGGAACATGCCGACAGAATGGGCCTGGAGAACGCATACGCCGTCATACCAGTCGATAATCAGGCCGGGTAGTCCGTCTCCTTCGCCGTGGACCAGACGGTAGCAAGTGGTCCCTGCGCCTCCATGCAGGCCGAAAGCGCAGCGCATGCGGAACGCCGCCCCGATCCGTTCCGTCCAGAAATCCGCTCCGGGCAAAACGTCTCCGAAACACAGGATCCGAACCGCAATGGAACCAATCTGATAGTGGCCGCATCCCAGCGGCCGGCCGTCATGGGAAAGGACCTGGACGAGGTCACCTTCGGCCGGCGATCCGTCTATCTGTGCAATGGCCCCGGAAAAAACCCATGGGTGGAAACGGAGAAGGGATTCGTCCCTGTGGGGACGGAGGATGACAGAAACCATCATTCAGCAGGATTGGCATCCGGATATAATTCCGGATGAAGTTGTTCAGGAGTAAGGGGATGCTTTTCCGACCGGCACAGCTTCATGTACATCTCCCGGCAGACCCAGGCGTCCGTAGCGGCATACCGCTGCTGGGACTCGGAAAGTTGGTCAGCCTCCCAATTGGACAACTGCTGTGCCTTGGAAATCTTGAAGCCCAGGATAATGGCCGTCATCTTCTTCACGGATTTGTCCCGGATTCCGTATTCCCATACTATTTTCTGAAGGTCGATGAAAGACTGCGGTGTAAACCCTGCACTCTTCTGGAGGCCACGCACGTCGTCGTGGATGGCGGCACCGACCTTCACGATCGAAGGATTGGCCAGGATGGCGCACAGGCGCCGAGGCATGCCGATTTTCTTGATGCGGAACAGGAAGGCCCTGCCTCCTCCCGAAAGTTGCAGGAGGGCGGTTCCGTTACTTTGCTGGTCCGGTGTGAAAGTCGGCCGGGTTTCTGTATCGAAACCGAGGATTTTCTGTTTTTTCAAATAGCGGATAGCCTTGCCGAACTCATCGTCCAGGGAATCAATGACCGAGATTTCTCCGGGAAAGGAAGCCAGTTCCAACTGCCCGATTTCTTCCGGACTAATGGATATCTGGAACATAGGCATACTTTTGAGCGACATAGGCAGGGCTTATTTCCACGAACACATAATCCCCGTCCATCGTTTCTTCCGTCTGGAAATACCGCGCGGAAGGATAGGCAATGTCATGGGTAAACAGATTGTAGCGGCGGAAAAGCCGGTAACAGGCTGCCGTGACGCAATCCGCCGACGGAATAAACCGGAAAGAGGGCGGCAACAGCCGGCTCAGAGAAGCATCTTCCTCGGTAATTTCCCGGCGGATATGTTCCAACTCAGCTTCCAGTTCGGCGGTATCCAGGTCATAAGGGTCCAGCAGGATGGCATCCAGGGGCTGGTTCGGATGGAGGGAACGATACTGGCGCATAGCCTCCCTGAACTGCATACGGTCGTCCCGGTTTTCGTCCGGAGAAAGGACCACGACGGATTTTCCGCACACCTGACGGGAAACCCTCTCATAGATTTTTGCGGTATTGGCGGGAGCCCAGACAGCAAAATGGTTCAGTTTCCGTTCGTTGGCTTCTTCCATCAGCGCTTCCGCCTGCGAGATGATAAGCGGTTCATGCCCACCTATCTTGAACAGGGTGTCAATGTCGGAGAGTCCGAACTCAGACAGGTAGGGAGAGGCCAGGACAAATACTTTGGCCCGGTTCTTCACGAGACGCGAACTGGGAATCATCGCATCGGAGAAACACACGCTGTCCACGGCTGCGACGGCATTCCTGACTGCGATTTCGCGGAGACTGTCGGGAGCCGACTGGACATAGCGGGAATAAGGAGCGTTGTGCTCATCCAGAATGACAGAGAAGCGCTCTCCGGCAAAATCCGGCAGCCGGTCATGGGAAAGCCTCCCGTCAACGTTGTCCCTTTCATCAGCCTCCAGGAAGCGCTGGGCCAGTTGAAGGCAGGATTCGGGTTCGCCAATCAGGGCGATGGATCCTTTCGTGCCTGCGTTCCGGTAGGACGTCACAAGCGAGAACACGCCCGATGTATCATCGGCAATCTGCTGCACGAAAAGGATGGGCTCCCAATCTGACGTCACGGTCGGACGACAAGAAGCGAAAGCCATCAGGATAGCCGGAAGGATCAACAGTCGTTTCATCTGAATTTCAATATTCGGCAAATTTACTGAAAACTCCTTATATTTGCAATGATGAAAATCCTTCTGGCCATAGATTCATTCAAAGGGTGCCTGTCCACCTTCGAGGCGGAAGAGGCGGCCGCCTCCGTCCTGGTGGGTGATGAGGTCATCCGCGTGCCAGTTTCTGACGGTGGTGAAGGCTTCACTGACTGCTGGGTAGAGTGCTTCGGAGGGAGTTACCGGGAATGCCGGGCAAAAGATCCGATCGGACGCGAAATCACGACGCGGTATGGTCTGCTGGACAAGGGAAAAACGGCGGTTATCGAAACAGCTGCTGCCAGTGGCATCACCCTCCTTTCATCAGCGGAAAGGGATCCGGTCCGAGCTTCTTCCTTTGGCACCGGTCAGCTTATTCAAGACGCTATCAATCAAGGTGTTGAAAGAATATATATCGGACTGGGCGGCTCTGCGACAGTCGATGGCGGAGTAGGTCTTTTGCAAGCCGTCACCTCCCTTCCCGACGGGTTGGAAATCCATGCTTTCTACGATACGGATATCCCGTTCTACGGTCCGTCAGGCGCCGCTTGTATCTACGGTCCCCAGAAAGGCGCTGATCCGGCGACCGTAGCACTTCTAGACCGTCGCCTGGAGAATCTGGGAAAAGAATGGTCCCGGCAGTATGGGAAAGACATCCAGACCATTCCCGGCGCCGGTGCAGCTGGAGGAATCGGCGGTGCATTGGCCCTAATTCTCGGAGCCGGGATGCATCGCGGAATCCGGACTTTCCTGGAATGGACAGGATTCCGTAAAAAGGTGGAAGGCGCTGCCCTGGTCATTACCGGCGAAGGGAAGGCGGACAGCCAGACGGTTACCGGAAAAGTGCCCAGCGGTGTCCTGGAAGCCGTAAAGGCATGGGCGCCGGAAGCGCAGGTATGGCTGATGGCCGGAAAAATCGAGGATCGGGATTCACTCCTGGCTCATGGATTTGACAGGCTGATACAGATAACGCCGGAAAACGCCATGTCGGGCAATTATTTGGACAAACAATTCGCCGTTTCATGCATCCAGCGGTCCCTCTCCCGTGAGCTCCAGGATTTTCGGAACCAGCAATGAGTAGACAAACTCTTCTTCCATAAAATGCGTTCCTTCATACTCTTGGAACGTGTCACCGAACAGTTTTCTCCAAGTTGAAAGACGGACAACGCCCCATTTCTTATAATGGTCCTTGCGACCGAAAAAGGCATAATGGTATCCCCCTCCGGCAACTGCTTCCAGGGCTTCTTCCCAATGGGCTTTGTATTTCTTGAGAACCGGATACTCGAATTTCAAGGCCTGCCGGTCCCCCTCCTTGACCTTCCATATCCTGTGCAGCAGGGCGGATCCGCCGGGGAGCAGCGGAATCCAGCACAGTCGATACAGGAACCGGGGAGCGCCGAGCGCCGGGGAAACGTACAGATGCGGAACTCCCTTCACCCGCATGGCCTGGATGGCTCCAAGAGATTCCCCGATGACCAAAACCGGGTGGAATTCCTCCACCCAGGAGGATATCTGGCGGAACCCGGATTCCGGATCAAAGTCGTAGGTACGGACGAGGACCTCCAGTCCCCTCCCCGCGAGTCTTTCCTGCAGAAGCTTGGGAATCCGGCTGTCGCCGCCTCCCCCCATGCCATGGATGTACAAAATGTTCCGATCCGTATTCATTCAGTTGCAAATTTACGATTAAATCCCTAAATTTGTACAAATGCGAATGAACTGTTAATCCATATTTTCTATGAAACATTCCATCCTTGCCCTCGCGCTTGCCCTTCTCGTTCCGGCATCCGTCCTGGCCCAGCCGAGACCGAAGGCCGAGAATTATGATTTCACCATCGTAAAACAGAGCCCGATCACATCCATCAAGAACCAGAACCGCAGCGGCACCTGCTGGTGCTTCTCCGCCCTTTCCTTCCTGGAGTCAGAAGTGATCAAAGCCAAGAATCTCAAGGAAGCTGACTATCCGGATTTCTCCGAGATGTTCATCGTCCGCCATGCCTACCATGACAGGGCCATCAAGTATGTCCGCCTGAACGGTTTCATGAACATGGCCGCCGGCAGCGGTTTCGGCGATGTGCTCGATGTGATCCGCGATTACGGCCTCATGCCGCAGAGCGCATACTCAGGCATGAACTACGGATATGACCTTCCGGTCCAGGGAGAGCTGGATGCTGTCTTGAAGGGATACGTCGATGCCGTGATCAAGAATCCGAACCGCAAGCTCACCCCGGTCTGGCCCAAGGGTTTCGACGGGATCCTCGACGCCTATCTGGGCGAGATCCCCGAATCATTCACCGAGAATGGAAAGACTTATACGGCAGAGAGTTATCGTGATGCCATGGGAATCAATCCCGACGATTACGTGAATATCTCCTCCTTCACCCACCATCCTTTCTACAAACCGTTTGTGCTCGAAGTCGAGGACAACTGGCGCTGGGGTCAGGCCTATAATCTTCCGCTGGACGAGTTCATGGCAGTCATCGACAATGCCGTGGCCAACGGTTATACGGTCCTGTGGGGCGGCGACGTGAGCGAAACCGGTTTCACCCGTGACGGACTGGCCGTCCTTCTCGATGAGAAGGCTGCCACGACCGGTTCTGACCAGGAACGCTGGGTCGGCCGCGCCGAAGACAAGCCTGCCGATGCGGCCAAAACTCCCCTCAAGGAGGAAGAAGTCACCCAGGAGTCCCGCCAGCGCATGTTCGACGAGAAGACTTCTACGGATGACCACGGCATGCACCTGTATGGCTCAGCCAAGGATCAGAACGGCACCAAGTATTACCTGATCAAGAATTCCTGGGGCGAAAGCGGCAATTACAAGGGCATCTGGTACATGTCCGAGAACTTCGTCAAGGCCAAGACCCTGAATTTCGTCGTCAACAAGAACGCCGTGCCGAAGGATATCCAGAAAAAACTCGGCATCAAGTAATGAAGCACATCCCGAACACAATCACTCTCATGAATCTCCTGTGCGGAGTCATGGGAGTGATTTTCACTTTGGAAGGGCATCCCCAGACGGCTTTCCTGCTGATGCTCCTGGCGGCTGTTTTCGATTTCTGCGACGGACTGGCCGCACGGATGCTACACGCGTATTCCGATATCGGCAAGGAACTGGATTCCCTGTCTGACCTGGTCAGTTTCGGCGTCCTTCCTTCCGTCATGCTGTACGAGACCATGCGGCTGCAAGGGTGCGGGTCCATCGCGGCATACGTTCCGCTGTTTCTCGCCCTGATGTCCTCCCTGCGCCTGGCCAAGTTCAACGTGGATGACCGCCAGACCAGCAATTTCATCGGGGTCGCCACGCCGACAGCCGCCATGATCTGCGGCTCCCTCGCCTATTATATTGCCGCTGTCCCGGACTCCTGGCTGGCAGCACTGGCCGGCTCATGGTGGTTCCTCCCCCTTGTCGCCGTCATCCTGGGATTGTCGCTGGTGAGCGAGATTCCGATGTTCGGAATGAAAATCAAGAAGGGAGAACGCTTGCTGGATGCACCGAGAATCGTCTTTCTGATCCTGAGTGCCGCTTCCGCCATCCTGGTAGCCGTCTTCGGACTCAATTGGAGCATGGTCGTATTGCTTGTTTTCCTTGTTTATTTGGGAGTTAATCTTTTTCAATGGATAAAACAAAAGAGTTAAACAAGAAAACAAAAAAGTTAACCCCTCAGAAAAGGAGTCGGAAGAAGAAAAGCCGGCCTGCCAGGATCAGTCCATGGTGGCTTCTGCCGGCTTTTTTCCTGCTGGCCCTCCTCATTTTATATCCATACATCCGAAGCGGTCGTTTTGCCACGACGGGAGCCAGCGTCCCTCCCAACGCCCAGCATTTCTGCCTGGATGTCTCCCACTACAACGAATCCATTGTCTGGGATTCCCTGAAGGTCGTTATCGACCGGAAAGGAAGGACCTCGAAGGACTTGCTGAAAGCCCGCCGCATCCTTCCGCTCTCCCATGTCATCATCAAGGCGACGGAAGGCGAATCCATGACCGACGCTTGTTTTGCCCGCTACTGGCAGGAAGCCGGAGATGCGGGCTATTCCCGGGGTGCTTACCATTTCTTCCGCTCCTCGAAAAGCCCTGCAGAGCAGGCACGGAACTACATCCGGACGGTTACGCTGCGCCATAGCGACCTTCCCCCCGTGCTGGACGTGGAAACCATGCACCGGGGATGTTCCCGTGAGCAATTGAACGCCGCTGTCCTGGAATGGCTCCGGATCGTGGAGGCACACTATGG
>JAGAHD010000176.1 GCA_017627255.1 Bacteroidales bacterium | reverse complement strand
TAGGTTGAATGATAATAACATGGCTGATAGTCTTTTATTGTCTCTGCCTCTTGGCAAATTCATTCGTTAGACGGGATTTGCCATCAAAAGGCTACAAGGAGGAGCCTCTTTTTGCGCGGTAGTAGTTAAATTCCGCTACGGTAGCGCCTCCAGCGCCTCGTCGATCGACCCATAGACCGGGACGCCGTAGCAGGCGCATGTGATGCGGACGTTGTCGTAGCGGTAGAAGCCGGGGGTGCAGACGACGAGGAGTTTGCCGCTGCGGGCGTGGAGGCCGAGCTCCAGGAGGGTGATGGGGGACTGGCTGCCCGGGAGAAAGACCATCAGGATGTGGTCGGCCTTTTCCATGTGCTCGAGTTCCCAATTGACCTGATAGTCCATTTCGCCTTCGCGCTCCGGGTGCCACTCTTCCTGCCGGGGGTTGTAGAGCAGGTACCGCCGATCCCGCCCGGCAAGTTTCGCGGCGACCGTCTGTTGCCAGTCTTCGCTGTTGCCATTGTCGATGGTGCCGGCCAGGAAGACCGTGCTCCAGCCGTCGAGATTCGAGGGCTCGGGTTCGTGTGGATGGATGACATTGTCGATCCGGACCTCTTCTCCCGTGGATAACACATAGTAGGCAAGCTGCTCATTATCAAGTGCGAAGGTGACAGCTTCGCCGGAATCGCTCTCCGGAAGGATCCTTACACTGTCGAAATAATACAGGCTGTCCTCACTGTTCCACCAGCCGCCCACGTAGCCGTCGTGTGCCAGCGCGTGGGAAACTACTACCCCAAGGTCCTCCTTCGAGTGCCGGTCCTGCGTGGCTGCATAGGCGACGGAAATCCCTTCCGCCGGCACCTCCCGCCCGCGGATATCCACGGTGAACCCCTCCGGATGGGCCTGGCTGTAGGTCCATACCCAATCGGCTGCCGCCTGGGCTTCGGACGTGGAAGTCGCGGTGGTGGCCGATACTGCGGCCGGAACACGGGTCGTTTCCGTGGCCGTTTCCGTGACCGGAACGCTGCCCGCGGCCCCTTGCTGCCGCGTCGTCCGCACCATCGGCCCGCAGGCGGTTACCACCGCCAGGCACAGGGCGAAAAGGATGGATTTGAGCCGCATTTACTCCTTCGTTGAATCGTTATTATCCTTCGAAATTTTGGACCCGGGGATGAGGGCATCCGTCCACGAGTCCAGTTTTGTCAAACTTTTATTCTTTGATTATTCGTCCTTGCCCTTTTTCCGCTTTTCTTGCAGATAACTGAATGCCCCGTAGATCAATCCGAATAGAATGCCGGCGACAACATAATACCCCCAAGGCTGGTGGTCGCCAAACAACTCGGTCAATATCACGAGAAGTACCACAAAAACCACGGCAGACACCAACGTATAGATCCGGAATCGTTTCATGGGAAAATCGTATTATTGGCCATTTAATCTTTGAAGAATCATGCAACACAAAGATATGCAAAAAGTTGGAAATGCGTATGGGGAGGGGTACACAAGATGTTGCATCATTCGTCGAGTGCTCGTACAGGTCCATGTGCGGGACCGGTACGAGCGTTTTAGGGGTGTTTTTGCTTGTATGGGTCCAGGCGATGGACCGGTACGAGCACTCGGGAGGGGGAACAATCCGCTACTTGAGCGCTGTCAGCCACTGCATGATGATTTCCAACACCTCGGGTGCGATGGTCTCCTCGATGGTCCGGTATTCGTTGGACAAACCGGTCTGGCAATGCTGGAAGAGGTGATTCACGCCGTCGATAGCCTCCACGCGGTTCTTGGGATGGTTCGGCAAGCCGCTCCGCAGGGCGCCCAGGTTGCTTTCGGGGTCCACCTGCCTGTCCAGGGCGCCGTTCAGGGCGAGGACCGGGCAGGTGATGCTTCCCAGCAGCGGGCGGGTGTCCACTGTTAGGAAATGGCTCAGATAGGGCGTCTGGAGCTGTATCGCCACGGCCGCAAGATTCTGGGTCAGGGCTGCGGGAAGGTCGTATTGGGTGGCCGATGGCATCGGCTTTCCGGCGATTTTGGCATCGAAAACATCCCCGAGCGCCTTGCAATAGACATCGACAGTTTCGGAAGGGATGCCGGCCGCGGCCAGCGCAAGGCGGTTTTGCCATAACAGCGTTTCCTTGCCGGAAACGGCCATTCCGGCGAGTGAGACGGTGAAATCGACCTTCTTCTCCGCCGCCAGCAGCAGGGCGATGGTGCCGCCTTCGCTATGGCCGAGGACGCCCACGTGGTCGAAGCGCTCCCGAAGCAACCCGATTCCGGCCAGGGCGTCGTCCTTGAAGTCCTCCGTGGTGCAACGGGCGACGTTCCCGGTGGACGCGCCGAATCCCCGGTCGTCATAGCGGAGGGAGGCGATTCCGGCGCGGGCGAGTGCATCGGCAATCACGGCAAAGGGCTTGTGCTCGAAGATTTCCTCGTCCCGGTTCTGGAGCCCGCTGCCGGTGACCATGATCAGGACCGGTGTCTTGCGGGAGCAGCCTTCCGGCAGCACCAGGGTCCCTTTCAGGACCGCATCGCCGTTGTGGAAGGCAACCTCCTCTTGGGTATAGGGGAACGGCCCTTCCGGAGTCTGGGGCCGATGAGGCTTCTCCTCGCCGGGAACGAGTGTCAACGGGAAGGATGCGCTCATTTGCTTGAAAGTCCCGACAATCCGTTTGATCATCCACAGGCCTTCATACGTGGCTCCGATGGATGGCACCCGGATGGTGATGCCGCCGGTTGCCGTCCGGGTAACTTGTATGGGGATGCCTTTTGCCCCTTGGTCCGGCGAGTCCATCGTCGGCTTCTCTCCGTCAAGATGGAAAACGAGGGACAATTGGGTGCCCTGTACGTCCAGTTTCCCGGACCAAGTGCCTGTTTGGGCATAGGAACACATTGCCGCCGTCAGCAGCAAGACAAGGGTTATGACGAGCCTTTTCATCACTTCCCACCCTGCTATTCGAACTTGAAGGAGTTAATTGTGAAGAGATTCTTGTCTTTATCCCCGTGGAAACGCATCCGGATCGGTTTGATACCCTCCAGGTCGGTGCCCACCTCTGCCTCGAGGGTGATCAGGGTCTTTCCGTCGCCCTCCGGGACTTTGAAGGTGGCTACTTGTTCGCCGTACAGATATTCCGAATAGACATAGATCATTCCGCCGGCTTCCGGATAGACGGAGAGGATCATTCTTCGGGGACCTTCCTTGAAGTCAAAGTCTCTCCAGGCGGCGGTGTCGTAATCACGGATTTCGCTGAGCCTGTGATCCTTGTCGATCCTGGCATGGCCGGTAAGACAGCAGGCCCTCGCCGCCACGGGATCGGATCCGATCGCAAGATAAGGGTCAAGCGGCCGCCCCCCTCCGGTCGAGGTCATCTGCACCT
>JAGAHD010000175.1 GCA_017627255.1 Bacteroidales bacterium | reverse complement strand
GGATCCCGGGAGATGGAAAGCGGAGTCTCAGAGGACAGGATGACGTTTTTCCAGCGGTCGATCAAGTCACGTTCATAGCTCAGCGACCCGGTTACCGCCACACTCCTAAGCCAACCCTCCCGGTCCTTGGGAGAGAAGGTGTAGTCTGCACCCAGCGCGAGACGGTGATAGGTGGAACGGTAGGTCTCGGCGGGGATGCCGTCGATTTCATCGATATCCTGGTCGGACTTGCGGTCGTCGAAGGAGCCCGTATAGTCCAGCGAAACATTCAGGATATGGGTAAAGTCCAGGCCTTCCGACCATGTTTTTCCTCCGCGGATACTGGAAGTCAGGCGCTTATAATTCTGGCGGGGATTACGCGGGTCGGCCCGGGAATCCAGGAAATTCACGCTCGCGTTGAGGGTCGCCCGGTCTTTTCCGCCCCATTCCCAGCCCTTTCCGGCATACAGCAGTTTCGATTTCATGTCGGATTTGAAGCGGAGTCGGAGATCGTGGCCCCCCTTGATCCGCTTGATCTGGATCAGGCCGCTCGTCAGGTCGCCATGTTCCACGGAAGCGATGCCGCGCACCACGTCTACGGTCTCGATGTCCTCGGTACTGATGGTGCGCATATCCGTTCCCTCGTTCACGAAATCAGACCCCAGGTTGCTCCAGCCGGGAGTGTATTGGAGGTTGGCATTGTTTCCGACCGGTTTCCCATCAATGGTGAACTGGGTGCCAAGGGCGGAAGTGACATAGTCGGAAGACAGGGATCCGGCAGCCCGCAAGTTGACGATCTGGGGGGCGGAGAAGGCGGGATCCCGGGATGTTCCTCCCGGCAGCAGTTCCAGCACGTCAGCGATGCTCGAGGGCTGGATATGGGAAATGGCGTCGGTCCCGATTTTGGTCGACGATGTCAGGCCATGGTTTTCCGTCGCGGTGACGACAACCTCCTGGAGGGAAAAGACATCCGGCTGCAGCCGGTATTCTCCGCCGCGCAGGAGCGCCCCCCGGAAGGTCTTATAACCCAGCGAAGTAATGGTCACCGTCCCGGCGGAACGGACTTTCAGGGTAAACCGTCCCAAGGTGTCTGTCAGGGCCCAGGCGTCGTCCTGCGTAACGGCCGCACCGATGACCGGTTCCCGGGTGGAGGCGTCTACCACACGGCCGGAAAAAAACTCCTGTGCCATTGCCGGAAGGCAGACAGACAGGAGCAGGATCCAAAACGATATGTAGCGCACAACCTTCATTTACGGTTGCAAAAATAGCCGTTACGTGTGCGCGCGGCAATCCCTAATTATTGGTATTTTTACGCCTCCAGCGCCATGCAATGATGAAAACAGCGACCAGAAGGTCAACCACGAGCCCAATCCAGGAGAAGTCCGAAAAACGCGGTTTCACCCATCCGTCATCCGATGAAGTGAACGACAGCCGGCAGGGGAAAACGTACTTGCACAGGTTCACTTCCTCCTCGAAATCATAGGGACGGTCCATCCGGTCCACCAGCGAGAAATCATCCGACCGGAGGGCGAAGAAATGCTCTCCGTCCGCATCGGAGGTCTTGACGGTATAGTAGAACAAGTCACCGACGACCAGCAGGTCTTCCCGGGCGGGGTCATAACGGACTTCCGTCGGGATGACGGTCCCGTCGGGACGCAGCATATGCAGGCGGTTGTCCCGGTCTACCAAGTATCCGAGAGTGGCCCGGTTGGTGAATTCGGTGATGAGGATCTGCCGGAGGTCAAGCGAGTCGGCGGCAGGGAAATGGCGGACCACAGGCTCTCCGTCAACCTGCTTGAGGTGGAAGAGTTTCCCTTCCGCATCGGTCAGGAGATACCCTTCGTCATATTCCTTGTGGTGGGACGGTTTGCCGGCGACAAGGTTCGCCGGAAAACGGAATCCCTCTGCGGAGAGAGCCGCGTTGAAACGCCCGGTTTTTTCTTCGAGGAGGGTGTTGTCCGCCATCCGGTATACGGCAAGCCCGTTTTTCCGGACCACGAAAGCGTCTTCGGGGTCATGGAGCTCCAGGCGTACGGGCACCGACTCCATGAGCAGGTACACCGGCGCTTTCTTGACATTGAACTCCTTCGGCTCGGCGGAAAGGATGACGCTGTTGTGTTCCACCATCTCCTCGGTGACCGGAATGCCCTCCAGGGAGTCCGGGAATGCGCCTTTGGAGGCCAGGATGGAATGATAGAAGAGCGGCTGCACTTCGTCGCCGTACACATTGCCCTTCCGGTCGATGAAGCGGAAATTCCGGGCATCGGAGCGGTCCAGGCTGGTAAAGTCATGGACGACGCAGCTGTAGAGCGTGAAAGGGGTAGAATATGATTCAAGGGTCACGATACGGTAGACCCACGGGACCAGCCACAGCACCAGAAGGGCCAGGCTCAAGCCAATGAATATCTTTCCTATCTTTTTCATAATCGTCTAATCTTGAAGTCCTTCCTTGAAACGGGCGACGCTGTGGAAAATCAGGACCTGTCCGCACAGCACATACAGGACCAGCCAGGGCAGAATCCCGTTGTAGCTCTCGGGAACCCCGGAGAGGAACAGCAGGCGCACCAAGGCCGCCAGGAGCACGATCACAACGACCCGCATCCGCCAGGTCGGCTCCAGGCACACCGCAGCCACCCAGATATAGGCGGCATACCCGGCCAGGTACCATACGGCGGCGGTCACCATGATCCGGACGACCAGCTCCGTCACGAAATAATGGCGGAGCGACACCGTCAGCACGGTCGCCTGCAGCAGGAAGAGGATGGTCAGGGCGGCCAGGCCGTATCCGTACATCATCGCCATCATCCTGCCCTGCGGATAGGGCAGGTGCAGGGTCAGTTTCAGACGTTTACGGGCTGTTTCCGGGAAAAACTGCACGACGGCGAGAAGTCCGCCCACGGCCAGCGGCAGGTATTTCAGTGTCTCCAGCAGGACGGTCTCCTTGGACACGAGTACTTCCCATAGTTTGTCAGCACCGTTAAACTGGACCGTCTTGGACAGGCTCAGTCCCATGTAAAAAGTGCCTGCGGCCAGCACCAGAAAGGCCGCCAGGAGGAACCACCGGGTCTTGAGCCATTCCTTATAAAGAATCATTCTATTCATAATCAATACTTTCCGGTTAGTTCAATAAAAATATCCTCGAGTGTCATGCCGGGATACTCGCCCATCAGGGCGGCGGCCTCCTTCTGGACAAGGATGTTGCCATAATCCATGATGATGACCTCGTCCACCAGCTTTTCCAGGTCCTGGATGATGTGGGAGGTCAGGAAAACGGTCTTTCCTTCCGCCTTGGCATAGTCTCGCAGGTATTCGCAGAACAGCCGGCGGTAGCCCGGATCCAGTCCGAGCGAAAAATCGTCCAGCACCAGCAGGTCGGCATTTTGGGCCAGGATCAGGCCCAGGGCCACCTGCGAGCGCTGTCCGTTGGACATGCGGGAGATCTTCTGGCCGGGAGCGACCTTGAGTTTCTCCATGAGGCCGTAATAGGCATCCCGGTTCCATTTCGGATAGAAAGCCGAATAAAAGCGCTCGATCTGCTCGATGGACATGTAGGAGTACTGGACATGCCCTTCCAGCAGGAGAGCGATCCGCTGGCGGGTGGCAGGCGTCACATGCTGCACTTCCTCGCCGAAGATCCGGCAGACGCCGCTCCGGGGTTTGAGGTAGCCCATCAGGATATTGATGGTCGTGGTCTTGCCGGTGCCGTTCTTTCCCAGGAGGCCGACGATGCGGCCGGGGGAGACTTCGAAATTGAGGTCTTCGTAGATTTTCCTCTTCCCGTAATAGTGGGTAAGGTGTTCACAGGAAATGACAGGGGTCATAATTTGATGATATTGGTCTTGTAACGGGTGGAGCCGTACTCCACCTCCAGGGTATAGGGGCCGGGCGGGAGGTCCTTGACATCCAGCACCGCCCCACGGAAAGCACTCAAGGAAGCGTCCAGGGTACGGACGGTCTCTCCGAGGGCACTGTACAGCCGGACGGCAGTCTGCTGCTCGTCCAGCCCGGGAACGATGTGCAGCAAGTCTGAAACAGGGTTCGGATACACCGCCACTTCCACTCCTTCGGGACGGACCAGTACGGGGAACGTCTCCCGCAAATGGCTGTTTTTGTCATCATAGACGTCGACCTGGACGCTGGAGACGCCGAAGCCCGTTGCCGTAAGCTCCAGCATCCCGTTCCGGCTGACGGAAGGGAAGACGACCGTCTCGTCGGGGGTCGTCGCATAAAAGCGAAGTTCACTCTCCGCATCGGAGAAATACTGTTTCAGGTCGATGACGGCCTTTTCACCAACCGCCACGATCTTCACCGGTTCCAGTTCCGCCCGCTTCACCGGCGGGGTGTTCTCCAATACTTCGTACGGCAACTCCAGTACGGTTTCCTTGCCATACTGGTCCGTTACCGTTACCCGGGCCGAATAGGTCCGGTATTCCTGGACCTGCAGGCAGGACAACATGAAATGATAGCAGCTGTCCGCCTTTTTCCAGATGAACCGGTCCTGTCCGTCGGTTTCGTGACGGACCGTGAAATCGTGACCGTCCGGATCCCAGATCCGGTACGGGACGTCGACGGTTTCGTTGTGGAGGAAGGTATACAGGCGGGAGAATGCCGCCTCCGCCACGGGGGCGCGGTTTTCCGGCGTCCGGACGGTCTTTACCGGCGCCCTTTCCGCAAACCGGCCGCCATAGTTGCCGGGGGCCAGGGTGACATGGTAGGTCCGGTCAAAATCCATCTCCGGAATCCGGACAGCCACCTCCTGTCCCGGGACATAGTGCAGCCCGTTGACATCCTGCCAGGAGACATCGTCCGGAAGGTCATTGAAATCAACTGTCTGGGCCGTTCTCCCGTCAAGGGCGGCTATCACCCTGTACCGGTAGGCATCCGTAGCCAAAAAACGGATTTCCAAGCAGTTCCCTTCAGCAGAAACCGAGAAATCGGAGACTTTCCCGGGCACCGTCCGGTCATCATAGGCAAACGAACCATATGCATCCAGCAGCGGGCCGATAGCCTTTCCTTCTTCCTCCGTCACCCTGCCGCGGGCGGCGCCTTCCAGCAGGCGACCCGTCAGTTCCTCCGCCGTGAAGCCGGGACCGCCGAACCAGGAGACCAGGAGAGCCGCCACTCCGGACACGTGCGGACAGGCCATGGACGTGCCAGAATAAAACTCATAACCGTTACCGGGAAGGGTGCTCAGGATTTCCGAGCCGGGAGCACAGAGGTCCACCCATTCCCCGTAATTGGAATAATAGGCGCGGCGGCCGTTCCGGGTCACGGCCCCTACCGCAATAATCGGTGCATAATTAGCCGGAGCGGCATTGGAAAGACCGTCGTTGCCCGCTGCAAAAACGACCACGCCCCCCTTCATCGGACTGTCAGGCAATTGGTTCCCGTCGTTGTCACAACCGGCATACTTGATGAAATAATCCACGGCGTCCCGGTCATATGACCGGATTTCATCGGACAGGGCACGCGCTTTCTCGCGGTCGGAAAGCCTCCCGTTATCGTCACTGTCGTAATTGTATCCCCAGCTGTTCTGGCTGATGAGAGCGCCGTGGTCCGCCCCCCATTTGATGGCAGCGGCGCTGTTCCCCCCGGCATCATACGGGATGCCGTCTTCGTCCGTGTATGTCTGGAACATCTGGCAGGACAGCAGGCTCACGCCGGGAAGCCCGGCTGCGGCATTGCCTCCGGCGATACCCGCGACGCCGATGCCGTTTCCGTTCACGGCAGCGATAGTCCCCGCTACATGGGTACCATGCAGGTGCGGGACAATCAGGGTCGTATCCTCCACGAAATTGTAATGGCCCTCCTTCAGGCAGTTCGCTGCCAAATCTTCATGGTCGAGGTCGATGCCGCCGTCCACAACGGCGACAATCACCCGGGGATCCCCGGTTGTAAAACGTTCCCACACCGGGGCGACCTGGATGTCCATTTCGGGGAACTGCATATTCCCGAGCGCCCACTGCTCTTCCAGGCGGGGGTCATCAAATGATGCCATACGTACCTGGGGGACCGTTTCCGTCAAGTCCACTCCCGGCAAGGAAGCAAGCGTCTCCCCGGCTCTGGTTACGGCAACCTGACCGTCAAACGACACATAATACCAGCGGTGCAGTCCCTCTTTTCGGGTCCGGGGTTCATAAGGGCCTGCGTCTGGGAAAATACGGCGCCAACGACTGATTTTCAGCGAATCTGCCGCCGCTCCGGCCGCCCGGGTAGCCATTCCCGCAAGGTCGCCTCCCTCCTCAAGGAAAGCGGTCATCCCCTCGTCGAACTTGACGGCGATTTCTCCGGACCGGAGCCTCGGGGAAACTGTCGCCTCCCGGGGAACGGTCGTCTCCGCCGTTCCGGGGATCTCTTCCATCCGAGAGCAGCCGGCGGCCAGCACCGTCAGCAGGAGCAGACTCCCTGTCAGGTATTTCTTTCGCAGCTTTCGCATTTTCAAGTCTGCGAAGTTACGGCTTATTTTCACGTCCGCCTATCCCAATAAATGGTTAAAAAAAAGCGGAAGAACCCCCTTTTCAAACGAACAAACCCCATTAAATATGGAAAAGGCGGCCGATAATCACTTATCAGTCGCCCTTTGTTTCCGAATCGGAATAATCCGCCTAACGGAGCTGGAAGATCACCGGGAAGGTGTAGGTAACCTTGACGGCACGGTCGCGCTGCTTGCCAGGCTTCCATTTCGGAGAGCTGGAAACGACGCGGACAGCCTCCTTGTCAAGGGACTCATCCACACCACGGAGCACCTTCACATTGGTCACGCGGCCGTCAGCCTCCACAGTGAACTGCAGGGTAACGCGGCCCTGGACGCCGTTCTCCTTGGCGATTTCCGGATACTGAAGC
>JAGAHD010000003.1 GCA_017627255.1 Bacteroidales bacterium | reverse complement strand
GTTGCACCATAGGTGTTTTTTAGCGTATTGGCAATGCTGATGGTATTATTCGCAACGTCGTTGCTAAAAGTGTTTCCATAAGTAGGAGAACCATCAGTAAACAGAACGACGATCTTGTTACTGTTGCGGTTCTTGATGGCATCTTGATCCAACAGATACCGGGCCTTTGTCATGCCGAAGTCGGATGCAGTAGCGCCAGCGGCTCGAAGATCATTGACGCCAACATATGTACCTTCACCCATCACTCGGTTTACGCCATCAGTTGTACTGACATCCGTAAAACCAACCAAGACCTCGGTAGCGTTGTAATTATTGTTATCAAAATGATTGCCCGCGTTAATCACATTATAGCCCGTTGCAGAGGCTGGATTCTGCGACGTATTCTGCACAGTACCAGCTGTGTTGACGTATCGATTCATAGCATATTTCACGACACTGATCTGGTTGTGAACCACCTCTGAACGCTGGTTACCTTTGCTATCGAAATTGGCATTGCGGTTGACCGTGTTGACAAAGGTCTGAACAGCACTCTTGAGCGCATCCATTTTAGTGGGTTGGCTGCGGTCATAGAGGACACCGGTCCAGATGGTGGTACCACCGGCGGTTACATTCGTTGGCGCTGTCGTAGTAACTCCAGTGTCAGACAGATAATAAGTTGTATTCCCGACTTCATAATAAAGGCGGTAACGTCTTGAATAGTTATATCCTACCTGTTCATAAGGTCTCTCGCGATAAACGCGATAATATTTTCCATCTGTATGGAGGTAATAATATTGGTTATTACCATAACCATTATAAGAGTATGCCTGGCTGTTCCTTGCTGTATAAGTATACGTGTCCAAGTTCTCATCCATAGATCCGGAAACATCCAGTACCAGCACAATGTCAACGGGGGTAGCATCCTCTGTGATAGTGGTAGTACCCGTCGCAAAGGATTCGAGTGTAATCGTATAGTAGCCGTCCTCAGGTCCCGTCACCTTCTTGGAAGTGGCCATGCCGCCCTCCCTGTGATAGGTACCCTGCGCATTCAAGGCAAAGGAGGAAGTCAGCAACGCAATTCCGAAAGCTATATATTTGAAATAATTCTTCATGGTATTGTTCATTTATATGTTTGCATCGATTTGAGTTGACAATCCTTCTTATTTGGCCTTGATTTCCTTGCCTACGGCATAAGACCAGGCGGTCCAGCAATCGACTTCTTCACCATTCACGGTAGTGGGAACGGCCTGGACAACAACCTCCATCACCAGGTGAACTCCGACGGCCTCAGCGCGGGTGGTCTGGTTGGAAACGGGGATATAAATGGTCGGGATATAGCTCTCATCCAGTTCATAATGCTGGAAAACGGCATCCGTGCCGGACAGTTGTTTTCCAGGACCGATTTTCTCCGTGTAGTAGAAATAACTGCCCGTACCTCTCTTCCACTTGGAAGAGGCAACAGGACGTCCACCCGTGAATGTGTTGTCGAAGCCTTGCGAATAGAGTGCGTCTTCCCGGAACCACGGCCTGACCATCGGATCTTCCGGATGACCATCCGCTTTGGCAGCCTCCTCCGAAACATACTGATAACCGACCATGATGCTGGGCTCTTCGGTCCGGGGCTGTCCCGGTTTCCATCCGTACCAGTTGCCGATGATCATAATGCGGACGTATTCATCCACATTGCCTGTATTGGTGACATGGAGACTGTCCTTCGTCAGATCGTTCATCTTGTCGAAGATCTCGACATCCACATCAAAAGGCTTCAAGGTGTAGGTGCGGAGTTGTCCGGCCTTCCACTCGGTGTAGGTCTTCTCTGCAGAGTCTCCTTCGCCAGTCGTCTGTGTCACCAGCTTTCCGAACTCAATGATATGAGGGACTTCCGTTCCGTCCGGAGTATCAGGCGTCTTCACCAAGAAGGTGATTTCCAGTGTCACGTCCTCGTCAATCTGCTGAGGAATGAACCAGAAGGTCAAGGAGCCGTCCTCGTCATTCAGATTATGGTCAGCGGCGGCCGTGGTCCATGAAGTCCCGGCGTATTGAGAATCCGTTGCGCCAAAATCAACAGTACCGTCAGGGTTATTGGCGCCGTCCGTGGGAACGTACGTAGGATTATTGAAATCAAGAGTGAACGTCTTGCTGCTTTCGAGACCTTCCCATTCCACTTTAGTGTCACCGTCCGGAGTGACAGTGTAGACACCATGGGATTTAAGGCCCTTGAACGCTACTTTGGTGATCACGGTCTTGGTGGAACCGTCATTCGTGTGTCCGTTACGGAACTTCACGCCGGTGAGCGCGTGGTACATCATAACAGGAGCACCCTTTGGAAGATATCCGTCATGCTGTTTCTTGGTCAGGGTCGTTTTGCCGAAAATGATGTCCTGCTGTGCAGCTCCGTTGGTAGGAGAATCAAAAGTGAAGTTGATTTGTCCGTCAGCATATTCCTGACCGGTCACGCCGGTTGCTCCTGCGGGCATGCTGAGATAAAAGTCCACCGGCGTCGAATCGTCCGGCCACGGGCTTTTGGGATAGTTGTGATGGTAGCGCCAGCCTTCGCCTCCATTCGGATTGGCGTACATCGTTGTGTCCATCGTCACGAAATCGGCACTGCCGAAGTCGCCTTCAGTATAAACGTCGCCGTCTTTGTATTCGCCATACACCCCCATCGTCTTATAAATCTTACCGACGTTGAAGGTATAGGCGGGAGCACCCTTCGTGGCGGGAGAGGCATAATCCAACTCCTCGATAGTTTCTTCGAGGCAGACGGCATCATCCAGTTTGATCATCATACCTGCCTTCACCGGAACCGTAGCATCGGAAGAACGGGTAGATGAATTGTTGATGACAAAGGCGACGGAATTCTCGCCCAGCGGCGTATAACCATTGAAATCCTTCTCCTTTTCACAGGAGGAAAGCAGCGCGGCCACGATGACCGCCATTGCCATATAAATCTTCTTCATAACTCTCTGTCTTTCAAAGGTTAGGATTCAAAATAGAACACTTCGTCTGCGGCATCACCCACGCCCTTGAGCGGGTCCGTCGGATCATTCATGTTCTCCCACTCTTTCACCTGCACGTTGAACCGTACAGTCTGGCAGAAATTGCTCTCCAGCGCCATCTGCGTCACCTTCGCACTCGGCGCATGATACTTCCGTGATT
>JAGAHD010000174.1 GCA_017627255.1 Bacteroidales bacterium | reverse complement strand
CGGTCGAAGGAGACGTTTCCTACCGGCATTTTTCTGCCTCCTGCCAGTATCCGGCCCGTTCCCTGGGCCTGGATGGAATGGATCTTTCCGCCAGTGCCGCCCGTACGGAGCGGAAAGGGCCCTGGCTCCTTCGCGGAGTCTTGCAGGCGCATTATGTCCAGGCATTCGGGGGAAATCTTTCCCTTCCCCGGGAAACGTTGCTTCCGGCCCTGGATGCCTTTTACGGAGACCTGTTCGACCGCTGGAGCCGGTCATCAGCGGGAGCGGGCGTCTCTCTCCGGGCGGAACGCGCCCTCGCCGGATCTCCGGTATCGGTGTTCGGCGACCTGTCGGGACGCGGTCTGTGGCTGTTCAACGGAAAACCAGCAATATATTATTCACTAACAATAGGTTTTAGTTTTTAACAATGAAAAGAATCCTTTTCGCCCTGGCAGCTGCAGCCGTCGTGACGGCCGCCTGCACCAAGACTCCGGATCCGGAGCTATCCGTGAATCCGACTTCCCTTTCCTTTGAATCGACAGGCGGCAGCGCCTCCTTCGATGTTTCGTCCAACGTAGCGTGGACCGTCCAGACAGACAACCAGTCCTGGTACACTGTCAGCACCGCCGCAGGAGAAAACGACGGCCAGGTGACCGTGACGGTGAATCCGTACACCGAGGCGGCTGCCCGCAGCGCCTCCCTTACCGTGACCGGCGGAGGCCTGGTCGTAAACGTGGCTGTGGTCCAGAAAGCTCCTGTTCCCCCGGCAGACCCTGCAAAGAAAGAAGTTTCCGTCATCGCCCTCGGTGGAGAACTGTCTGTGGAGATTCCCTCCGGTTATGCCTTCTCCGCATCGAGCGACGCTGAATGGCTGACCATTGCCGCACAGGAAGACGGCCTGGTAAAGCTGGCGGTGGCCCGGAATACCGGCAGCGAATCCCGCTCCGCTTCCGTTAAGGCTGTCCTGACAGACGGAACACCCCTGGCGGATATTACCGTCAATCAGAGCTGGCGCAATGTGGAACCGGGTGAACTGCTGATCGAAGAGGTGTATTTCTCCGGCAGCCCGCTGGAAGGATCGGACCGCTCTTCCGACGACCAGTATATCCGCCTGACCAACAATGCCGATCATACCATCTATGCGGACCGGGTGATGTTCGTCACGAATTACATTACCGGTACGATCACTTCTGCGGGTGCATACTATGAGTATCCTGACGTGGAGGACGGCATTGTCGTGGAAGACATGTACGTGATCCCCGGCAGCGGCGACGAGTATCCGCTGGAACCGGGCGCCTCCCTCATCCTGGCCATTTCCGCTGAGAATTATCAGGAAAACAACCCTGCCGCCTTCGATCTCAGCAAGGCTGACTTTGAATTCTACGGGAGTGACAACGATTATTTCCCCGATACGGACAACCCCGATGTCCCGAACCTTGAAAACTGGTTCAAGTCCTCGTTCAGCTATTTCTCCCTGCATAACCGCGGGTATGAAAGCTACGCCATCGTCTACGCCCCGCTTTCCGAGACGGCGGAATCCATCATGGGAGACCATCACTGGAGCGGAACGTACTACATGCATTTCAATGAGTGGGAGTTTACCTATGATATCGCCGAGGAGGATGCATGGTTGATTCCCGGAGAGTGGGTGCTGGATGCCGTCAACTGCTGTACGGAAGACTCTTTCTACCGCAACCCGTGGGGCCCGGCCTTCGATGCCGGCTGGACGCATGCCGGAGACTATGACGGCGACCCGTCCCGTTTCGGAAAGTCCGTCCGCCGTGCCGTGGACGACAACGGAAAGCTGGTGGACACCAACAACTCTACCAACGACTTTATTCCGAACGCCACCCCTACCCTGAGATAAAGAAAATTGACTATCTTTGCGAAGTAAATCGCAATCCGATGGCAGATCAATTTTCCGATATCGGCAGAATCGAGGCGATAGACCAGCTCTATCGCCTTTCTGCTTACAACCCGGTCTCCGGGCTCTCTTATTCCTGTGACAAAGGCGGGACTGTCCGCACGGCCGCCCGCCTGTACCTGGAAGGGATCGATTTTAATCTCATGTATTTCCCGCTCAAGCACTTGGGATACAAGTGCGTAATGGGCGTCGTGGGGGAACTGTATGCCGACCTGGCCCGGCCCCGGCTGCTGAACGTCGTCCTGGGCATCTCGTCCAAACTGGATTTTTCCCATGTCAAGGAACTCTGGGCGGGAGTGACGGTGGCTGCCAAGGAACACGGTTTCGTAGCGGTGAACCTGGATCTCCAGCCGTCCAACAACGGACTTTTCGTCTCGCTGGCTGCCACCGGCGAGACGTCTCTGCTGACCGGAAAGCGCCGGATGGCGGCCAAGTCGAAGGACCTTCTGTGCATCTCCGGCAGCCTCGGTGCCGCTTATTTGGGCATGCAGGTGCTGGAAAAGGGACGGCAGGACTTCGAGAAGACCGGGAAACAGCCTGACATGACCCGCTACCGGATGCTGGTGGGTGATTACCTCCGGCCCGAGCTGGACGCCGCCGTGGTGTCGAAGCTGGAAGATGCGGAAATCTATCCTTCCTACGGTTATTTCGTTACGCGCGGCCTTTCCGATGCGCTGAAACGCCTGGTACGGGACAGTGGCCTCGGGGCCAAGGTGTATGCGGACCGGATTCCTTTCGAAGGAAATACTTTCCAGCTCGGAAAAGAGCTGGACATCGATCCCGTCTCCGCGGCCATGAACGGCGGGGACGACATGCGGCTGCTGTTCACGGTACCGATTCTCCAGGCGGAGAAATTCCGTCGCGATTTCCAGACCTTCGACATTATCGGCCACCTGGCCCAGCCCGAGGCGGGCGCGGTCCTCGTGACGTCGGAAGGGGTGGAATTCCCGGTTCGTGCGCAAGGCTGGCCTGACCAGGAAACGATTTAAAACCCATAAGAGATGAAACGAATTCTATCCATCCTTGTCATTGCGGCTGTTGCGGGCATCTCCGCAGGGGCCCAGAATTCCCTTGGCAGCCTGCTGGGCGGAGTGCTCGGCGGCGAGTCTTCCGGCACCCTTGGGAACGTCCTCGGCAACCTGGCCGGTACCGTCTTTTCCGCACCGATCAGCCTGGACGGCACCTATAGCTACAACGGCTCTGCCGTGAGCGTGTCCAGTTCCGAAGGCAATGTCCTCACCAACCTGGCCGGTACCGCCGCTACGGCGGCTATCGAATCCAAGGTGGACGAAAAGCTGGCGAAATTCGGCGTCAAGCCCGGCGCCATGACCATCACGTTCAACAAAGACGACGGCTCCTTTGACTGGAAAGTCCTGGGAATCACCCTTCCGGGCACCTATAAGGTAGGTGACGGCGAAAAGACGGTCACCCTGACATTCGGCAAGAAAATGCAGTTCCTGTCGATGACCGGCAACCTCGAGTCTACCGCCAATGGCGCGAAACTGGTCTTCCCGGTGAACAAGACCGCCAATTTCCTCAAGAAGGTTCTCGCCCAGGTCGGCCAGAGCAATGCCGAAGTAGCCACCCTTCTCAAGCTGGCAGACGGCTACGACAACTACAAGCTCGGTTTCAAGCTGGCGAAATAGCTATTTCCGCGCCACCTCGTAGTGATCGATGCCGATACGGCGGAGGTCTGCAATGAATTCAGAGGTGACGGCGACTTGGAACTTGTTGGATTTGAACTGGATACGGTAGCGGGTCTCCGGGTCGAAAAGGTACATCTCCAGCGGGATGTTCCCTTTATGGCGCTTTACCACGCGGACGAGATTCTCCCGGAATGACTGGTTGAGCATCGGCGTGGTAATTTCCAGGCTGAAGCCGGACAGGAGATTGTCTGAAATGTTGCCCAGCAGGGTCACTTTCCGGAGCTTGAAAGCGTAAGGCGCTTTCTGGCCCTTGGCGATTTCTTCCGGCTTCAACCGGTACTTTTCCCCGATTTCCCCTTCGAAGAACAGGGCTTCATGCGGTTTCATATACTGCATGAAAGCCTCGTGGTCCTTGCCGAAGAGGGCCAGTTCATAGCTGCCCGAATAATCTTCCAGAATGGTCTTGGAGAAGGGTTTCCCCGTCTTCGAGACCATCTGCTTGTAGTCTGTCACAAGACCCG
This sequence comes from Bacteroidales bacterium, assembly GCA_017627255.1. Taxonomy (GTDB): domain Bacteria; phylum Bacteroidota; class Bacteroidia; order Bacteroidales; family UBA932; genus Cryptobacteroides. The sequence goes on along the minus strand of JAGAHD010000174.1, from coordinate 12,185 downwards.
CGACGCAGACTTTCGCCGTTTTGCCGGCCGCTTCGCATGCGATTACGCGGTCGGGAAGGGCGGCCAGTTCGCAGTTGGTGAAGTTGTGGAGTTCAAAGTCGTATTTGTCCAGCGGATGTGAAGACAGGTACATGCCGACGAGCTCCTTCTCCTTCTGGAGCAGGGCCAGGACATCCTCTTCTCCTACCATTTCCGGAACGGCAGGGCGCTCCGGCTTCAGCTCTTCCATGTCCCCGAACAGGGAGGCGGCGGCATCCAGGGTGTCGTTCCGGTACAGTTCCCCGTAGCGGACGACTTCGTCGATGAAAGGTTCCCCGCTGCGTCCCGGCAATTCGAACTGGCTTCTCCGGATACCGAAACTGTCGAACGCACCCGCATACAGCAGGGATTCGAACCCCTTTCGGTTGACGCTGCCGGCCATCCGCTCGACGAAATCGTAAATGTCCGAGAACCAGCCGTTTTCTTCCCGTTCCTTGAGGATGGCATCCACGATATTCCCACCGAATCCTTTGATGCCGCCCAGTGCGAAGCGGACATTCCCGTCCTTGTTGACCGTAAAGTGGGCCGCACTCTCGTTAACGTCCGGATTCAGGATTTTGATGCCGTGGCTCCGGCAGTCGTCCATGATCTTCTTGATTTCGTCCATGCTCTTCGCGCTGGTCAGACAGGAGGCGAAGAATTCGGACGGATAATGGCACTTGAGCCAGCCCGTCTGGTAGCTGACCCAGGCGTAGCAGGTGGCGTGGGACTTGTTGAACGCGTACTGGGCGAATTTTTCCCAATCTTTCCAGATTTTGTCCAGGATCTTTTCCGGGTGACCGTTGGCGATACCGCCTGTCATGAACTTGTCTTTCAGCGAGTTCAGGATGTCGATCTGCTTCTTTCCCATCGCCTTCCGGAGCTTGTCCGCTTCTCCCTTGGTGAATCCGGCAAGTTTTTGGGACAGCAGCATCACCTGCTCCTGGTAGACGGTGACGCCGTACGTGTCGTTGAGGAACTCCTCCATTTCCGGGAGGTCGTATTCGATGGCTTTCAGGCCGAGCTTCCGGTCGACGAAATCCGGAATGTAGTCCATCGGACCCGGCCGGTAGAGGGCGTTCATGGCAATGAGGTCCTCGAACCGTTCCGGATGCAGCTTCTGGAGCCAAGTCTTCATGCCCTCCGATTCAAACTGGAACACGCTGGTCGTGTCGCCCCGGCCATAGAGTTCGTACGTCGGTTTGTCGTCGATCGGAATGGCTTCGATATCAATATCTTCCCCAATGCGCTCCTTGATGAGATCCAGGCAGTTATGGATAATGGAGAGGGTAATGAGCCCGAGAAAATCCATTTTCAGCATGCCCACGTCCTCGATATAATGTCCGTCGTACTGGGACGTGCGGACATCTTCTCCCGTTTCCTTGTCCTTGGACAGGGTGATGGGCAGGTACTCGGTCAGGTCTCCCCGGCCGATAATCGTGGCACAGGCGTGCATGCCCACCTGGCGGACACTTCCCTCCAGGGCCTGGGCATACCGGAGCACTTCCTTGTTGATTTCCGGTCCGTTTTCCAGTTCCTGCCGGAATTCCGGGACAAGCCGATAACAGTTGGCCAGGGTAATCTTGACGTCTACATCCTCCATGCCGCGCTGGAAGGTCTTCTTTACCAGGACCTTCTGGCCGTCCACTTCTTCCTCGACCTCCTTTTCGACCTTCTTGAAGCCGGGCTTCAGCTCGTCCAGTTTCTCGTTGAAGGGGTATTCTTTTTCCTTCTTCTCGCTGAGGCGGTCCGGGACCATCTTCGTGAGGCGGTTGGATTCCTCGATGGATACGTGGCTGATGCGTGCCACGTCCCTGATGGCGCTCTTGGCAGCCATGGTTCCGAAGGTGATGACCCGGGACACATGGTCTGCACCGTATTTTTTCTCCACATATTCGTGGGCCTTTGTCAGGTCCTCGAAATCCACGTCGATATCCGGCATGGAAATCCGGTCCGGATTGAGGAACCGCTCGAACAGGAGCTGGTACCGGATCGGGTCCAGGTTCGTGATCTTGAGACAGTATGCCACGACGGAACCGGCGGCGCTGCCTCGTCCCGGACCCACCATCGAACCCATGGCGCGCGAAGCGGCGATGTAGTCCTGGACGATGAGGAAATAGTCCGGGAAACCCATGCGGCAGATGGTTTTGAGCTCGAAATCAATTCGTTCAGCCTGCTCCTGGGTCAAGGTTTCGCCGTAGCGCTCGCGGGCGCCCTGATAGGTCAGGTGGCACAGATAAGCGACCGAGTGGCAGAATCCGTCCCCGCGGTAATTCCCTTTCTTGTCGCACCGGCCGGCGTCGATAACGTCCTTGTACTGCTCCAGGTGGGCGTCTATGTCCTTCATGAACGCCGGATCGATTTCGAATACGGGCAAGACGGGATCCCGGTCGATGCTGTAGGTTTCCACCTTGTCCAGGATCTCCAGCGTATTGGCGAGGGCTTCCGGATGGTCCGGGAACAAGGAGAGCATTTCCTCCTCACTCTTGAGGAACTCCTGCTGGGTATAGCGGAGGCGCTCTGGATCATCGACGAAAGCATTGGTTGTCAGGCAGATGAGCCGGTCATGGACAGGGCCGTCCTCTTTGCGGACAAAATGTACGTCATTGGTCGCGATGACTTTCACGCCGTGTTTTTCCGCCAGTTCGAAGAGGACCTTGTTGTAGATCATCTGGTTGTCGTAAACTTCCCGGGACAGGCCGGGGACCTCGGTCTTGTGCAGCATGACCTCGAGGTAGTAATCCTCCCCGAACACCCGTTTGTGCCACTCGATGGCCTTGTCCGCGGCTTCCATGTCTCCGGCGAGGATGGCGCGCGGCACTTCCCCGGCCATGCAGGCAGACGAACAGATCAGGTCTTCATGGTAGCGTTCAATGACCTCGTGACTTACTCTCGGGCGGTAGTACATGCCCTCAATGTGGGCCGTGGAGACGATCTTCATCAGGTTCCGGTAGCCGTTGTAGTTCTTGGCCAGGAGGATGAGATGGTAGTACCCCTTTTCCTTGACCCGGTGGTCGCCCTTGGACACGTAGATCTCGCAGCCGATGATCGGCTTGACCCCGGGATGCTTCTTGGCATACTTGAAGAACTCCTTCACCCCGTACATGTTGCCGTGGTCCGTGATGGCAAGGCCGGGCATGCCCAGTTCCTCGGCGCGGTTGAACAAGTTTTCGATGGACGACTGTCCGTCCAGGATAGAATACTGGGTATGTACGTGAAGGTGAACGAAGGCCATTGGGATCCGGTGTTAGGAGAACAAAGATAACATTTCTTTGCGGATTGTGCACAAAAAAACGACCGGGCGTTTGTCACGTCCGGCCGTTTCCAGGTATGAACAAATCAATTACTTCTTGGAAGCTTTGGCCTCGGCTTTCTTGGCGAGGCGCTTGATGGTGGCATCGTACATAATCGGAGTACCGATCATGATGGAAGCGTAGGTTCCGATGATGACACCGAGGCAGAGCGCAACGGCCAGACCGCGGATGGACTCTCCGCCGAAGATCGCGATGGCAAGCATCGGAAGGAGGGTGGAGACGGAGGTGTTGACCGTACGGGTGAGCGTGGCGTTGAGTGCCGTGTTCACGGTTTCGCGGAAGTCGGCGTTCGGATGCAGGCCGCGCTGTTCACGGATACGGTCGAAAATAACCACGTTATCGTTGATCGCGTAACCGATGATCGTCAGGATAGCCGCGATGAACGTCTGGTCAACATCCAGGTTGAACGGCAGGATACCGTTGAACAGGGAGAAGAAACCGATGACGATGAGGGCGGTATGGGCCAGGGAGACGACGCCGCCAAGACCCCAGGTCCAGCCTTTGAACCGGAAGGCGATGTAGGCGAAGATCACCAGGAGGGCCAGGAACACGGCGATGAATGCGCTGCGGGTAATGTCGCGGGCGATGGTCGGACCAACCTTGTCGGAGGAGACGATACCGTTCGGATTCTCCAGCGTGGAAGTGAATTCGGCCAGGGTCGTCGGGGTGGCGTAGAAGCCCTTGAGAGCCTGGAACAGGAGGCCTTCGATTTCCGTATCGACGGCGGTGTCCTCGGACTTGTTCTTGTACTGGGTCGTGATCTTCATCTGGGCGTCACCACCGAACTGCTTGACCTCGACGGAGTACTGGTCTTCGCCGGCAGCAGCGGCAGCAGCCTGGAAGGTGTTCTCGACGGCGGCGCGGACATCCTCAGCCTTGACACTCTGGTCGAAGCGGACGACATAGGTACGGCCACCGGTGAAGTCGACACCGTAGCTGAAGCCCTTGAAGGCGATGGAGGCGATGCTGATGAGGATCAGGGCGCCGGAAATGATATAGGAGTACTTCTTGAGCCCGATGAAATCGACATGGGTGTTCTTCAGGAAGTTGCGGCTCCAATTGTTGGAGAGGCTGACGGTCTTGCCCTTCTGGATGCGGTCATCGAAGATGATGCGGGTGATGAAGATGGAGGTCAGCACGGACGTGATGATACCGATAATCAGGGTGGTTGCGAAGCCCTGGACCGGACCGGAACCGAAGATGTAGAGGATGATACCGGTAAGGAGGGTGGTCACCTGGCCGTCGATGATGGCGGAGTAGGCGTTCTTGTAACCGTCAGCGACAGCCTTGGAGAAGCCCTTGCCGGCGGCAAGCTCTTCCTTGATGCGCTCGTAAATAATCACGTTCGCATCCACAGCCATACCGAGGGTCAGGATGAGACCGGCGATACCCGGGAGCGTCAGGACGGCGCCGAAGGAGACGAGGGTGCCGAACAGCAGGAGCACGTTGCACAGCAGGGCGACGTCGGCGATCAGACCGGCACCCTTGTAGAACAGCACCATATAGAGGAGCACCACGACGAAGGCGATCAGGAAGGAGATGAGACCGGCACGGATGGAAGCGGAACCGAGGGAAGGACCCACGACCTGCTCCTGGATGATCGTAGCCGGAGCCGGAAGCTTACCGGACTTGAGGACGTTGGCAAGGTCCTCGGCTTCCTGGACGTTGAAGTTGCCGGTGATCTGGGAATTGCCGCCGGTGATTTCGTTCTGGACGTTCGGATAGGAATATACGAGGCCGTCGAGGACGATGGCAATCTGCTTGCCGATGTTGTCCTTGGTCAGGCGGGCCCAGACGGAAGCGCCCTCAGCGTTCATGGTCATGGAGACGGACGGGGTACCGCCGTTCTGCTGGCCGTTGAAATCGACGCGGGCGTCGGTGACGGAACCACCGTCGAGCGGAGCCTTGCCGTCACGGGAGGTAGCCTTGATAGCGACGAGTTCATAGACGTTGCCGCTCTGGACGAACTCGCTCGGCTTGACGGACCACAGGCCGCGGAAGCCCTGCGGGAGGACATCCTCGGCAAGGGCGAGGTAACGGTTGACCGTAGCGGTATCCACGCCATTGGCGAAACCGATGCAGGCGTTGTCCCAGCCGCTCGGAGAGAGCACGCTGAACAGCGGGTTGGTGACGGCGGTGCTGTCGCCGAGGTTGCTGAGGATCTCGCTGACGCGGGCGTCTACGGCCTGGAGGTTGACCTCACGGGAGGTGAACGTCGGCCAGAACTCGAGGGAAGCGGTTCCCTGGAGGAGTTTGCGGACACGTTCCGGATCCTTGACACCCGGAAGTTCGATGAGGATCTTGCCGCTGTTGCCCACGGGCTGGATGTTCGGCTGGGTGACGCCGAAGCGGTCGATACGGTTGCGGAGAACGTTGAAGGAGTTGTCGATGGCGCTCTTGGCTTCGCCGCGGATCACCTCGATGACTTCCCGGTCGGTGGACTCGGGCTTCACTTTCTCACGAAGCTCATAGGTGCCGAAGATTTCGGCCAGGCGGCGTCCGTTGGCATTCTGTGCCCAGGCAGCCTCGAACAGGCCGATGAAATCCTGGCTGGAGTTGACGTTGTTCTTCTTGGCTTCGTTGAGGGCTTTGACAAAGTCGGGGTCGGAGCTGTTGCCGGCAAGGGCCTTCACCAGGTCCTCGAGCTGGACCTGCAGCATGACGTTCATACCGCCCTTGAGGTCAAGGCCGAGGTTGATTTCCTTCTCCTTGGCGCTTTGGTAGGTATATCCGAGATAAACCTTTTCGCTGCCGATGGAATCGATATATGCCCTGTTTCTGATGTTGGCCACCGAGTCGAGGACGTACTCCCGGACTTCGGAGGCGACGTTGTTGGCGTCAACGAACTGCTGTGCCTGTGCCTCCGCATACTTGGCAGCCTTTTTCTCCTGGAGGCGGGTCACCGCCGTGAAGGAAAGCTGCCAGAGGGAGGCGAGCCCAAGCAGGATCGCGACGAGTCTGATTGCACCTTTGCTTTGCATGGTTTGTTATGAATTTAATATTAGTTTTTTCCACTATATGCCGCGGTGACAGATGCCGAATCTGCACACCTCGGCAAAATAAGGATACAAAAGTACAAATTTTTTCTGATAAATGAAGATTCTCATAACTATTTCTTAATTTTGCATGCTTCAAAAGCAGGTCAACCGGTGAAAGGGAGGGTGTTTTCCATACTGTTCTGTCTCCTGACGGCAGTCTTCGGGCTGTCGGCCCGGAATATTCCTTCTCCGGCTGATTCCCTCCTGGCGGAAGGGGACCGTCTCCATCGGCTGTACCGTTTCGAAGAAGCCCTGGACTGTTATGGCCGTGCGCTCCGGGAAGCGGACGACCCGGCCGTGCGGGCTGTGCTGGAACAGCGGTATCAGCATTCCCAGAATGCCCTGAACATGACGGATATCTGCGAGGATGTGACGGTTGTCGCGCGCCGTCGGTTTGCCCGCAAGGACTTTTTCTTGTACTATCCCCTGAAAAACCAGAGCTGGCGCTCCGCCCCCAACGTCCTGGATCCCTCCGGGAGCGGTGAGGTGCCGACCTACGCCCCGAAGGGGAGCCGGGAGGTGTTTTTTTCGGCATCCGACGCTTCCGGGGCAAGGAATCTGTACGTGACCCGCGACCTGGATTCCCTCTGGTCCGTCCCGCGCCTGCTGGGCGAGGGATTGCTGTCCTCCGGCAACGAGATTTTCCCGATGCGGTCTCCGGACGGGAAAACCCTGTATTTCGCCTCGGACGGCCTGACCGGGATGGGCGGGTACGACCTATATGCCGCGACCTGGGACGAGGAGGTCTCCGCCTGGGGAGAGCCGGTGAACCTGGGATTTCCGTACAACTCTCCCGGTGACGATTTCCTTCGGGTGGATTCAGAGGACGGCCGGTATTCGATCTTTGCCTCCAACCGGAATTGCAGCCCCGACAGCGTCTATGTTTATGTTATTGAATACCAGACGCTTCCTAGGCGTGTTCCGATTCGTGACCCGGAAGCGCTGTCGCGGATGGCATCCCTGATTCCACAGGCCGACCTGTCCCGCCAGGACCACGGCTCCGCCGTCTCCGAGGGGGTCCGGGACAACGACAATACGCTCCTGTATAAGGAAAAGATGGCTGAAGCCCGTACCCTGCGCGATTCCATCTATGTCCGGGAACGCCGGCTGGACCAGCTCCGTGAGCGGCTGACTGAAGGCGGGGAAGGGACAGCGGCTTCGATTTCGCAGATGGAGGAGGAGCTGACACCGCTGCGCCGCTTGCTGGAAGAGACCAACCGGGCTGTCCGACGGATCGAACAGTCCTTCCTCAAGAACGGAGTGATGGCGTTCAGTGACCGGAGTGACCGGGAGGTGGTCGGCGCCGGTTCCAGCTATACTTTTACGAAAAATGCCATAGGCGCCCGTCTCAAGTTGAAACTGGCCACTGCTCCACCGTCCGCCGCCGAGGCTTTCCGCATCGCACCGGTCGGCCGTTTCGCGCAGAGCACCACGCTTCCCGAGGGTGTCGTCTACCAGATCCAGTTCCTGACCACCGGGCGTCATGCCAGCCTGGACGACATCCAGGGCCTCAGTCCCGTTTACGAACGGATGACTCCGTCGTTGAAATATGTCTATTCTGTCGGGGTTTTCATAACCTATGACGAAGCCTTGTCACATTTGAACGAGGTCCGCTCGCTCGGCTTTCCCGAAGCCGGCATCATCGCCTTCATGAACGGGCGCCCGACGGGTGTCGGCGAGGCTCGTCGCGCCGAATCAGCAGGCACAGGCCGATGAAGGTCAGCGCCGCGTTCACCAGCAGCAGCTCGTAACTGAACTTGTACCCGCCCAGCCACCGTTCCGAGTTGAGCTGAAGCATGAGGCAGATCAGGGGAGCCGCCAGGGCGACAAGGGGTACATACTTGTCTTTCACCTGTTTCCGCGTTAGGATGCCGAAGGCGAATAGCCCGAGGAGAGGGCCGTATGTATAACTGGCGAGTTTGTAGACCGCATCGATGGCGCTGGTACTGTTGAGGGCGTTGAAGACGATGATGACGACCCCCATCAGGACGGCCATCCCGATGTGCACGCCTTTTCGGACGCCCGTGTCGCTGTCCTTGCGGAGGATGTCTACCGTGAAGGAGGTCGTCAGGGAAGTGAGGGCGGATCCGCCCGCCCCATAGGCGCTGGAAACCAGGCCGAGGACGAACAGGATACCGGCCAGGGGAGGCAGTCCTCCGCCGGTGGCGACTGCGGGGAACAGCCGGTCTCCGGTTTCGGAGATCCCGTGCGCGGCGGCATACTGGTACAGGAGCGATCCCAGACACAGGAAGAGAGCGATGACGACGGTTTGAAGCAAGCTGCTCAGGATCAGGTTCTTCTGGGAATCCCGCGTGTTTTTGCAGGCGAGGGTCCGCTGCATCATGTCCTGGTCCAGCCCGGTCATGGCAATGACAGTGAACAGCCCGCCCAGGAGCTGCTTCCAGAAATACTGCGGATGGTTGACGTCATCGAAGAAGAAGACTTTTTCCCGGATCTGGATGCCGCCGAGATCCCTCCCGATCAGGATGACGCACAGGGTGACGGACAGGATCATGCAGGCCGTCTTGAGGACGTCGGTCCAGATGACGGAGCGGACGCCGCCCCGGTAAGTGTAGACCAGGCAGATGCCGACATTGCAGAGAACGTTGACCCAGAACGGCAGGCCGAACGGGCCGAAAACCAGCAGCTGCAGGGTCAGGCAGACGAGGAAGAGCCGCACCGAGGCCCCGAGCATCTTCGAGATGAAGAAGAACCAGGCGCCGGTCCGGTAGGCCCCGAGCCCGAAACGCTGCTCCAGGTACTGGTAGATGGATACGACATTCAACTTGAAATACAACGGTGTGAGTACGAAGGCGATGACCAGGTAGCCCAGGAAAAACCCGATACACATCTGCAGGTAGCCGAATCCGCTGGTCCCTACCATGCCGGGCACCGAAACGAACGTGACCCCCGACATGCAAGAACCGATCATGGCAAAGGCGACTACGCCCCAGTGCGACCGGCGCCCTCCGGTGAAGAAGGAACCCTCGCCGCTGCGGCGGCTGGAAGCCCGGGCGACCAGGGACATGGCCGCAAAATAGGCCAGGATGGTGAGGAGGATGGTGCTCGGGGACATGCTACTTGAGGTTTTCTTTGTGGGCCCTTCCGACCGGAAGCGGCGTGTCGATGCCGATCAGTTTGACGGAGGTGGCGCGCTTAGCCTCGATCCGGTGGACCGGGACGATGTACGAGCGGTGAATCCGGATGAATTTCCCCTCCGGAAGCTGTTCCAGCAGGGATTTGAGCGTCGTTTGCGTCACGATGTCCTCCTGGTGGTCCAGGTGGATGCAGGCGTAGTTGTTGCGGGATTCGATGAACTGGATTCCGGCCAGGGGGACCGTCACGTCCTTGTATCCGGCCGTGACCGTGATGCTTTCTCCGGCAACAGCCTGGGCGGCGCGGCTTTCGATGGCGGAACGGGTATCCGCTTCGTGCTCTTCTTCCCGGCGCTCTCCTTCGATGCGCCGGATCTTTTGGGAGAGGACGCCTACGGCAAGGCTGTAGGCCGTTACGCCGATATACAGGACCCAGAGCGCCTGCTGGTGTTCGTAGAGGCGGGAAGGCGAGTCGGTCCGGATTTCATTCGGGAAGGAAATCTCGCGAAGGCTCATCAGGAACGTGACGGCCGTTACAAGGAAAAGAAGGACCAGTGCATAGGCGAATTTTTTCTTTCCGCCCGTCAGGAGGGCGGCGGTATATTCCCGGTGGATGAAGTACAGGAAGTACAGCCAGAGAACCATCGTCACGACAAAAGAGGCGTGCCAGCCGGCCCACTCTTCGACCGGAAAGACCAGGATCATCAGGGGGAGCGCAAGAAGGCAGAATAGCAGGTCTGCCGCATGTTCTGTATTCAGTTTCATAGGGCAAAGATAATGCTTTTTACGGATTAATCGGTCGTTGATTCGTGAAAAACGGTCGTTTGTCCGTACTTAATTCGTGCATTTCGGCGTGATAATTGCATGGTTTCCTTAGATATTCAAACGAAAGAGACCTATGGATTTTTTCAAGGGAAATCTGAAGAATTCGCTGTGGATCGCAGCCTGTTTCCTGTTGATCGGCGTAAATATCGCCTTTTTTCTGCTGTTTCCTCATCTGATGTCGAGCCTTTCGATCGTGCTGTCGAATGTCATTACCCTCGTGCTGACTTTCCTGGCGTTCAAACCGCTCAACAGCTGGTTGCAGCAGAGCCTGCTGGAACGTCAGCAGGAGCTGATTGAAAAGATGGAGAAAGACCGTGAGCTGGAACGACGGGTCCAGGTACTTGAACAGGAGAACCGGGCGTTGTCCGACCAGCTGGATACCCGTGTCCAGACGGGTGCCCTGCCGTCCCATATCGATTATACCTTCAAGGTGGAGCAGATGGAGTATGCCAAATCCGGCTATGTCGTGAAGGAAGAGGACATCGACCAGTTGGACCGGCAGCGCTTCTCCGTGCCTGACCGCAAATTCCTCCAGACTGTTTGGGAAGACAATATCCTGCGGGAGTCTTCTGTCCGGAAACTCCTGTATATCCACAAGTTCTACTATAAAGTGTCCCTCGGCATCGACTTCAGCAAGATTATGTATGCCTACGAGGATGGCGTCGCCCTCTTCTATGGAGTCCGTTTCGAAAAGCTGCACGACATCAGCAGCGAGATGATTCCGGACCGGGAGGACATCGACCGCTGCGAGATCCTCAAGATCTCCGGAGACAAGACCGAACTGCGCCAGGACATTGAGTTCGACGAACTGAAGGACCAGTACTGCGACGCACAGGAAGAGGGCGTGAAGGCCAGCATGGAAGAAGAAGTGACCGCCCTGTGCCGCCAGTACACGGCCGCCCTCCACGAAAGCATCAAAGGACGTTTCGGGGACACGGTGGATTTCGTCGATTCCATTGAGGAGCACCGCGACAAGAACTGGTATGCCCTGAAGGTGAGCACCGACCCGAATGTCAAGGAAATCGCGGCCAACATGCTCATGCTGACCACCGTCATGAACAAGACCCAGGCTATCGGCGATAAGGCCGGAGCCCGTCTTCTGGATGCGGCGGTCCCGGATGTACAGGATCCTTCCTGATCTCCGTCAGGAACGTTTGGGGACGCCGCGGACCGGAGTTGCCTCCAGGGGATTGTCCGGCCAGGCGTGTTTGGGATAACGGCGCCGGAGTTCCTTCCTCACCTCGAAATAGGTGTCCTGCCAGAAACTGTGCAGGTCTGTCGTCAGCTGGACGCTCTTGTATCCGGGAGAAAGCAGTTCCATGAGCACCGGACGGCGTCCGCCGTCGATCCGGGGCGTGTCTACCAGTCCGAAACACTCCTGCAGGCGGACCCGCAGGACCGGTGTTTCCGCCCCCTGGCGGTATTCCAGCGGGATCCGGCTTCCGGTCGGAACCGTGACATGCGACGGGGCGAGCCGCTCGGCCGCCTGCTGCTGGTCATAGGACAGCATCCCCCACAAAACATGGCACATGTCGATTCGCCGGAGTTCTGCGGCGGTCGTCGCTCCGCCGGCATAGAGCGGCAGCCACTGCGATGCCCGTTCCAGGACAGCGTCTGTCCCGAGATCCGGAAGATCCAGTTCCGGGTGCCAGGCGGCCAGGGCAGCCACCCTACGCTGCAGGTTTTTCACGTCGTCCGAAAAATCCAGCATGGAGCGTCCTTCCTTGCGGGCGGCTTCGCAGAGAACCGCCGTGACTTGTTCCCGGATGTTTTCCGACACCGGACGGGAGGAGAGGACAAGTCGTCCGATGCGGGCTTCCCGTCGGGCCGTGACAGCGCCCTCGCGGGAGTCCCATGTCACGGAGTCGCGCTCCTGCGCCCACCTTGCGAGATCG
>JAGAHD010000173.1 GCA_017627255.1 Bacteroidales bacterium | reverse complement strand
CGGGTGGACGGGAACACCAGCGGTTTCGACCTCCTGGACCACTCCCCGGTCCCGGGACTGTTCCGATGCGAACCGAAGGTGCGGGACGGAGAGGGCATCGTCACCTTCCGCCTTCCGCGTCAGAAGGACAACTCACTGACGGTCACCGTGCGCTCCGGCGATGGCGTTCCGGCCACCTTCCCCCTCGGGGAATTCATCGCCGCCCTGGGGTACAACTGGAAGGCGGAGGAACTGCAGGATATCTATGTCGCCATCGACCTGGTCAATGGACTGGTGGACCTCCGGGTGGCCGACTGGGAAGACGGGATGGTATTCCCGCTCATTGAAATCTAAACAGGAACAGATACTTATGCGTAAAGTCAGACCTTTTGCCGCCCTGGTGCTCCTCCTCCTGCTGTCCGGCTCCTGTACCGGGGACCGTCCGGATAAAGCCGTCCTCTTCCGAACGGCCGATACGGACATCGCCACCCGTTCGCTCCTGAGCGCCTCAGGAATCGAAACAAAGAAAACCTGTATCACCCTCGCCGCCTACGAGGACGGCTCACTCGTCACCTCTGGCCACTTCACAAGCCAGCTCGATGCCATGACGATGACCCTGGAGAGCGGCGTATCCTATACCGTTTACGCCCTGGTAAACATGGGCGACATGAGGAGCAAACTTCCCGCATCCGAAAACAGGCTGTCCACACTCACCTATCAGATCCCTTCCTACACCTCGGGGAAGACTTCCCTTGCCACACGGGGACTGCCCATGGCCGGGAAGCTGGATTACAACGGAAAAACGGCCGTCATCCCAGTGGAGCGCCTTCTGGCCAAGGTGACCGCACACCTGACCTGCGAATGGGAAGGAGCCGCTTTCCGGGAAGTGAAGGTGTGCAACCTGAACCGGGTGCTCCGGCCTTTCGGGACGGGAGAAGCGACCGGCGCCGGAGACATCCTGGATGAACAGGAGTTCCAGGACGGAACGGGAACGGATTCGGGCACTTTTGTCTTTTATGTGCCGGAGAACTGCCAAGGCACTTTTTCTGGCATCACCGCTTCGTCCGGAAAGAGTCCGGACAAAAGCAGCACCGTAGCAGACCGCAAGGACCGGCTTACCTATCTGGAAGCCGTCGTGGATGCCAGCGGCCCCTATAAGGGATCCATCATTTACAGGAGTTATTTGGGGAAAGATGCCGTCTCGGATTTCAACATCCTGCGGAATACCCACTATATCTGGAATGTACGCTATCTGGAGAATGGGCTTCAGTATGACGACTGGAAACACGAAAACGACCTGTTGGATCCGTCGGACATGGAAATCGACGGCGAGTGGGATGACGGCGGAGAATCCGAACTTCACTGATACTTTCTATAATCAACGATAGAATTATGAATATCAAGACATTGATCGCGATTGTCGGAGGGGCTGTCATCGGTACCTCGGCCTGCCGGCAGGCCCTGTCCGAAGAGCCGATGGACAAGACCCTGTACCGGGAAGTGACCGTCTCCCTGCATGAAGGGATGGAGGATACCGGGACCCGGTCCATCGTATCCATCGAAATCGAAGACTTCCAAAAAGCGGCCCTGTTCGCTTTCGACCCCGGCACCGGGACCCTGCTTACCTATGGGGCG
>JAGAHD010000031.1 GCA_017627255.1 Bacteroidales bacterium | reverse complement strand
AACTTGTGTGGCATAGCCGATGCAGCTGATTTCCACCAGCGCATCTGCATCCGGGACGCGGAGCGCAAAGTCTCCGTCCAGGCCGGTGGTCGTGCCGTTCGTCGTGCCTTGCTGCAAGACGGTAGCACCGATCACGGGACCGGCTGCGTCCTCCACCACACCCTTGACCAGGTATCCGCCCTGGGCGGACACCAGACCCGCTGCGAGGAGCAGCGTGGTCAAAACGGAAATAATCCTTTTCATTGGTAGGTAGTTGGTTATGATGGGTTATCTAGTTTTCGGTGTTGGACAAAATTACCCACTCTCCCACGCGCGTCCGAATAAAATAGGGGAAATATAACGAATTCAAGAGTCAATATGCTGATTGACAACTTATTGACTCTTGAAAAATATAATGATTGTATCGTCTTTACCGGACTCCGATCTGCATGATTTCGGCCTCAAACCGGTCATTTTCCACCCAGGATTTGTTCTTTACCCGGGTTTTGTAGGTGTTGATGGTATGGACCGAATAATCCAGGAACTTCGCGATGCGCTCGGTTTCGGAGATGCCGAGGCGGATCAGGGCGAAAATACGCATTTCCGGCGTCAGGCCGCCGGAAGGATAACGCTGTTCTGTCTCCGGGAACAGGGCATTGTAATCATTGACAAAAGTAGGGAAGATCTTGAGGAAGGTGGCGTCGAAGGAGGCATACATCTCGTCCCGCTCCTTGTCGATGGTGGATTCCTTCAGGCTGCGGCGGAGCTCATCATACTGCCGAGTCACGATCATCCGGTCCACCATCTTGTAGAGCTGGGCCATCTTGTCGATGAATTCGGAATTGAGGTAAAAGGAATTGCCGATGTACTCCGACTTGATCTCGTTGGCTTCGGCGAGCTGGGCATTGGCTTCCTCCAGCTGGCGGTTCCGGTCTTCGATGGTCTGCCGCGCTTCATGCAGCCGGCGGTTCTGGCGACGGATGAACAGCCAGGCCGCAAAGGCGGCAAGCGCGATGATGATGGCTAGGACAATACTCACCATCAGCCAGTTCCGCTCCCGCTGGAGACGAGCGTAATGGTTCTTTTCCACGATGGGAAGGACGGCTCCCACCTCCAGCTTGCGGAGCCGGGCATTGTAGAAATTGGCATCGTCGAAGGACTCATGGACATACCGGGAAGGGCGTTCCACCTCGCCACGGCGGGACAGGTATTCCGCCAGCATGCGGAGCGCCGTCGTCTCCTTGGTCGATGACTTGAGGTCGCAGATGGCGGACTCGCAGAGCGACACGATCGACGCGTCCTCCTGCCCCAGACAATGCTGCAGCCAGCCCAACGACGAGGAAAAGATGGCACGGGAGTGGAGGTCCAGGTCCCTGTCGGCCAGCAGGCGTTCGTAGGCATCGATTCCCTCCTCCTATTCTGCACTCTCCATCAAGAGGTTGGCCTTGTACTCAAGCCAGAGGGGAGAATCCTCCGGGGCCATTTCCATGATCTTCCGGCTGTACATTTCTCCGGCCTGGGAATACTCGTCCCAATATGGGGCCGTCTGGGAGTACCCCCGCGCCGAGTAATTCAGCCGGACCAGGATTTTATAGTATTCCAACAACGTCGGAGGGGCAACATCCTCCACGGAAAGGGATTCCATGACATCGAAGGCCTCCTTGTACAGGCCGGCCGAAATCAGGCAGAACGTGGTCGCGCAGCCCGCCTCCACCCGCGCATCGGGGCGTTCGGCATGGGCGGCCAGTTCCCCCATCCGGGCGGCATAGGCAAAGGCGGAATCATATTTATAGCTCTTATACTCCTCAAATAGGACTTTTGAGGCCTCGTAGCGGGCCTCGTCGTCCCGAGCTGCGCGGAGGTTGGCCCGAAGACGTTCCAGCCGTTCCTCCTTCCGGGCGTCGTACTCGGCTTTCCGGGCCAGTTCCGCATCCAATTCCCTCAGTCGCGCCTCCACAGAATCCCCTCCCCGGACCTCCGGAGCGAGAAAAAGAAAGGCAAGCAGAAAAAGGATGCAATTTTTTAACATGCTGCAATTTAGCATTTTCTTTCGCGAAAAGCAAGCCGGCCCCACCGGATGATGACATTATTTGGAAATGATGCCCTCTCCCCTATCTTTGCAGAAAACACAGAGCCATCGCCCTGCAGCCCGGACGCAGAAAAGAGCCTCTCAACATCATTCGCTTAGGGGCAGAACATGGGGCGGCCGAACATGAGGTAACAAAAACGGCTTTCTACGGCATAAAACGTCACATATCCCCCTCCCGAAAACCGGGCATGTCGCACTTGAAGACATCAGGAGCCGTTTTCGTCACCGCACGCTCAGGGACCGCGGCAGAAGGGAGGCGCTTTCCAACAACAAACGAAAACCGACCGGCCTCATTACACAAGTAAGTAAAGGTCCTCTGGTTTCAAATAAAGGGCTTTGGCCAGGCTGGCGCTCTTGCTGGAGAGGCCTTCACGCAATAACCGGAGGGCTACTTTCAGGCGGATTTCCAGGGTTGTCTTCGGGAGCGTCCGGCCGCAATAGTTGACACTGTATCGGTTCCCGATCTTCCGCAGCTCCTGGATGGACCTGGATTCCATGTAGTTCCGATATATCTCCTGCTTCATGGCCGCTTCATCTTCCTTCCGGACATACAGGAAGGCGATAAAAGTGCGGGCACTCCGGAAAAACCGTTCGACCGCCTCGAAATCCACAAAACTCTCGGGGAGGATCCGTCCATTCTCTTGAAATCGCCAGTGCTGCGGAATGGGATGTTTCGTCCTGAACATCCGATACTGCTCCCGGCCGGATAGCCAATCCACCCGCCGGCCCTTGTAGAAATGCCGTTTCTCCGAAAAATAGAGATGTCCGCATCCCCAAGGGTACTCGCCGGGAAGCTTCCGATAAAAATCGAGGCAGTTGCGATATACGTACATGAATTTGGACAGCACGTCCTCCCGTTTCGTAACCGGATCACAGGCCAGATGGATGTTATCTCCGGGGAAATGACGCTGAAGGCGCTGCTGCAGAAGACATTTGAACCGCTCGGCACGAACCCCGTCACAACACGCCAGCACATGAAGATGCGTATCATTGACCGTCACCACCCAGACCCTTACTCCAACGATTTCCGCACAGATTGCAACGCTGTTCCAGCCAAACACCTTGTCTTCCTCCGTATCAAAAGGGATATCCGCCCTCACGCCGTCTGAATACACGTGCCAAATAGTATCAATCGCTTCCTCCATCCGTTTTTGCCGCAAGATACGGCAGGCTATCCATTTTAGCAAAAAGGAAACGGATAAATGCCGAAATCCCCCTCCCGCGCCCCTATATCGCCATTTTCGTGTCTCCTTTTTAAAGAAAAATCCCCTCTTCCAGCGAGAATGGAAACGTCCTGAACGATCTCGAAGGAAACCGCAACTTTCACAGACTCTAAAGAAATCGAATGTCTCGCATGCCCTATGGCTAACGTTAACCTCCTAGACCCATGAAGAACCGATAAAAAGAATGTCGTAACCGAAGGTCCTGTTACGAAATCGCCGCTCTGATACATAAATTGCCACATGCCCCACCTAAAAAAACAGGGCATGTAGCAGTTGAGGGCTCACAAGGCCGGTTTCGTCACAGTGGGTCCGGGGATGCGTTTTGCAGAGTACTCGCGGGGGGCGGGTAACTGCAGGAGGGCCCGGATCACGACGGCAAGGAGCACTGGTTACAGCTGGAACACCACGGAGGAGTTTGCGCCGAGTTTGAGGGTCTTGCCGGAAACGGAGGCCGTTCCGAGGAGGGCGATCGGGTGGGACATGTCGTCGGAGACGGTAATGGCATTTGCAGTGGCACCACCGTGATGGATAACGAGGAGTTTGCTGCCGTCCGTGCCCGTCATGTACCAGGCGGCCACAGTGCTGCCGTTGCAAGGGGCGACGGTCATCGTCCCGTCGTCAAGGGCGGGATAGGTGTTGCGCAGCCGGCTCCAGGTCTTGTATACGGTCAGGAGGGAATTCGCATCGGCATCCTGGGCCTCCACGGAGATGGAGGAGGTCAACATGGCATTGTCCACCTTGTTGTTCACGCCTTTCTTTGCACAGTCCTTGCCAGCATTGTCCCACAGGACCGGGGTGCGGACATATTCGTCACCGCCATCCTTCTTGCCGTAGTATCCCAGTTCCTCTCCCTGATAGATGAACGGTTTCCCGGGTGTGGTGAGCAGCATGGCCGCCGCCTGTTTCTCCTTGGCGACATTGCGGCCCAGGGATTCCGCCGCCCGGTTCTGGTCGTGGTTCGTCATAAACAGGGAGGTGATGGCATCGGCCCGCTGGGAGGAATGGTCTGACAGATAACGGTTTACCGTCGTCACATAGTTGTCGGCATTGCCGGAAACCGCCTTGGTCAGCAGGTCGAAGTACTCGAACTCGAAGCAGGAAGGGATGCCTTTGTAGTATAGCTTCTCCGTATTGTGGTCCTTCCAAGCCTCTCCCACCATGAAAATAGAATCCGAATGACCCTGCGCCTGATAGGTGGCATTGCAGTGGTCGTACCATTGCTTGAGGAAGGATTGGTTGGCCATGACCTGCTCCTGATAGATCCAGATGACGGCATCAAGCCGGAAACCATCCACACCCAGTTTGATCCACTTGTCGGCCGTTGCAGCGATATCCTGGAAGGCACCGGATTCGGAAGCCGAGGCATACGGTCCGTAGTTGAGGTCAGGCATGGAAGTCGCGAAACTGGCGAAATAGTAGGAGGTGCTGCCGCCGAAGATGATATCGTTAGCAGGATTGCTGTTCAGGGAATACGGGGTTCCCAACGTGATGGCGCCGCCATTTCCTCCCCACTTGGTCCCGTTATCCCAGGACGTCGTCGAGGTCCGGACCAGGAAGCCCCAGGATGTATTAACCTCATAGGTAATCTCATACACATTCGACGATGTCTCGTACAGGCCCACGTTGTCCCCGAAATACAACCAAATCTTCGCAGAGGCGTTGGAGGTCTGAGCGGCCTCCGTGGACTCGGTCACCGTGATGGTCTTCGCATTCCAGTCCAGCTTGAAATGAAGCCGTCCCTTGTACCCCTTGTCCCCGGAAGTGATAGAATGCCATTCCCCCATACCCGGGGTCTTCGCTCCGCCATAATTGTCGATCTTCCCGGCAGCTACATCGGCCGTAGGGTTGTCGGAGAACACATAGTAGTCACGGTACTTGCAAGAAGGATCTGCAAGCGCCTGCTTGAACCAGCTGTTGTTGGAGCCGGAATGGTTCAGCACATAGTCCATGTAGATCTTGATGTCCCTGGCATGGGCCGCATCGATCAGGTTCTTGAAATCCTGCTCCGTCCCGAACAGCGGATTCACCGTGTAATAGTCATCCACGTCATAGCCATGGTAGGAGGACGTCGGATGCGCCGGTGACAGCCAAAGCGCCGCCACACCGAGACCGTCCAGGTAATCGAGCTTGTCCTGGATTCCCTTGAAGTCTCCGACCCCGTCGCCATTGCTGTCGGCAAAGGAATAGATCAGCAGCTGGTAGGTGGTCGATGCCCGCTTCTTGTTATCAAAGGCTGCGGGATTGGGAACGATGGTACCGACCTCGGAGGCAGCGTCCTGGACGATGCTCACGATGGCGCTTCCCTTGGCACCGGAAGCGTCCGAGAAGGATACCGTCACCATCCTCCGTTCTCCCTCATTGGCCGGGACGGTCACCGTCAGGGTCCGGCTGCCGGTCCCGGAAGCCGGCGAGACGGTCGCCCATTCACCGCTGCTGACCGTCGCCTTCCACGACTGGGAGTCCGTGGTCAGGGCCAGGGACTGGGATCCCCCGGCAGCCGTAAACTCAAGCGAGGAGGGCTGTACCGTAAACGTTACCGGTTTCGTGGTTTCCTGGGAGGGCGTTTCGGGCTTCTCGCCACAGGAGAACGCCAAGGCCAGCAGACAGACAAAAGCAGGGATTCGTTTCATATTCAAGGTATTATTTGGCAAGCCGGGGTCCGGTCAGGGGCCCCGGCCCGAAAAGCTATTCAATCACGCCGGTTCCGGCATTGAAGTCATAAATGATCTTCTGTCCGGCCTTGACGGCGACCGCATCCGGGTCTCCGCCCGTGCCGCGGAACACGATCTGTCCATCCTTGGGGATGAACTCGGCATGCCACCAGTCGTTGGCCCCCGAGAGGATCTTGCTGTCCACATAGGTACGGACATTTCCGTCGGTCGTCGCCGTTCCCACGAGGGTCTTTCCCTCGACGGTAAAGAGTTTGGAAGCATCCTGGACCGTCCAGTTGTCGCCCCAGGCGCTGCCCATGCCGTACACCTTGGCCGGTTCGACGATAATCTTGCTGTTATCATAATCGACAGCGATGCAGTAAACTCCGCTCTCTTCCACCACAAGATCGGTGCCGGAAACAGTCACACCTTCGTTATAATCAAGCTGATAGAAGTCGCGGCCTTCCCAGCCGGCATCCGGGGAGAACTTGAAAGCCTTTCCGGCTTCCAGGTATCGGATGGCCCAGAAAGCGCCCGCCTGGCTGTGGAACGGAGTCATCGGAACGAAGGTGCTCCAATCCACGATACCCTCGCCCACGAGGTACATGTTTTCAGGGAGCGTGGGAGCGGCACCCTCGCCGGTAATCTCACCGGTGCCGGCGTTGAAGTCGAGAATGACCTGCTGGTCCGCTTTCACGGAAACCTTGGCAAGTTCATCCATCAGGCGGGGCACAATCTTGCCGTCGAAGATGTTGAATTCACGAGTCCACCAGCCGGAAGTCGCGATGGAAGAGGCGACGTAGATCCGCAGTTCCGAACTGGCATAGGGAACCGTGATCTTCATCTTCTGACCATCAACCGCGAACAGTGCAGGCTCCATCTCCTCATCCCATCCTCCGAAGGCAGGGCCCATGCCATACACCCGGGCCGGCTCCACATGGAGGATACTCCGCTTCATGTCGATGTGGATCAGATAGATGCCATCTTCGGCCACGACCAGGTTGCCGTCATCGTCATTGGTGAAGCCATCGTTGGTCTCCAGACTGCCGAACTGATTGCCGTCCCAGTCGCGGTTGCTGTTGAACTTCACGCCCTTTCCGGCGCTGAAGTAGCGGACCGTATAGAACTGGCCTTCGGCATCGGCTCCCCAGTCGGGGTTATGGAGAACCGGAGTGAGCGAGACCACTCCGTCGGAATTCCAGTCCCAACCACCGAATTCCGCACCGACCATGTACAGGGCCGCCGGGAAGTTCAGGACCTTCACGGAATAGGTCTGGTCCATCAGGTTCAGGGTAATCGTGTAATAGACAGCCTCTTCGGTACCAGGGCCCACATTGAAGGCACCCGCTGCGTTACCGAAGACGAACTTGCCTTCATACGCGGTTTCACCGTCAATTGCGGCGCCGATAAAACTACCGCTCCAGAAATCAGCCAGCTCATAGTTCGCTCCGGGAGACACCTTGAACCAGTTGTCCACGCGGTTGCCGTCCGCATCGACCGGGGCGGGAATCGTGACACTCACCACCGGATCGTCATAATAGTCCGAGCCGCTGGCGTTGGTAAACTCATAGGTCTTGTCCGTTGCGCTCCAACCGTTGGCAGCTCCTACATAGTAGTAATGGCTGTCCAACACCGGCGCTTCCGGGGTCACTTTTAACTCAAACGCATTGGATTCCAGGCGGAAACCCTGTCCCTCAATCTGGACGGAGCTCTTGATGACGGCCTGGATGGCATGCTCGACGGGGCGCTTGCCGTACAGGGAAGCCACCGCATTCTGCAGGTCTTCCTTGCTGGCATGGAGGTTCTCGTCCAGGGGAATGGAAACCGTTCCGTCCAGGACAAGGGTGAAAGGACCGTAGGAGGCATCCGCCGGCAGGGTGGATGCTCCGAGGGTGGCAACCTGGACCGTTTCCCCGGTCTGGGCAGCCAGGTCGATGCTTCCGACAGGGGTCACCGCAAAGGCGGTAGGAAGCGTACGCGCATCCTCCTGCGGCCAGGCCTGCGGATCAGCCGCCGGCTCGAACCCCTTCTCGCAGGCGGTCAGGGCCAGGCAGGCTGCCAGTATGGTATAGAATACTTT
>JAGAHD010000030.1 GCA_017627255.1 Bacteroidales bacterium | reverse complement strand
GAGCGTCTCCGTCTGGTTCCGCATGCCACACTGACCGTCGAAGCCAAGGAAATGCTCGCCAAGCAGGGGAAGACCTGATGAAACTTTCCAAGGGAAAGCAACTGTTGTTGCTGGGGGCTCTCCTCGTGGTCATTGACCAGATCATTAAAGTGCTGGTCAAGACCCATATGTGCATCGGGGAAAGTATCCCGGTCGTGGGGAACTGGTTCCAGATCCTTTTCATCGAGAACAAGGGCATGGCTTTCGGCATGTCTTTCGGCGGCGTCGTCGGAAAGTATGCCCTTACTTTTTTCCGGATTGTGCTGTTTTGCGTGCTGACCGTGTGGATCGGCCGCCTTCTCAAGCGGGAAAAGCCGGTTCCGGCAGGTGTCCTGGTAGGACTGACTTTGATTACCGCCGGTGCTTTGGGCAATATCATCGACTGCCTCTTTTACGGCCTCGTGTTTACCGAATCGACGCCCTCCCTTGTTGCGACCTTGGGCCATTATGCTCCTTTCATGCAGGGAAGAGTCGTTGATATGTTCTATTTCCCGCTCTGGACGTGGCCTGACTGGGTTCCGTTGATCGGAGGAGACATCTTCTTCGAGCCGGTATTCAATTTCGCCGACAGTTGCGTGACGGTGGGTGCCCTGTACCTGCTGCTGTTCCAGTGGAATTTTTTCTCTAAGGAATAATTTTTGGCACTTGCCTAAAAACTGATTAAATTTGCATCCTCGATACGGAGGTGTGGCCGAGTGGTCGATGGCGGCAGTCTTGAAAACTGTTGGGCGGCAACGTCCCGGGGGTTCGAATCCCTCCGCCTCCGCTTCAAGCGTCTGGTTCGCAGGCGCTTTTTTCGTGCTCCCCGGGGGAACATAGGCGCCTGCCGCAGCCAAGCGGCAGGCGCCTCCACTGCTTCGCTCTCTTCGAAATCCCGCTGATGTTCCGGAACGGTGGCTGGGGGCGTCTCGCATCGCTTCCCCCTGTTACTTGGCGGCTAGATACTCTTTCAGCGCTTCGACATACGCCCTGAACGCATTCTGCCCTGCTTCTGTGATCCGGCAGGCGGTGCGGGGCATCTTGCCCTTGAACCCTTTCTCCACCGTGATGTATCCGGCTGATGTGAGTTTGTCAATCTGTACGCTCAGGTTCCCTGAGGTAGCACCTGTCTGCTTCTTCAGATAGGTGAAATCGGCCTCATCGGCTCCGGCCAGGATACTCATCACCGCCAGCCGGAGCTCCGAATGAAGGATAGGATCTAATTTGGGAAACATAGGCTACTTGTACTGAATCTTCATGATAAGGCCTGTCACAAGGAGAAGCACACCGCCCAGCGTGAAAATGAGAAGCTGCGCATCGCTCTTTACCAGCAGCGCAAAAACGGCTCCGCCGACACCCAGGATGAAACCGGCGATGATGATGGGCCAGTTTTTCAGCAGGACGCCGGAAATGCATTCGGCCAGACCCAGGATGATGACGATGATGAGCGTCACGTGCATCGGGACCAGGAAGACTGCGATGGCGCTGAGCGTGAGGGAGAATGTACCGAATACAGACCAAACGCCGGCAAGCATCTTGCTCATCTCGTTTTGCGGAATCGCGACTTGGTTCTTCCCAATCAGGGCTGCGAGGGGATAGCCGATGACCGGCATGGCAAACCAAAGGAAGTTCCACTGCGGGTTGCCTGTGAAATGCCATAAAAGCCAGATGGCAAGAGATGTTACAGTGAGCAGCACGCCCCAGAGCATGAAGTATTTTGCGCTGTTGCGGAGAATATCCTTCCTGCTTTTATTGAAGGATTCGGTGATGAGCTGAAGGCTTTCCTGGGCCGTCATTTCTTTGTTTTGTTCCATTGTATCAACTGTTTAACTTGTTAATGCGGGCAAGTGAAGCTGCGCAGTCTTCCTTATCCCCGATGCAAATATAAACAAGTTTATAATATAAACCAAATTTATCCTGATTTTTTTTGATGCATGCAGCACTCTATCCTTTCAAACTCTTGTTTTTTCATCGCCAGGGTAGGGCAATAACGGCTGGCAACGAACGGCTGAATGATTTGCAGGTAAACCGGATTTTGCGTAAATTCGCAAACAGTTGCCATTTCCGGTTATGAAAAGAGTCCTGTTCGGTTTGTTCCTTGCCCTGACGGTTTCCGCAGCGGCACAGACGAAAGACGATACATTCGTCTTCATGCCCCAGTGGTATGCGCAGGCGCAGTTTGCCGGGTATTATGTCGCACAGGAAAAGGGCTTTTATGCGGAAGAGGGGATTCAAGTTGACATTGTCCATCCGCTGACAACCCAAAGCGTACAGTCGCAAATCATTGAAAGCCATGTTGATGCTGTTTCTCTTCCCCTTGCCCAGGCATTGGAGATGATTGGGAATGGACATCCCTTGGTGAATCTCCTGCAGACCTCGATGAACAGTGCCATGATGTTCATTTCCCGCAATGGGGGGGACCCTTTCCAGATACCCAAAGCCAAGGTGACCTCCTGGCTGGCCGGTTATGACCAGCTTGCCCGCTGCATCGCCAGCAAGGAACACTGGAACTGCGAATGGGTGAAGTCAGCCAGCAGCGTCAACCTTTTCATAGCCGGTGCCGTGGATGTTACGCTTGCCATGAGTTTCAATGAATATTACCAGCTGCGGCAGGCCGGGTTGATCGGTTCCGGAAACGGTGTCTACCGGTTCAGCGACCATGGCTACAACATCCAGCAGGACGGTGTCTACATGAGCCGCCGTGCCTATAGCAAAAAGGCGAACACGGCTCAGGCTTTCGCGCGGGCCAGCCGCCGGGGCTGGGAATGGGCCGCCGCTCATCCGGATGAAACGCTGGACATTGTCATGCAATATGTCAAGCGATACCGGATTCCGACCAACCGGATCCTGCAGCGGTTGATGTTGGAAGAGACCCTGCGGCTCCAACTGGATCCCGATTCCGGGGACCGTTCGTTCCGTCTACGGAAAGATATGGTCGAAAAGGCGGACCGGATGATGATGGATGCCGGCATCCTGAAACGGGAAGTCCGTTATGAGGAACTGCTGCCATGAAAAAGCTGTTTGAAAACTTGCGGCATTCCTTTTCCGCCCGCCTGAGTCTCTGGGTCGTTCTGTTCGCTGCGCTGGTTTTCCTCGCTGCCCAGGCTTTTGTGTCCCTGCAGTCCCGCAGCTCCATCCGGCAGGAGGCTATCAAGGGTGCCACCCAGGTCCTTGACAATGCGGTCCTCCGCCTGAACAATATCCTGGAAGACGTCCAGTTGGCGG
This sequence comes from Bacteroidales bacterium, assembly GCA_017627255.1. Lineage (GTDB taxonomy): Bacteria > Bacteroidota > Bacteroidia > Bacteroidales > UBA932 > Cryptobacteroides. The sequence continues at coordinate 3,564 of JAGAHD010000030.1, read as the reverse complement.
CAGACAATACCGAATGGCTGGTGTACCGGCATCTGGATTCCAAGGAGGCGATGTTCGAGTATTCCCGCAGCACCGTACAGGGCGCTCCGTTCCTGAACGGCTGCTCCATTTCGTTCGAGCCTTATTTTTTCAAGGATGACCTGTATTTCTCTGCCTATTCCGGCAATTCCGACGGGGTTGTTACGACCATGCAGGAGGGAAACGACAGCTACCAGTACTTCTACCTGGACTGGTATCTGCTGCCGAAACTGTTGAACCAGCCTTGCTGGACCGAACCATACTGCGATTGGGACGAAGAGGACGGCAAATCATTCGAAACGGAAATGCAGGTCTCTTACTGCAAGCCCCTGACGGCGGGGGACGGATCTTTCTTCGGTACGATTTCGCTGGATATTTCCCTCAAATGGCTGTCCGAAACGATTTCTTCCGTCAAACCTTATCCCCATTCCTACAGCATGCTCGTCGGGCGCGGCGGGACTTACCTGGTGCATCCGGATCCCGAGAAACTGTTTTATGAAACGGTTTTCACCGAAGACCTGGCCAACCCTGATCCGAAATACCGTGCGCTGGGACAGGCAATGCTGAATTGGGAGGAGGGAATGAAGGTCCTGAAAGTGGACGGGGTCCGCAGTTATGTTTTCTACAAACCGTTGCGGGCGACGGGCTGGAGCATGGCGATCGTCTGTCCCGAAAGCGATATTTTCAGCGGGTTCAACAAACTGAGGCTGATTGCGCTGGCTATCGCCTTTCTCGGCCTGCTGCTGATGTTCTTCGTGTGCGTCAAGGTCATTGGAAAGATGGTGCATCCGCTCAGTACCCTCGCTGCGGAAGCGGAAAAGATTGCGTCCGGTCATTTTGACGATGTCCTGCCGCAGGATGACCGCATGGATGAACTCGGGACCTTGTCCCGCTCTTTCGCCCACATGCAGACATCCCTGGTCTCCTATATTGATGAACTGACACGGACGACGGCCAAGAAAGAACGTATCGAGGGAGAGTTGCAGGTCGCCCGGAATATCCAGCGGGGAATGGTCCCGAGGACGTTCCCTCCCTTCCCGGAGCGGAAGGATGTCGACTTGTTCGCCTCGATTACTCCTGCGAAGGAGGTAAGCGGAGACCTGTACGACTATTTCATCCTGCGGGAAAAATTGTATTTCTGTATCGGGGATGTCAGCGGAAAGGGGGTTCCGGCCAGCCTGTTCATGGCGGTGTCCCGGAGCCTGTTCCGGCTGCTGGGGCAGCAGGAACTGCCTCCGACGGAGATCGCCCGACAGATCAACGAGGCATTTTCCGTGGACAATGAGCAGATGATGTTCGTGACGATGTTCTTCGGGGTCGTAGACCTGCAGCAGGGGAGCCTGGATTTCTGCAATTGCGGACACAATCCTCCGATCCTGCTTCCGAGGAACGGAACAGAGCGGCCGATGCCGTTGGAGTGCGAGGCGAATACGCCGCTGGGCGTCTGTCAGGGATGGGAATACAAGGGGCAGCAGATCGCTGATTTCAAGGGACGGCCTTTGTTCCTGTTTACCGATGGACTGAATGAAGCGGAGAACCTTTCGCATGAGGAGTTCGGCAATGACCGCCTGCTGAAGGAATTGGGCCGTGCCCCGTTCCGGGATGCGCAGACAACTGTCCAGGCGATCCGGTCCGCCGTCGCTGACCATGTGGGTGAAGCTGACGCGAGTGACGACCTGACGCTGCTGTGCCTGAAAATCGGTTGATTACATCAGATATGAAACATGGTATTCTGCTGGCCGCCTTGCTGCCTCTGATAGCCTGCATGTGCAGTCCGGGGGCCGAATTCCTTCCTGTGATGTCTTTCAATGTACGCCTGGGTGTAGCGGACGACGGCGCTTTTTCCTGGGAGAACCGGAAAGCGGCGGCTGCCGCCATGATTGCGGACCAGCGTCCTGCCGTGTTCGGCGTGCAGGAAGCCTATGATTTCCAGCTGGATTTCCTGAAAGGAAACTGCCCGGGTTATGCGTATGTAGGTGTGGGACGGGAGGACGGAGTCCATGAGGGAGAGCACATGGCCGTGTTCTACGACACGGAGCGCATCTCCCTGGAGGATTGGGGAACGTACTGGCTCTCCGAGACACCGGAGGAGCCGTCATTCGGCTGGGATGCCGCCTGTAAGAGGACGGCGACCTGGACCCTTTTGCGGGACCGGAAGACCGGCCGTGCATTCTATTTCGTCAATACGCATCTGGACCATGTGGGGGAAACGGCCCGCCGAAACGGCTTGGCCCTCGTACTGGAAAGGATCGTCGGAATGAATCCCGAAGGGTATCCGATGGCACTCGTGGGAGATTTCAATGTCTATCCGGATGATCCGTGCCTCGGGGACCTTCGGAAGAAGATGCAGGATGCCCGCGAAACCGCACCTGATACGGATCGCGGGGTTACCTGGCATGATTGGGGCAAAGTGTCCGGGACGCCTCCGATCGATTATGTTTTCTACTCCGGCTTCTCCGGTTGCAAGAGCTTCCGCCGCATTACTCGGGAATATGGCGGAAGTATCTATGTATCAGACCATTATCCGGTCATTGCGGACCTGGTTTACTGAGCGGGAATCAATCTTCTTCCCGTAACTCCTCGATCTGGGCGATGAGATCGTCCGCTCCGTCGAGGATTTGCCGGCGGTTCCTGAATCCGATCACGAGGCCGAGTACGATACCGACGCTGAGGCCGGAGATAAGTGCGTACAGTCCCGTCCCGGAGAGTTCCCCGTTCCTGACCAGTTCCCAGATGAACAGGGCCAGCCAGACGGCCAGCATCGGCAGGCCGATTTTAATCCAGTCGGCGTTGAGTTTCCTGAATTTACGAAGTTCCTCCGCCGCCGTGACCAGATCCTTGTCGCTTCGCGGTATATGCTGGTTGTAGATAATGGTGACTGCGATGCAGCCAAGCATGATTACGTCGGTGAAGAGGACAAAGGGTACGGAGATGCCCATCTGAAGGAACGAAGGGGAGCAGAGGATGGCGACGACGCCTGCAATGACGGGGATGTTCGCCTTGAATTTCAGCTGGAGGGTGGTCTGCCGGAAGGATTTCCGCAGGACGCGGTCGTTGACGATTTTCTGGCTCTCGAGTTTTTCCTTGAGCTGCTGCAACTGCTGCTGCATGTCCAGTAGGGTTTTATCGGTGTTTTCCATGTTACTGCATTTTTTTGAGTTGTTCCTTGATTCTGACAAGACGGACAGAGACATTCTTCGGAGTGATGCCCACGATCCGACCGATTTCCTCATAGCTGAGGTTTTCCAGCCACAGGAGGACGATGGCCCTGTCAAAAGGTCCCAGTTTTGCAATACGTCCCCGGAGGAGTTCGGCCTGCCTGGAACCCTCATCCCGGTCTTCGAACAGGTCTATATCGAGGGAAAGGGGTTCGGTTCGGGGTCTGCGCCGCCGGGAGCGGTCGTGGGAGATGCAGGTGTTGAGACTGACTTTCCAGATCCAGGTTCCCAGTCCGGACTCGCCGCGGAAGGTTCCGGAACCCTTCCACAGGTTGATGAGGATTTCCTGGAAGAGGTCTGCCACCTCATCCTTGTCGGAGGAGAACAT